>JAUMWL010000057.1:8067-16300 GCA_030529665.1 Coriobacteriales bacterium
GCGGCGTGGCACCGAGCTTGCGAAGAAGGCCCAGGAGCGTAATGAGCACGAGCAGGCAAAACGGCGCGATCGTGGTCATGACGAGCACCCGTGGGTGCCACGTCGCCACGTACGGCGGGAAGCTGTAGCTGTTGTAGTAAAGGCCCTGCATGGGCTCTGCCATGAGCGTGTTGCCCAGCGCAAACCCCAACGCGCATCCCACAAGGCCAATGACGGTGGGAAGCACCAGGTAGTGCGCCACGATCTCGCGCTTGCGGTAGCCGCTTGCCAGCAGCGTGCCAATCACGGCCGACTCCTGCTCTATGGTCGCGTCGGTGAGCACCACAAACACGAAGGCCATGATCACGACAAGCACCAGCATGAGGATCTCCCACATCCTGCTGTCGCTCTCCACGTCGTCGGAGGCAAACGTGAGCCCGATGTTCGACTCGCGGTCGATGAGGTCGGTGACGGTGGAGCCGTTTTCGTTCACGGCGTCCACCAGGTCCTCCTCGAACGACACACGCCCGGCAAGGTCCATGCCCCGGTCATTCAGTACGACGGAGTAGCGGAAGGTGGCACCGTCGCCCACCAGCCGTTCCCACTCCTCGTCCGTGAGCTGTGCCACGGTAAAGGTCGTGGCGTTGAACATGAAGTCGCCCGCATTCTTGTACGTCGCCTGGTAGTCAGAGAGCGTGCAGATGCCCACGAGCTCGAAGTCCTCGCCCGCGATTTGCACGTTATCTCCCAACCCAAGGTCATGGTTCGAGCAGAACACGCGGTCGAGCGCTACCTCGCTAGCCGCACGGGGCGCCCTGCCCTGCGCGTACGCGACCCCGTCGAACGAGCCGTCGCGGTTCTTGTACAGGCGCACCATCATGGCTTTGTCTTCGCCGCCAAGATTAAGGGACACGTCGCGCGAGAAGTTCTCGTAAACCGTAGCGCCTAGGCCCTCGACCGCCTCGAGCGCGTCATCGGTCGCCTGGTACATGGTCACGAAGTAGAGGTCCTCGATGCAATACTTGTCGCGCATGTCGGCAGCGATGTCGGCGATGGAGTAGGCAGAGACCAAGAAGCCCGAAGTGAAGGTAACAGCCATGACGAGCAGGCCGAGGATGCCCAGGTATTTGCCGAGGTTGTGGTAAAGGTCGCGGGGCAGACGACGTACAAGTGGAGGGATGCGCATGGCTACCACTCAATCTGCGAAACGGACAGCACCCGCTCGTTGCGAACGTCTTCTACCAGCTCGCCATCGCGAAGGCGCAGTATGTGGTGCGCCATGTGACGCAGGGCATCGTTGTGCGTTACGATCACCATGGTGCAGCCATACTCGTGGTTGATGCGCTCCATAAGGGCTAGGATCTCTTTGGACGTGTGGTAGTCCAAGGCACCGGTGGGTTCGTCGGCCAGCACGAGGCTTGGGTTCTTTACCAGCGCACGCCCGATGGCGCAGCGCTGCTGCTGTCCGCCAGACACCTGGTTGGGGAACTTGGACCGGTGCTCCCATAGGCCCAGCGAATGGAGGAGGTCGTCCACGGGAAGAGGATCTTCCGAAAGGAACTGCGTGACCTCTATGTTCTCGCGTATGGTAAGATCAGGGACCAAGTTGTAGAACTGGAAGATGAAGCCTAGCTCACGACGACGGTACTCCACGAGTTCCCTGCTGCCAAGGCTGGTGATCTCGTTGCCATTAATCCAGATGCTGCCCGAATCCGCCGGTTCCAGCCCGCCTACGAGGTTGAGGAAGGTTGACTTGCCCGAGCCGGACGGCCCAAAGAGCATGCAAATCTCTCCCCTGCTCGCCTCGCAGGAAATCGAGCGCAGCACCTCCACCCGCGCATCGCCTTCTCCATAGTTCTTTTGCAGACCGTCGATTTTCAAAAAGCTTTGCTCTTGCATGCTGTCTCCTGGAACCGTGAGCGTACGGTGTCGCCGACCAGGGAGGGAGATAGTCGGCGGCACGCAGGCGAGAAGCCCGAGGCAACCGCACCGGACACCTCCGTGATGCGCACCTGTGTGGCCGGCGAGACCTGCACCAGACCCGACATGCTTCTCCTCCCAACGACGGACGTTTCTCGCAATACTATAGTTAGCTATTGTTAACTTTTCAAGCAAACCGCACGCCTCTTCTCGGAAGCAGCGAGCGCGTATTTGACGCCGACCTAGGTTCCCGGTGCGTCACGTAGTATTCCGGGACAGACAGGTCATAGGAGAAATCGAATACCCAGTCCATCGGGTACTCCCTCTTTTTGGACCTTTTGGAGCCGCGAACATACTTGTCCATCTCTGTTTGGTCGAAGCAGTTCTTACCCTTGTAGAACCGCTTCATCATGTCGCATGTGCAGATGGCATCGATCATGCCATCGAACACGTCCATCGTGATGCGCTCAGGGTCGGCCTTGTAGTAGGTTAACATAGGCTAACTACATCATCCGAATCAGCAGTCAGTGAAACACGTCCTACGTTGACAAAACGGTGACCTAAGGAGAGACGGGGCCATGAAGGACGGTCGTGTTATAGAACAGATTGTGAGCAATCACATTCCAATCGAAAGGCTTTCCTACAGCAAGAAGGTCAAGGGTTGGCGCGCGGAGCGCTATGGCATTGAGCAGGCACGGACGATCTGGCGCACAGCGGTGGAGAACTACGATCGCTACCTTGCAACAATCCCCGACTACGGCGGGCACGACCCTCTTCATAAGGGGCATGAAGAACGGTAGCTTGGCCAGCTTCTGCATGCCGTTGGGGTCGAGGAACGCCCACATCTTCTCCGAGACTGCTCGGTACGCCTTCATCTTCAGTCCTTTCCAGAGTCTCGGGCACAGCGGAGCGCATACCGAGAGAAGGTTCCGCAACATGCGCGGGAAGCACCCGGCCAGCGAGGTGTACGACGCATCTGCGATGCCCTCGAATGGCCGATTCTCCAAGGTTTGATTCCCATGGATCTCAGCGACAATTCATGCAACCCGTCGGGCATCGTCGGACGGTTGACGCTCTCTGGCATGAAAAGGGCATAACCCCCCAGTTCTCCACTCGAGCGTTAACTTAATGGCGTTGGTATAACCCCGTGGCTCACGCCGTATGGAGCTACGGGAATGCTATCCATCCGCCCCTTTGGCTATCAGGCGTCTCGAGGCAACAAGCAAGCCACCCATCATCCAGAGGTTGCCGACGCTGATCCAGCCGGTTGCGAGCACGTTCTCTTCCATTGGCAAACCCTTCGTAGTTAGACGGTGCTAACTTTATGATAAGGCACTGCCAGCCGTTGCGCTGTGGTAGAGCGCACCTAATTTAGCAACGTGTTGCAATGTCACCTGTACCTCGAGAAATGGAGATGGTGTTGTCACGACACGACGAAATACGGGCATCTTATCGGCAGCTTGGCGGTATCGCCACGGCGTACGACGGAAGGCATATTTCGCTGCGCGAAGAGAGGTACAGCGTGATTGGGATACCGATTGGAGAAATCCCGGTTTATGCTCCCCACCGAGTTCATAACCGCAGGACTGGCGCTTCCGGGGCCAAGCCGCAGCGGCATGCCACCCGGCCCGGCGCCAGGCGCGCGCAGAAGCGTAGGTTTTTTAGCCGATTCCGGCCCCGAAACCTCCGTTTCGGCGCGCGAACAAGGGAAGGTTGGGTTCCTATGAGCATTAGCGACAATTTCGGCAATCCGCAGGGCCTCGTCGGCAGGCTGATGCTGGCCGGCATGAACATGGGGCACACCCCGATGGCGAAGTGGGGCTTCGCACAGTTCGAGGTCCCGAAGTTGGCTATCGCCTTGGACATCTCCAACATCCGGATCAGCCGGGAGAAGAACATGTTCTGCGTGAACGGAACCGCAACCGAGCAAGGCAAGCAATGAAAGAGGGCCTCCTCATATCCGCGAGCTGGGTGTTCCTGAAGCCCTCGATGCTGGAGACCCTGCCCATCCTGGGCGTCGAGGATCCGCGCGCCTTCTACCGGCAGGCACGTGCGGTCTACCGCCGCGAGATGGAGAGCCTGCCCGAGTACGTCGAGGGCGACGTCCTCAAGCTCAACCTCGCGCAGGCGGTCATGCTCGGCGCCATCTACGAGACGTGCGACCCCAAGCCCGACATCGACACGCTTACGCGCTTCTACCACGACTTCCTCATGCATCCGCGCATCCTGCGCAAGAAGATGGCGAGACGCGACATGCTGGTGCCGAAGGAGGTGCGGCGCCAGGTGGACATCGGAAAGCGGAGCCAGCGAGCGTCCCATCCCTTCACCTGGCAGTTCACCGTCGAGGTGGAGGACGAGGACCGCTTCACGGCGACGTTCACCCGCTGCGGCATCTACGACTACCTCAAGAGCCGCGGCATGGCGCACATCGTGCCGGCCATGTGCGCCATCGACTACAGCATGGGCGAGATCAGCAACCATCTGTTCCTGCGCAACTCCACGCTGGCGACGGGCGGGGATGTCTGCGACTGCCACTACGTGCGCAAGTCTGCCGCCACGCAGGAGGAGCGGGAGAAGTCAGAGAGCGACAAGCGTGCCGAGGCCCTGCGCGGAGGGCATACGGTCGTCTGAGAACCGGGGAGCACGGCTCGATGTTCGTGACGGATTCCCATCCGAGGTCGATCAGGAAATGCCTGATGACGTGCTCGGCTACTGGTAGTGCAGACTCTCCACGGGGTCGAGCCGCGCGGCACGACGGGCGGGATACCACCCAAACACGATGCCCGTGGCAACGCATATGCCCGTAGCCATGGCGACGGTCTGCAGGTCAATAACGGGGCTTATCTCCATGGATGCATCGCCTGCGAGGGCGTCCGCGGCAATACCGGTAAGCGCAAACGACCCCACATACCCCAGAACCACGCCAATGAGCCCGCCCGCAACGCACAGGCAGATGCTCTCTAGCATAAACTGCCGCACTATGTCGGAACGCTTTGCGCCAAGGGCCTTGCGCAGGCCAATCTCGCGAATGCGCTCGGTAACGTTGGTGAGCATCATGTTCATGATTCCAATGCCGCCCACCACCAACGATATGCTCGCCACGGCGGTCATAAGCGCCGAGAAGGACCCCGTGGTTGCATTGACCGAGTCGATGAGGGATTGCATGGAGTACACGTAGATGCTGTCCTCGCGTTCGTCTTCTGGAACGTTGTAGGCGCTTGCCAGATAGTTCTGCGTCTTGGTAACAAGCTCCTCCATATTGGTGCCTTCGTAGGCAAACCCCATGATCTGGTCGATGGTGTCGCTGCCGGTAAGGCGCGTGGCCATGGTGGTGTGAGGCAAGAAGCCATTAACCGACTCGTCATCGCCAAAGCTCATGCCGTTGGACTCCGTGACGCCCACAATGGTGTACAGATCGTTTCCTATGCGCAAGGACTTGCCCACAGCATCGGCATCGACCGACCCAAAGAGGAGTCGGACGGCGTTTTGGTCTATGATGACCACCATGGAGCCATCCTCCACCTCTCCATCCGTAAAGGCACGGCCCTGCAAGAACTTGGTTCCCGTAGCCTTAAAGTATTGGGGCTCGACGCCCTGAAAGCTGCCCGATGCCTTCTTCTCGCCAGTCGTCACGTCGCCGCTTCCCCACGTGGTGGCGGTTACGTACTCGTAGTCGGCATTGTCGCGCGCAATCTTTTCCACGTCGTCAAAGGTGAGGTCTCGACCAATCCACACGTTTATGTATACGAGCTGTGCCTGGCTAAGGCCCAGCTCGCCCACCAGCGCACGGTTGACGCCACCAATGAGAGAGGTCATGGCAATGACGGCCGAGATGCCAATAACGATTCCCAACACCGTAAGCGCGCTGCGACCCCTGTTGGAGTCGAACGCGCTCCATGTCTCTATGGCAAGGTCACGCACCCTCATGCGCCGCCTCCTCCCTGTGTTGCGCCTACGTGTGCCCGCGCTCCGCCGCGTGCGCACGCTCCTCGTCGTCGGTAAGCAGCTTGCCGTCGCGTATGTGCACGGTGCGGTCGGCCCAAGAGCTCACCTCGGGGTCGTGGGTAATCAACACGATGGTCTTGCCCTCGTTGCGCAGGCGCGCAAAGGTCTGGAGCACCATGTCGCTGGTTGCGGAGTCCAGGTTTCCTGTGGGCTCGTCTGCCAAGATGAGCGCAGGATCGTTTACCAAGGCGCGGGCTATGGCCACGCGCTGCATCTGGCCACCCGACAGCTCGTTTGAGCGATGGTCATAGAAGTCGGGCGGCAGTCCCACGGCGTTGAGCGCGCGCACCGCTCGCTCAAGACGCTCGTTGTTGCTGCGGTTGGTGTATATGAGCGGCAGCTGCACGTTGCGCATAACGGTAGCTCGCGGCAGCAGGTTAAAGCTCTGAAACACAAACCCGAGCCTGGTTGCACGCACCATGGCCAGCTCGTCATCCGTAAGCTCGGACACGTTAAGGCCCTCAAGCATATATGTGCCCGAGGTCGGACGGTCCAGGCAGCCCAAGATGTTCATGAGCGTGGACTTGCCCGATCCGGACGGTCCCATAACGCACAAGAACTCGCCGCGCGAGACCTCAAGCGACACGCCACGCAGGGCATGCGTGTAACCTGCCGCCGACTCATAGATGCGGTGCACGTTATGTACGTCCAAGACCTTGGCCACGCCTGCTCACCTCCTCGCACCAAATCTCGCCAAATGGCACACCCACC
The DNA here is from genome assembly GCA_030529665.1 of Coriobacteriales bacterium. Lineage (GTDB taxonomy): Bacteria > Actinomycetota > Coriobacteriia > Coriobacteriales > Atopobiaceae > RUG440. The sequence continues at coordinate 14,683 of JAUMWL010000057.1, forward strand.
TAGCCTGCAAACGTATCGGTCTCTACCGAGAAGCTCTCAAACATGCCCTCGTCATCAAGTTCGTCGCCTTCGGTTTCCATGGCGCCACCGCCACCGCTCATGAGCACCAAATCGTCCTCTGTAAGCTCGCCGTCTGGCGAGAGTGCGGCCTCGGAGTTGTTCTTCTCCAAAACCTTTACCTTTACGTCGCGCGTCTTCTTTGTGTCGGAATCGATTACCGTAACGTAGGCCACCCCATCGTCCTCTTCGCCCCACAAGGCCGAGACGGGCACAATGAGGGAGTCCTCGGCGCTTTGGGTGGTTATGTCCACCGTGGCGGTCATGCCGGGCTTGAGCTTGGGATCGGGATTGGCAATAAGAAGGTCGACCGCATAGGTCACCACCCCGCCGTAGTCCCCGCCCTCGCCAGAGGAGACCGACGCGATGCGCTGGACAGTTGCGTCGAGCTCTATGTCGGGCAGCGCGGAAAACGTTGCCTTTGCCACCTGTCCCACCTGAATGGAGGCGATGTCAACCTCGTTTACCTGTACGGTTACCTTCATTTGGCTGAGGTCGGATATTTGCATAAGGGAGCCAGACGAGCTGCTCTCCGACGCAGCCGCGGTGCTTGCGCCGTTTTGCGCGTTCATGGCCACCACCGTGCCCGATACGGGCGCACGCACCGTGCGCTTGTCTGCCGCGGCCTGTGCCTCCGCCAGCGAGGTCTGAGCAGAATCCAAGCTTTCCAGAGCGGACTGGTAGCCGTCCTCGGCCGAGCTGATGCCCTCGCGCAGGCCCGCCTCGTCAAACTCCTCCCAGTCGCCCGACTCGTTGCAGTCGTTCCACGCCTTGTTGTAGGCGGCATAGGCCTCGTCAACCGCACGGTTTGCGGCGTCCACCGAGCGCTGCTCGGACTGCACCTGGCGCTCGGCCTCGCGCACGGTCTTGTCTAGCTCCTCGTTCTTTATGGTAAACAGCACGTCGCCCTCGTTTACCGTGGAGCCCTCCTCAACGGCAAGGTTCTCTATTATGCCCTCTACCTCGGGCGAGACCACGGTGGTGGTAAGCGGCTCGGTGGCACCGTTTGCGCTGATGGCTGTAGCAAAGTCACCGCGGTACACCTGACTTGTTGCATCGAGGGGGTCGTACTCCTCTTCCTCTTCTGTCTGGCTGGCTTGGTTGACAATAAAGAACACGGCGACGCCAAGCGCAACGACGATGGCGATCGCCACCGCTATGATGCGCTTGCGCTTGCGTGCCTCTCGGTTGCGCTTTATGGTCTCGTATGCAAGCTGGGCCTCGAGGTCCTCGTCCTCGTTACCCGTTTGCAGCGGCTGGTTGGTTTGCTCCGGTTGTACCATCGTCTTCCTTTCGTTGGACGTGAGTTCGATAATACAACAGTTTGCGCATGGCACGGCGAGCAAAGGGGAGTATCCCCATCGCCCGCATGAGACGATGGGGATACTCCCCTTTGCTTGGCTTTGTTTGTAAGCTACTTGCGGTTGGCGCGATAGAACTCAATGAGCGCCTTGGTGGAGGCGTCCTGTGCGGCCAGCGCGTCGTCGTCGTGCAGGGCCGGGGTGATCTGCTTGGCAAGCTGCTTGCCCAGCTCGACGCCCCACTGGTCGAAGGAGTCGAT
>JAUMWL010000058.1 GCA_030529665.1 Coriobacteriales bacterium
GCAGGAGCTGGTCGCAGTTCTGCCTGCCGTAGCGGTCGTTGAGCGACTTGAAGTTCTCTATGTCGGTACAGACCATGTCAAAGTCGGCGCCGGGGTATTCCACAAAGATGCCGTCCACACGGCGATAGAAGAACTCCTTGCTGTACAGGCCGGTGAGGTCGTCCCACATGAGCTGGTTTACGATGGATGCCGATTCGCGCAGGTGCACCGTGTTGTTTATGCGGTTCATCATTATCTCGACGTCGTAGGGCTTTGCCACAAAGTCGTTGGCACCAAGCTCCAGGCACTTTATCTCGTCGTCGCGCCCCACACTTGCCGTGGTTACGATAACGGGCACGGAGTCAAAGCGCGGGTCCTCGTTCTTTCTGCGAAGGAACTCCAGGCCGTTGCACACCGGCATCATGACGTCTAGCAGTACCAGCGAAAGGTCCTCGTAGTGCTCCTCGAGTTTCTGTAGGCCAACCAGTCCGTTCTCGGCCTCGATGACCTCAAACTCGTCCTCAAGAATGGCGCTAAGCATCTCGCGGTTTATATCGTTGTCTTCTACGATAAGGACAGAGCGCTTGCCAGTTTTAAGCTGAGAGCTCATTCAGCGATTCACCTCTTGTCCTCTAGATAAGTCTACATATCATTGTCTCATGCTATCACATTCGCACCAAAACTAATGGCTGAACAAGGAGGTATATATGCCAACGCCCCATAATGCCGCATGTGTGGGAGATATTGCCAAGGTGGTGCTTATGCCCGGTGACCCGCTTCGTGCAAAGGTGGTTGCCCAGAGATACCTGAGCGATGTGCGGCTGTTCAACAACGTACGTGGAATGCTGGGGTACACGGGGACCTACAAGGGCGTGCCGGTGTCGGTTATGGGCAGCGGCATGGGCATCCCCTCCATTGGCATCTATTCATGGGAGCTCTACAACGTGTATGACGTTGACGCGATCATTCGCATTGGGAGCGCCGGAGGCCTGGCTCCGCACGTGAGGCTGCGCGACATCGTGATGGGGCAGGGGGCATGCACGGACTCCAACTATGCCGCGAGCTTTGGCATGCCGGGAACGATCGCTCCAATCTGTGACTTTGGGCTTTTGCGCGCGGCCGTTCGCGCTGCCGAGGACTTGGGCGTGAGGTATAGCGTGGGCAACCTGCTCTCCACCGACGTGTTCTACTGCGAGTCTGCAGTTCACGAGGCTTGGGCCTCCATGGGCGTGCTCGCCGTGGAGATGGAGGCGGCGGGGCTCTACCTCAACGCGGCAAAGGCCGACAAGAAGGCGCTGGGGATTATGACCGTGTCTGACCTGCCGCTTACGGGCGAGGGCCTTTCGGCCGAGGAGCGCCAGGAGTCGTTTACGCAGATGATGGAGGTCGCGCTCCAGACCGCCGTTGCGGTGTACGGATAAGAGTGAGGGGTGGAACACCGTTTCCCGGAAAGGGCGTTCCACTTCCATTCCGCCATGTCTGTTGCGTTAGAATAAACATATCGTTTTGTCGAAAGGAGAGTGGTCGAAATGGGCTTTAGCAAGGACTTCTTCTGGGGTGGCGCGACTGCGTCGAACCAATACGAGGGTGGCGTCTTCGAGGGTGGCGCGGGCCTCTCTACGGCCGACGTCATGACCAATGGCGCGCACAAGGTACCGCGTCAGGTTACCTTCCGCATGCCCGATGGTTCGTGGGACAAGCTCCCCCTGTGCTTCCACAGCGACGTGCGCGACCTGCCAGAGGGTGCGCAGGTCTGCCTTATTGACGACCCCGACATCTATTATCCCAGCCACATTGCGAGCGACTTCTATCACCACTACAAGGAAGACATTCGCCTGTGCGCCGAGGAGGGCTTCAACTGCCTGCGCTTCTCGCTCAAGTGGAGCCGCATCTTTCCCAACGGGGACGACGACGAGCCCAACCAGGCTGGCATTGACTACTACAAGGACATCTTTAGGACCTGCAAGGAGTATGGCATCGAGCCGCTGGTGACGTTGGAGCACTACGAGAACCCGCTCTCGCTCGCCAACCGCTTCAACGGCTGGGCCAGCCGCTACCTTGTGGACCAGTTTGTAAAGTACGCCACCACGTGCTTCGATGCGTTCGACGGCCTGGTAAAGTACTACCTCACCTTTAACGAGATCAACTGCATAGAGTGGGCACCGTTTGTGACCGCCGGCCTTATTCATGCCGACGACCAGGCGATTGCCAGCGCCACGTTCCACCAGTTCCTGGCCTCGGCAAAGACGGTGATTGCAGCGCATGAGTACTGGCCCGAGATTAGCGTGGGCATGATGCTTGCATACGGCCCCGTGTATGGCTACACGTCCGACCCGGCCGACCAGCTGGCGGCGCTGAAGGCCCAGGATGCCACCCTGTTCTACTCCGACGTGCAGATGCTGGGCGAGTATCCGCAGTACAAGCTCGCCGAGTACGAGCGCAAGGGCATAAAGATTCCTGCGCTGCCGGGCGACGAGGAGACCCTGATGGACGGCGTGTGCGACTTCCTGAGCTTCTCGCTCTATGGCAGCAGCACGCTTACCACGCACGAGATCGAGGGCGAGGCCGGCGAGGGCAACGGCGGAGCCGGCGGGCGCATTGCCAACCCCTACCTCAAGACAAACGCATGGGGCTGGGCCACTGACCCCGACTGCCAGCGCATTACACTCAACACGCTGTTTAACCGCTACCGCTGCGATCTGTGGTGCGTGGAGAGCGGCATTGGCTGGAACGACGAGTTCGTGGACGGCACCGTGCACGACGACTACCGCATTGACTACATGCGCGCCAACATAAAGAGCATGAAGGACGCCGTGGAGCTCGACGGCATTCCTCTGATGGGCTACCTGTACTGGGGCTGCGTGGACATGGTGTCCAACGGCGAGGGCGAGATGGCCAAGCGCTACGGCCAGATTTACGTGGACGCCGACAACTACGGTCAGGGCACGATGAATCGCTCGCTCAAGGACTCGTATTTCTGGTACAAGAAGGTCATTGAGTCCAACGGAGAAGACCTCGACTAGAGCTTGAGGGCGGCGGATTGGGGACAGGTCCCAATCCGCCACTTCGAGGGTGGAACACCGTTTCCGGGAAAGGGTGTTCCATCTATGCGGGAATCAGGTACTCGTACGAGCATGCGTATAGCCCTTCCGGCACCGATGTTGACCATCCTGTCTATCCACGTGAGCACACCGTACCTCACCCGTGGAGAGCATTACGGGAGGAAGTAGAGTCCCGACGCCGCGTTTTCGTCTCGCTTGAACGCGCGGCTCGTAACCCGCATGCCCAGAGCGCCATTTCGGGATGCCAAACTGGCCACTTTTCCCGCGTTTTGGGTAGTTTTCGAGTGCGAATTCTCCACCAGCGGAAAACTTGACCCGCAAAACCGCAGATAGATGGTGTCGAAAATGTAACCCCGTATTTCTCGAGACCGAAAAACTACCCAAAACGCCATATTTGTGGCTAGTTTCGTATGTCTAAATGGCGCTTCCCCATGAGGGGAGGAACCAAGTCCGCGGGCAAGTGCGCGAGGGCCGGGCCATGAGCGGTAACCGGTCTTATGCGCACCCTTCGTGCGTACGTCCTGATCGCCTTCCGTCGCCGGCGAGCTGGGTTTCCAGCGCCACATAATCGACTCGCTTTGCGCTGACGCTCATTGGCGCGAGCGCAAGGCATCGCAACACTACGATTGTGACCATGCCGTCGACTATGGCATGCTCAAGGAGTTTTTTGTGACACGCAGCCAGACACGCTCGCGGTACCGCAGCGCAGCTACGGTGATCGCACGCTCGACATGATCGTCTCCGAATACGAGAAGGCCTGCCACGCAAAGGGTTCGTCTCAGGTGGACGTTTCGAGGAGCGGCATCGACATGAAGCGTCACCGTTATAGGGACATGCAGGCTTTTGTCGCGTTTTCGGGCAAGATCACCTTGGAGTACGACGGCATAGGAGCAAGGCAGACTACACGACGACGATCCTCTCGAACACCGTCACAGTGTCTCAGCTCATAGAGATGGAGTCCAAGCTCGATGGCTACGACGTCATCGACGATGACGACATCCAGAAATACGCCACTATCGTGCTCGGTGCCACGACCAAGAGGCTCACTGCGAGGGACGCCGCTAAGGCTGACATGCTGGTGCGCCGTGCCAAGAAGCGTCTCCAGAACATGTACCAGGGCAACGTCGTCATTCAAGGCGAGTTCCGCATGGCGTGCTCGGGCTTCGTGCGCCTGTACGAGTTCCTGTCTCTTGCTTCGTCGTTCGGTGACCCGGAGATGGAGAAGAAGTATAGCTACGTCCGCGACCTGCTCGAGATCCTGGACACGGGCGGCCATGGCGGCGTCTCGGTAAAGGACAAGATCAACTTCGAACAGTTTACGCAGAGGGAGGTGGGCGATACCGGTACCAAGGACAGGGCGCACCCGTCCGACCCGATGGTGCAGCTTGCGGGTGTAAGCACCAAGCACAAGATGCTAACAAAAATATACGACAGATGAAGTGTCGCTCGTGGGTTCTAGCCTCGTTGGGCGAAACGACAGGTCCGGTAGCCCGAGTAAGCCCAATAAACGTATAGAACAGTAGGTATTTGGTGTAAAACTGCTAAGATTACATGGGACGGTTAAGAAAGAGAGGAGGCATCATGTGCAAGGCGGTTGATGTCGCAACGTACATACTACAGGAGAAAGGTCGGCTTACCGGGTACCAGCTGCAAAAACTGCTCTACTACAGTCAGGCATGGTGCCTGGTGACGCAAGACAGACCTTTGTTTAGCGAGGAAATCAGGGCATGGGACCATGGACCCGTCATCTATGAGGTGTTTCGCGAGCATGCTCGCCAGCGGAGTGTCGTCCAGTCGGACTTGAGCGGCAGGCCAGACGCTCTCACGCCCGAGGATATGGCGGTCGTTGATGCCGTGCTGGACTCGTACGGCGGAATGAGCGGGGAGGCCATCGAGGACCTGTCACATCATGAGGACCCGTGGCGCGACGTCTACGACGGTACCAGCTCCCCCCACTCACCCATAATCTCAGATGAGGCCATGACCAGCTACTATTCTGCGCTCATGTCCTCTGACAAGTGGACGATCGAGACCCATCACGTGCCACACTTCTCATACGCTCCGCGCGTGTTTGTCAGCGACGCGGAGTACGACTGGCTCGCAAGCATCGTCTAGGAGGGCCATATGCTGAGTAGGGTGGCGCGGTTCGAGGATCTGGACGAGAGTGTACTTGATGGGTTCACTTGCGGCGATGTATGGATGGACGGCTGGTTGGCGAACAAGGCAAGCAGGCAGTTGAAGAGCGGTCTCTGCGCAATGCATGTAGGTCTCGACGAGGACGGTTTGCCAATCGGCTTTTTTACGCTGGCGACGTGTCAGGTCATGCCAACAGACGTGCTGAAGAAAGAACGCCACGGCTACAACCGTATGCCATTTGGCGCACTGCTCATAGGCGAATTGGCCGTTAGGGCGGATTTGAGGGGCAGCGGTTTGGGCTACGGGGTTCAGTTGCTCAATCACGCCATTTTTATCGCGTGCAACATCTCACACGACGCGGGCGTTGCATTCATCGTGGTGGATCCGCTGGGCGGGAATGAGCACATCTGCAGGTGGTACCAGCATAATGGCTTCGTTGCTTCTCCGGGTGGTTCAAGGCACTATATGCCAATTCGCAAGGCGAGAGAACGTATAGATGCTCTTGGCGAGGACTACTTTCGCTTCGATTGACAGGCTGACATGTGGTACATCGTTTCCGGGAAACGGTGTTGCAAACCACACCGCGAACGGATTCGCGATGCGAAAGCGACATATTTGTCCCAGAAATGTCGCAAATCACACCATGAACCGTGGCGGCTTGGCGTAGCCACCACGCTCCATCGGCCGAACCGTGAAATGCAGCCCTTCTCTTGCGGACGAACCCAAGGTGTCATACGATGGAACAAACCGGTTGGGTGGGGGCATGATGGCACTGGAATGGCTCTGGTACATACTTGCCGCAGCGGGTGCGGGCGTTGGCACGGGACTCGCGGGGTTGTCGGCTGCCACCGTTATGGTGCCAATACTCATCGTTCTGTGCCCCTCTTTCCAAGGCGAGACCGGCGCCTACCAAGCTACGGCCATCGCATTGGCGTCGGACATCCTTGGCTCTGCAGTGGCGTCGTACACTTATGCCAAGCACGGAAACATCGACCTCAAACGCGGCTGGATAATGATGGCGTGCATACTCACCATGTGCACGGTGGGCAGCTATGCCGCGTTTGTCGTTGGCAACGTGGTACTTGGCAGTTTCACGCTGTTCCTCACCTTCTGCATTGGAATTCGCTTCTTGGTGAAGCCAGAGACGGGCCATAGCAGAGGGGCAGCCAAGGCCGGCGGGCTAACTCTGCGAGACATCGCGATCTCCCTTGTCTTCGGCCTGCCCATTGGCTTCGGCACCGGATTCGTGGGCACGGGCGGCGGCATGATGATGCTCATTATCTTTACCGTCGGCCTCGGCATGGAACTAAAGTGTGCAGTTGGCACCAGCACCTTCATCATGACCTTCACAGCGCTCATTGCGAGCACGGCTCATGTGCTCATTCACCCGGCAATCGTGCTGGACAAATGGGCCGTGATGCTCGCATGCATCATAGTTGTCACGTCCACGAGCCTTGTCTCGGCGAGGTTCGCAAACAAGGTAAGGCCAAGGACGGTTGGTCTTGCGACTGGCGCGGTGCTCACGCTTCTTGGGGCTGCGATGCTGATCGTGAACTACTGGGAGTACCTACGCGGGATTGCTCTGCTCACCCAGGTGCTGCGCTGCTTGTGGTTCTTTGTGCCAAAAGGGTTTTAGACCCTTTTGCCAATATCAAATGCTTTTCGGATAAGTGTGCCAAAATAGAGTAATGCATCATCGACCGTCATGTTCTGGTTCGAGAAGGGGATTGAAAGAGGGCAAAAGAATGGTCATTGCAATTGAGAGCCTCGTCTTGTGCCTCGTTTTTACCTTGATGGTCTATCTCGTGTCCCGGGAGCCAATCAAGAGCCTGTACAATTATCCGCCGAAGATACAGGAGCGGGTCAAGTCGCTGGTCGAGTACGAGGACAAGATTCCTACGCAAAAGAACAAGCTGGCGGTCAAGCTTGGCGCATGTGTACTGTTCATCATCGTCCTCAGTCTGATTCTGCGATACGTGAACGGGTATACCACATTTCCGCAGGCCTTTGGCTATGGCTTTCTGCTGTGGACGGTCGTGAGCCTCTGGGACGCAATCGTGCTGGACATTCTCTGGTTCTGCCATGATCCTCATTTCGTTTTCAAGGGGACAGAGGACATGGTTAGCGACTATCACGATTATTGGTTCCATATCAAGGGCTTTTTTATCGGCGAGACCATTGCATTGGCCGTCTGTACTCTTGCGGGACTGGTTGTGCAGTATGTTCTATGAGAATTAGTGGGCAATAAAAACGTTAACTACAACAAAACCCCAGTTGGCTAAAACCGAATTTAGAATATTGGGCCTCGTATTGCCCACTAGATAAAATAGCTAGTGGGCAATACGACGCTCGAAAGACGCTTTTTCAGAAACGTTACCTGCGAAAATACGGTAGTTAAGATTTATATTGCCCACTAATTCTGGGCGTGTGATTCGTGAAAGGCCGTGCATGTCTGTTTCTCGTGTCAAACGGGCGTATTGTCGGCTTTCTTTAGCGCACGTTAACCACTCTTTCTGATTCGAAGACGATAAATTTGCGTCTATGGGCAACAATTATCTTGGATTAGGTGGTTTTTTGCCAGTCCGCGCAATCACCGATGCCTCAAGCCCGCCCGCCTTGCGTAACGCAAACAAAATCTGCGTACGCTATAGCATATACATATCTATCTGCGTGAGGGTTGGAGCCACACCATGCGACAGTACCGCATTGGCCTTATGGGAGTTCATTCTGAGTTCGACTATCCCAAGGCGATGCGTATGGGCGTGCAGAACACCATTGAGGAGGCGGGGCACACCCTGGTGGCGATTGCCGAGCTCATCCCCTATCACACGCTCGACAATGCCGAAGCGTACTTTCGTGTGGCAACCGAGATTTCCGCCCGACTGGACCTCGATGTCATAGTATTCCCCGCTGGGTGCGTTGCCGCATACCTCAAGGGAGACACTGCCAGGTCAATAGAGCTCGCGCAGATTCTTGATCCCGCCAAGACGCTCATACTGGAGCGCTCGATTCCTGGCTACCGATGCATTACCAAGAGCAACGATCCCGGCATGCACGAATGTATGCGTCACCTCATAGAGACGTGCGGCTTTACAAAGATCGCCTTCATAAGCGGTCCCGAGCACAGCCAAGGCGCCCGCGATCGCGAGGCGGTGTACTTTGAGGAAATGGCGGCCCATGGGTTGCAGACACCGCCATCGCTCTTTGGACGTGGGTTCTTCTCGGGGGACTGTGAGGAGGCGGCGGAGCGCATCTTGGAGCAGAACCCCGACGTGGAGGCCATTGCCTGCGCTTGCGACGTTATGGCCTATAGGGTTTACGACGTCCTAAAAAAGCACAAAATCGACGTGGGCACGCAGGTTGCCGTAACGGGTTTTGACGATCATCCGCGTTCCGCGCACATGGACCCGCCGCTCTCCACGGTGCGCATGACCAGCTACGACTATGGTTGCATGGCAGCCCGCGAGGCCCTGCGCATGTGCGAGGGCCTTCCGCAGCGGGAGGATGTCCTCACAAGCACGTTTGTGCCGCGCTGCTCGTGCGGCGAGGACGTGCGGGGCGACTTGGAGTACTTCCGCGAGCTGTTGCGCCAAAAGCCGTTTCCTGTAGATGAATTCGTGTCGATCATTATGGACTACACGCTTTCCTTGGCGGGTCAGCGCATCACAACGGACTTCCGCGCCCACGTTAAGACGTTCTTTGCCAAGGTACGGACGTCGTACCTTGCGCATTGCAAGAATCCCCAGCCGGACGACCTGCTCTTCTCGGGCCAAGACCTTTCTGTCCTCTTTGAGCAGGACTACAGCGAGTGCCTGTCGCTGGAGGGTTTTCATACTGCGGCCATCACGCTTTTGGAGGCCCTGGTGGAGGAGTCGCCAAAGGAGGACGCCAACTGGGTCATAGAGCAAATCTCACATCTGCACCTACGTATTGCGCGCCTGATGAGCAGCACCGTGCAAAAGAACACGCTGAGCATGAACGAGCGCGAGTGGATAACGTTTCATATGGTGGACGACGCCTTGCGCAAGAGCGGAGACATACGCGAGGCGTATAGGCTCATCTTTGGGGAGCTTGCGCGCCTAGGCATTCGCGAGGCCGACCTGTTCTTGCTACCCGAGCCGCTGGACTTTGTGGGATCCAAGAGCTTCGCGCTCTCCGATACGGTCCATCCACTGGGTGGTGTGCACAACGGTGAGGTGTACCTCGCGGCGGGCGAGAACCCCGTGGTGTTGCAAGAGCTCATGCAGCGGACGCTCGGACGACGCGACCACACCGACACGTACACCGTGGGCGGCGTAATGGCGGGCACTGAGCTCATGGGCGTGGCGGCGCTCAACACCGACACCTTGGATCTAAACGCGCAGCTCATGGCATTCCTCAATCTGGGCTTTGCGCTCAAGCACCTGCAGATGATAGCCAACGAGCGCGAGATGAACCGCCTGCTAAACAAAAACAACCTCCGTCTGGAGGAGCAGTCGCAGCACGACGAAATGACTGGGCTGCTCAATCGCCGTGGATTTATGAACCAAATCGAGCACTTGGTGCACACCAACCAAGGCAAGCGCGCCGCCGTTATGTATTTGGACCTGGACGGTCTGAAGACCATCAACGACACCATGGGTCACGACATGGGCGACGAGGCCATAAAGAACACCGCTGCCACGCTGAGGGCCATCCTGCCCAAGCAGGCGATTCTGAGCCGGATGGGCGGTGACGAGTATGCGGCATTCGTTATTCTTGGTGATGACAAGGACGCGCTGGGTATCGTTGAGGCAAGCCAGGAGGGCATGCGGATCTTTAACGCCACGCACGACGTGCCGTACGAGCTCTCCATCTCGGCCGGTGTGTGCAGCTTTGAAATAGACAAGGACACGGCACTGCAAATCTCGGACTACATGGTGCAAGCCGATACGAGCCTCTACGAGATGAAGCGCAAGCGCAAGGCAAGTAGGAGCTACCAAGGCACATCCACGCTAACACGCTAACAGGCGAATCTACAACTTAAAGGCATGTCAGGTGTTGTGGAGCCTGTATGTTGGTGTATGATTCTGTGTGATTCAACAACGAATCGCAAAACCAATCGTCTGGAAGAAAAGAGGGGCACTATGGATATGTCCGGTTCACAAAAGGCCTTGAAGGTAATCTCCATAATCGACATCGTTTTTGGCGTGATTGCCATCATCGTTAGCTTTATAGCCATATTTATGGGCGGTGCCATTGGCATTGCCACATCTGAGGTCGCAAGCGCTGAACTGTCTGCCGAGGAGATGGCCTTGGCCAGCGGCGCCATGAGCATTATTGGCGTGCTTGGCATCATAATGGGCATCGTCACCTTGGTGGAAGGCATCCTTGGCCTGCGTGCCTCCAACGACCCGAGCAAGATCATGCCCGTGTGGATTCTTGCGCTCATTGGCGTTGCGGGCAATGCCGTGAGCCTCATCATGACCTTGGTGCAGGGCGGCAACATCTTCAGCGCAATTCTGAGCCTTGTGGTGTCGGGCCTCATGTTCTGGGTTGCCAACAACATAAAGGTCCAGGCTGGCAAGTAAGCGCAAGATAAGCGCATAGCGTTTTTCCAAAAATGCCAACCGCCCGATTGGGCACAGACGTCAAGGGGTAGAATACTGGCGTCGTTGGTTACAAAGCAAATGAATGGGTGTCTCCCGAGCGCACAACGACGTGCTCGGGAGCACCTCTTTTGTCATAAGGCGGTGCGTTGCCTCAGCCCCATGCCAACATGGGAGGCGCAGCGGCACGTAACGCCAAGGGGACGGTAGTATGGTAAAAAGACTGCTTGGCATAGCGTTGGCAACGCTTTTGCTGCTGGTACCGGGCATCGCCTCGGCGCACGACATGCCAGACAACGGAATTCCTGTGGTCTCCATCACGATTGATGGTGGTGACGAGGAGTTCAACAAGATGAACACGAGCAAAGACCGCACCTACCAGTGTGGCGGTACCATATCGCTCTTGGTGCCAAATGGCTATGCGGACTCATGCGGCTTGGCGGACCCCACCAGCCTTGAGGACCTCAAGCTGGACTACATTAGGGGTCGGGGCAACTCCACGTGGGATTCCGCTGGGGGAAAGAACCCCTACCATATAAAGCTCAACAAGTCCAAGGCCCTTCTGGGCTCTGATGTGGGGGCAAACAAGCATTGGGTGCTCTTGACAAGCCCCATCGACACCAGCTCGTTGCGAAACAGGTTGGTTGCATACATGGGCGCGCAGCTTGGGTTTGAGTTTGTGCCCGCGGGCATTCACGTGGACCTGGTGGTTAATGGCACATATAGAGGCAGCTATTACCTCGCCGAGCAGGTACGCGTTGGCAAGTCGCGCGTAAACATAGCCGAGCTTGAGGAAACCGACGTCTCCGAGCCGCAAGTAACGGGCGGCTACCTGTTCTCCATGACGCCAAAAAAGGACGAGCCCGCGCAAAACAGGTTTTCTACGAGCCGCGGTGTTGAGTTTTGCGGTCAGAACCCCGAGTTTGACCCTGCCACATCTGGCACGAATGAGCAAAAGGCATATTTGGCGGACTACCTCCAAAAGCTCGAGGATGCGATTTGGAGCAATGGCGCGTGGAAAGACCTCATGGACGCCGAATCGGCTGCCAAGTACTGGTGGGTTATGGAGTTCACCAAAAACCAAGACGCCTATATTACGCCCAGTACGTACCTCCACAAGAAGCGCGATGGCAAGCTGTACTGGGGTCCGCTTTGGGACTTTGACCAGTCCATGGGCGTGCCCAGCGGTGATGACGAGGGGTTTGGCGACCGGCCTATGGATTGGCTCGACTTTGTTAGGGCGTACGACTCCGACTACCAGCAGCTGCTAGGCGAGGTATGGGCCAAATACGATGGCGTGCTGGACGACATTCTGCACACCGGAGGGATTCTGGACCGGCTTGCCAACGAGGTTCAGCTCTCGTGGCAGGCAGACTTTGACCTGTGGGTGCGCGACACTCCCTCGGGTCCCTATGCCCAGAGCTTTGACGAGGAGGTGGAGTCGCTAAGGGCATGGATGTCCAACCGTAGGGATTGGATAGGTGCCCATGTGGATACGGAGCTAACCGAGGTCTTTGGCAAGGTTAGCTTTATGGTGGACCAGGAGACGCTGAGCACTGAGTATGTGCGCCTGGGCCAGTATTTGTACACGCTGCCGGACCCCCCGCTCAAGGAGGGCCAGGTCTTTTTGGGCTGGGCCACAGGCGACGGCGAGCTTGTGGACGAGGCCATTTGCGTGCAAAAGGACGTGGTCTTGCATGCGCGCTATGCGGCCGTGAGCGAGGCGGCTCTGGGCACAGACCTGTTCTTGCGCACGTACGACCTCTGGGTGTGCGTGGGCGACAAGAGCCAGCTGGGTTTTAGCGTTGTTCCGGCCGACGCCCAAGAGAAGTACCCGGCATGGAGCTCATCTGACGTAGCGGTCGCTGAGATAAGCGCATACGGTGTGGTGGATGCAAGACAGGTGGGGATAGCCACCATCACGGGCACCCTTGCCAATGGCGCGACAGAGTCCGTCGTGGTACATGTGGTCGCGTCTGAGAACGAGATTTCCACAAGCGTCGAGGCCATATACCTGAGCGACGACACTCTTGTGCTCAATGCAGGGGAGTATGCCCAGATGGCGCAGACCATCCTGCCCCAGGCAAACGACGTGGTGCTCCCCAACTACCGGGTGGAAGACAAGGGAGTCGCCACCGTGGACCAAAATGGCGTCGTGCATGGCGTGGCGCCGGGGACCACCACCGTGCATCTGTGCGATGTGGGAGACCCCGATGTGGTGTATGCGTCGTACACGGTGATTGTGGAAGACGACGGGCAAGGCGAGGCTGAGCCAGCGTCCGCAAATACGCAGACCTCCACATCAACAACGCAAAACGCGGAACCGCCACTCCTGCAACGTTCCACTGGCGCAACGATGCCTCGTACGGCCGACACGACCTTTGCATGGCCGGCGCTGCTGGCGGCCCTTGGCACGACGCTGCTGCTCGTGCGCCGCAAGCTCGTTTAGCGGTACGTTGCTTGCGGGCATGCAGCTTTGACCCAATTATGAGGTAGAATTGCTTTTTGGGTTTGTTAGCGTATGACAAGAGTGATGGAATGACAAAAGAACACAGACATGTTGCCGCTCCTCGTGTGCAGGTCTTGGATGCGATTCTGGTTATCGTGGGAACCATTGTTGCCATTCTTGGAATAGTCGTTTTGGTGCGACTCGTGGAGACGCGCAGGGACACCGCCAATGTTCGTGACCGGTACGAGGAGTGCGTCGTTGCGGCTCACGACCTTATGGATGCGTCGGACGACCTTACTATGTATGCCCGCATGTACGTGGTGACGGGCGATCTGACGAAGCTCAATGCATATATTGACGAATACCAAACCGTCAGAAGACGAGACCATGCGGTGGAGACTCTGCAAAACAGCATCAACGCCACGCGAGCCCAAAAGGACCTCCAAAAGGCGCTCGACCTTTCTAACCAGCTTGCACAACGTGAGCTCTATGCCATGAGGCTCGAGGCCGAAGCGGTGAGCATGGATGAGATGCCCGAACTGCTTGCCGCTGTAAAGGTTTCGTTGGAGGACGAGGCTCTAAACGCCGAGCAAAAGCACGATCGTGCTCAAAACATGCTCTTGGGATACGCATACGACCACACAAAGGCGCTCATACAAAAGCACGTGGACCACTGTTTTACGGACTTGTCCGACTACCTGCGCGACATCCGAAACCAATCGTACAACAAAGAGCGTCATCTGCACGCGCTGCTCATGGTCGTCTTTGTTCTGGAGGTAGCGCTTCTGGCCATTGCGGGTATTATCAATTACATTCTGATTATGCGTCCGCTGCAAAGCCAAAACCTCAGCATCCAGAAGAACGAGCCCTTGGAGGTAAGGGGTTCGCGCGAGGTGCGCAATGTGGTCGATTCGTACAACCATCTGTACTACGAGAACCTAAGGCGCACCAATCTGCTGCAGCAGCAGGCGCAGACAGACAGCCTTACGGGTCTGCTCAACCGCGGGTCGTTTGACAGCGTGCTGGACAACCGTACGGAAGACATTGCGCTTTTGATCATTGACGTGGACCTCTTTAAGGTCATCAACGACACGTATGGTCACGAGATCGGCGATGCTGTGCTAAAGAAGGTTAGCGAAAGCCTTAAGGCTTGTTTTCGCACTACCGACTACGTGTGTCGCATTGGTGGCGACGAGTTTGCCGTAGTGCTTACCCAGATCAAGGGGTCGATGCGCGACACCATTGCACGCAAGATAAAGACCATAGGCGCGGGGCTCGTAGATGGCAACGATGGGCTGCCAGACGTTACGCTCTCGATTGGCATTGCGTTTAGCGCGGGTCTGCCTCTGGGCGTAAACGTCTTTCACGCGGCGGACGAGGCGCTCTATAAGGCCAAGCGTCTTGGTAGAAACCAATTCGTGTTTTACGAGGCTGAGTAGTTGGCCAAAAGGGGCCAAGCCCCAAACGGCCAAATGGCCAAAAGAGGCCAAGCCCCTTTTGGCCATTTTAGGCGCTTTTGCCAGTTGCGGCATCGGCCATTGCGTTTACGCGAAGCACGGCAAGGATCGACACCACAAAGAACGCTGCCAAGATCATCATGGCAGTCTGCATGCCCCAAAGGTCGGCCATGAATCCCGTGAGTGCGGTAAAGGCAAAGCCGCCGATACCCGTGGCAGCCGTTATCATGCCCGTGGCCGTGGCCGTCTTCTTACCCGCAAACGGGAGCATGAGGGTGAGCACGCACGGATAGATGGCGCCGCTGGCAATGCCAAGGGGAACGCATAGCAGAAGGACCATGATGGCGCTGTTTGCGATGCCCACAAAGACGGTGATAACCGGAATCGCGATTACGCAGGCGAGCAGTATGCGCTTAACGTGCTTGGAGAACTGGCCCACCAGCATGCGCGAGGGAATCATTACGGCCCAGTAGAGCGAGAGCGCAGACTTGCCCATGGGCGAATGGAACACGTCGGTAAAGAGCGTGTCCACAAAGAACGAGAAGCCATTCTCAAATCCCACGTAGATGCACATAATCACGCAAAGAAGCAGGATGCCAAGAAGGATAAACGTGCTGGCGCCCTCGCGCTCGCCAATGGCCTTCTTTGGGGCCTTCTCGCGGGGGTCGGCACCCATGCGAACGATTCCCACAAGCGCGATGAGCGTTCCTATGGCAAGAAGGACAAACAGGGCACGCCAGCTAACGCCGTGGCCCAGGTAGAACGAGACGGCCAGAGGAGCAATGACCGCGCCAAACGCATACATGGAGGTGAGGAAGCCAATGCGCTTCTTGCCGCTTAGCGGGTAGGCGTCTGCAAGAGCCGCTATGGCAATAAACTGGAGCGCGCTCGTCGTAAGGCCAAGCAGGAACATGCTCACCAAGAACGGCGTCTGGGCCTTGGTAAAGAAGACCACCACGGCTGCGACCAGCTGCAGGCCCAGCATTATGGTCATGCTCTTGGCCTTGCCAACCTTGTCTGCCCAGCTACCCAAAAGAATAGGCGCAAGCATGTCGGCAAGAAGCTCCAGGGCGGCAAAGAGGCCCATGGAGGTGATGGAGAGGTCGTAGGTTTGCCCTATGCTGTAGAGGCTCGCTTGGTAGCCGCCGGACTCAAACCCGTTGACAAAGATGATGAGGAACAGGATGACCCACAAAAAGTCCTTCTTACGTACGGTTGTGTTGTATGCCTTGACCATAAGGAACTCCCCTCAGACCAGATGTCTATCACTGCCATCGTATAATGAAGAGTAGGGGATGCTCCCCTTTACTCGGTAATGGGCAAAGAGGAGCATCCCCAACGATTGACGCACGCAGGATTACTTGGCCGAGAGTGCGGCGACGGTCATGTAGTTATACGGCGCATTGAAGTGGGGGAGGAAGAAGATGTCAAGAAGAGCGAGCTCGTCGATGGTGACCTTCTTCTGCACTGCAAGGCTAAACATGTTGATGTTGCCGCTCATGTCGTACGTGGAGGCGAGCTGGGCACCAAGAATCGCGCGCGTCTTGGCATCGTAGACGATCTTGCACGTGGTGTCGGGGTTGTCGTGCTCGATGAACGGGGCCT
>JAUMWL010000193.1 GCA_030529665.1 Coriobacteriales bacterium
GGCACTGGGGATTTTGGAAGCGTGTACGAGGTATGGACCAATCGGGCCAATGGCTGATGGTTATCGGCGGGCGGCATTGCTGGACTAAGTCGCGTTCGGGCGTCCCGAGTCGTCCACAATGCATTTGATTGTGGCCGCGTTGTCGCGCCGTGGGTCCGCCTTGCCGTCCGACTCCCGACGCCAAGGCGGACGGCGCATGTCTGCCCGCGCGTGGCGTCGGCGCGCCGCGCCGCGCCGCATCCAATGCCACAGCCAATGGCTAATTGTGGTGCCAACAGACGGTGCGCTGAGGTAAGGGCTGACAAAGGAACTGGCTTCGAGCTTAGTGGGTCAGCCCGTCGTACTCTGCGAGTGAGATGGCACCGAGATGGGAGCGCACACGGGGGTCCCCCTCAGCCTTGAGTCCTTCGAGAATCGCGACCGTGGCAACGTTTACGGTGTACTCGTCACCCGACCCCATCAATGTCTCGGTGAAGGCGCCAATGCGTTCCAGCATGTTGCTGTCGCCAGCCTTCAATGCTCGCCTGGCAACGGGAAGGAGCAGATCCTCGAACGTGAGGAAGCACCCCGTATCCATAGCGTCCTGCCACGAAACATAGTCGTCAAAGTCGTTCTTGATTTCGGGGAATGACTCAAGCAATAGAGAGTTGAGTTCAGCCTCGTTCATCTTGTACCTCCAAGTGCGCTCATAAGGTCCTCCGCAAGTCTCTCGAGGAGCCTGCGGTCTGGGTGGTTGGGGTTGCGACTCAGCATACGCTCGATCTGCCGCAGCCGCTCCCGTCCCTTTCGTATGTGGCAGACGGCGAGCTGAGGGTCGTTGCGGGAGGGCGCTCCACGAGGTATGCCGCAGGCAATGCTGACGACGATTGACGCATGCAATTGGCTATTGGCGGGTAGAGCCGCTCGCTCCACATATCGGTCGAAGGGATGATGTCATGATTCTCTTGGACAACGAGACGAGACTCGATTTGCTCAACAATCGGGCGATTGCGAAGACCATTGCCTCCATCGTCCTCACGACGGACCCATCAGACACAATAGTAAACATCCTACGAATCGTATAACTCATTGAACGACCTGAGTTCTCCGTGTCTTAAATAACTGTACACCTCACTCGAATGCGCCGATTCCGGAAGCGGAACAGGCTACCGAGACGCTCTGCCTGCAGTTCGTCGGCGACTACTTCGATGCCAAGAACTGGATTGACGACGAGAAGCTCGAGGCCGCAACGGCACTCAGCGGAGAGCGCATCACGAGCGGCTTTGAGACGTTCGGGGAAGAGCTGAGCCAGCTACGTCGCGACATCTCCGAGCACGACAACAATACCGCGCTCATCCTCGACCAAATCATCGCCGGCAGCCTGACATACGAGCAGGCGAGAGAACACGTGCGCCACCATGGCAGGGGCGATCGCACCAGGCGCTTGATGGGCCTCTACCGTGACGTGCTCTCGGGAGACGTCCTTGACGAGAGCTCCCTCTCAGAGGCGGGGGCCTTTCCGGACCACGAGGCGCTCCTCGTGGGGTGCATGGCGTCGGCATGGAGGCTCGACGACCTCGCCATGCTCTGCGTGGCCGAGTTCGCCTACTATGTTGGGGCTTTCGACGTCGCCCCATGGCGCTGGGATTCATCGACGTGAGGCTGGGCTAGCATATCTTCGGAAATATGGCAGAATCAATAAAAGTACATTAGGAAAAATGGCAAATATGCTCATTTTATCTTCGTAAAGTGTGGGCGCCCTTAAGTGCGTGCGCCGCTTAAGAGGGAAGGGAGCGACAACGTGGAGCGATCGTGCCCATAGAGGTTAAGGCGGAAGAGAACCTGCGCGCACGGAGCCTGAGGCTCGTTCACGACAAGTACGGTCTGCATGGTCTTAGAACCTCGATGTCGGGATTCCGCGAGCAGGACTGGATGACCAATGTTCCTCTTTGGGCTATAGGACCCTACTTCATGAGGCAAAGCGATTCACCGAAGGGGTAACGACTGCGACCTACAAATCCGCGTACCGAAAGTGTGCGAGGGTGTATGACTTCTTGCTCTATAGATACGAATCGCCCCCAGCCTCGGCTAAGCGCGACGGCATAGGCCAGGCCGTGTGATGTGGGACGAAACCGCACGCGAGCGGCGGCTCATCTCGCGCGGGGCGTAGGCGCGCTTGCCGGGATCGGGACCAGTGGCGATTGGTTTGCTGGCTTTGCGTGCAGTGGCAATCGGTTTGCTCGAATCCGGACCAGTGGCGCTACGGTTGCGTCACAGCTCCGAAAGCCAGCAAACGCCGTGCCACTGGTCCCGATCCGAGCAAATCCTGCGCCACTGGTCCCAATCCCGGCAAATGCGTCCCCGCCTTATGCCTGCTGACGCGCAACGAGCTGGGCAAAGACCCCTCCCGCCGCAAGCAGCTCCTCGTGGCTGCCATCCTCCACAATGTGCCCGTGTTCGAGAACGAGGATGCGTTGTCGCTGGCCGCCCGAGACGCCGCCGCCCGAGAGGTTGGTGTGCATGCCCATGGGCATGGCGCGTATGTCGTCGGCTATCTGCGCAATCTCGGCGACCTTCCACGCCGTGTCTTGGGACTTCTGTGGTGCGCAGATGACGATGTTGTCAAAGACGCTTCCCTGAAAGAGCCTCCCGTCCTGGAGTACCGTGCCTATGTGGCTCCGCAGTGAGCGCGCGTCGAGCCGTGCGAGGTCCTTGCCGTCGTAGAACACGGCACCTACCTGCGGCGTCTCGAAGCCGAGCAGCAGGCAAAGCAGTGTGGATTTGCCGCAACCCGTGGAGCCGACTATCGCCACGTAGCTTCCCGGAGCGATGGAAAGGCCAACGCCGTCTAGCACCCACGGGCCCTCCTCGGTGTAGCGGAACGAGAGGTTGGACACGTCTATGCGGCCCGTGAGCTCATGCACGGCCTCGCTCTCGCCGCTAGTCTCGGGTATCGCATCAAGGAGAGGACGAGCCAAATCGAGCACAGGTCCCACGCCCGCCAGCTGGCCTGCGATCGAGCTTAGGTTCATGATGGCTGCGGAGCACATGCCATAAGCTGTCTGGAAGGCCATGTACGAGGAAAGGCCTACGATCGTATGTCACATCATACGATACACGGCGGCGCCCAGATTGCTATCATGACCTTACCGTCAAAGTTTGGGGGCAGGTGCATGGAAGCATTTGGACAATTCTATCTGGACAAAGAGAAAGACCTTGTCGTCGATTTGTATCGCGATGGGGACGAGCTACACTACGTGCTCAGAACGCCTAACCACGGAACCGGCAACCTCATCACCAACCTCGCCTCGCTGTGCGACTTGGATCTTCAGATGGGCGAGGATGGCCTCAAGGTGATACGTGGCACCCTGCCCTGCTATATCGATGGCAGAAACCGCATGGTTTACGTCTTCCGCCTGCTCGACACAAAGATTGCAAACATCTACCCGGACGGCAGAATCGAGCGGAAGGCATCCATCCCCGCCATCGCAAAGACCCTGATGAGCCAGACCAAGGACTACCGGCAGGATTTTTACAAGACCATCGTAAAGACCTACATCCTGCGCGAGTGCAAGTTCCAGACGGACCTGCACACCCACATGAACGCCAACCTCGACCCAGACATCCTCATCGCCCTTGGCATCCATCATCAGATTCGCTACCCGCTCTACTACGTCCGCAAGCTGGGCCTTAGGCTCACTCCCAAGCAGGAACGACTCCTTGCTACGCGGCGTGCCCAGGCCGCGACGGAGCTTTGCGATTCCCCGCTAAGGGGCAAGTACCTGGAGCGCAGAATCGACGATGGGACGTACCTCAACTTTGCCTCTCTCATACTGGAGAACCTGGAGAACGCGGCATGGAACATCCCCAGGATCAGAGTGTCGCTGGCCATCATGAAAGACGGGCAGGCCGTTTTTACCAACCTTGAGAAGGTCTACTTGTACCGCTACGTCTTTTGCAAGGGCGTGCCCGCCGACGACCCAATTCAAATCGACGGCACGGAGCGCATCCCCGACCGCGAGATAGTCAAAGCCCTTGCTGCGATGTCGCGGGACCGAGACAAGCCTGCGTTCTCCGCAAACAGCGTCTTTCAGGACAAGCTGCTGTGGATTGCGCGGAGCTACGCCAGGTGCGGCATCGACTATGCAGAGATTTCCGACACCACCCTTACGAAGCCCGAGGATGCGCCGCGCATGCTGGCCCAAGTCCACGCGGTGATGCCTGCCATCACAAAAGAGACCGGGGTTTCGCTGCGTTTCTTGGCGGCGATTCGACGGACGCCGCTCACGATCCTTAAAGACAGAATCGCTTCGGACGATTACCTGCGAAAGAGCCTGCAGGCCATACACGCGGTGGCGGGAGACCCATATGTGGCGGGCGCCGACATCGTTGGGGAAGAGATCAACGACATCCGGGACCTCGCGCCGGTGATAGCTGAGCTCGACCGGATTGCCGCAGATCACCCTACCTTTACGATTCGCATCCATGCCGGCGAGAACGACGGCCTGCGGGATAACGTGGCCAACGCGATCAAATGCGTGCGAGAGGGGCTTGCCCCCGGCCAGCCCATGCCCCTCGTTCGAATTGGCCACGGGCTCTACACCAGAAGCCTCACCTCAAACAAGGGACGGCAGCTGCTGGAGGACTTGAGAAAAAGCGGTGCTGTCCTGGAGTTCCAAATCACCTCGAACGTCCGGCTGAACAACCTGAGCCAGCTGGAGCGCCATCCCTTGC
>JAUMWL010000194.1 GCA_030529665.1 Coriobacteriales bacterium
GTCGCGCTCGTCTTCCATGACCAGTTCGAGCTGGAGGCCTGGAACGAGCTGCTGCCGACTGAGCGCTATGACAACGTCGTCATCGACACGCACCAGTACCTGAACTTCTCGGAGTGGGGCTTCGAGCGCTATGACCTCGACGAGTACCTGGCGCGGCTTGGCGAGTCCTCGGAGCGCGTGCGCGATGCCGCTCGCTACCATCCGGTCATGGTGGGCGAGTGGAGCATCGCCAATCACTCGCCGCTCAAGAAGAGCTTCGGTGAGCGAGATCGGCGCTTGTTCAACCGCGCCCTTGCGGATGCGCAGATCGAGGCCTGGGATCAGGGCATCGGTGGCTGCTACTGGAGCTATCGCGTGGACGACCCGAGGCGCAGCGAATGGAGCCTGCGCACCTGCGTGACCAAAGGTTGGGTCGACATGCACTGCGGCACAGGAGACCGATAGTGGCAGCTAGGCCAGTGTATGTGCATGGATTCATGATTGGTTTGTGAAACTCCTTGTTTGTTATCGTTCGCGCGTTCGACTGCTCGAATTGGGCGTATTATATTGTTGCAGTTCAGTTACGGGCTGCCATGAATGCGGGGGAAGCCGCATGCAGTCCGCTCGTATAACCGGGCCTTCGGCCCGTGCACGTCTTTGAAAGGGGAATCAGGTATGGCAGACATGAAAGCACGTATGATGACGCGTAGGGGTGCTCTCACCGCATTTGTAGGCATGGGAGGAGCAATGACGCTGATGAGCCTGGCTTCGTGCTCTGGCAACAACTCGGGCAACGACGCCGCTGCCAACAAGGGCGAGGCTGCGGCGCAGAATGCCGACGAGGCCGCCAAGGCGCTCAAGTGGTGGCAGAGCACCATCGCGTGCGAGGTCTACCCCAAGAGCTACCTCGACACCAAGGGTGAGGGCACCGGTACCCTCGCGGGCATCACCAAGAAGCTCGACTACCTGGCCGAGCTGGGTGTCGGCGCCATCTGGTTGACCCCCGTCTGCAAGTCGCCCAACAAGGACGGCGGCTACGACGTGGCTGACTACTACGACATCGACCCGCGCTTCGGCACCATGGCCGACATGGAGGAGCTCATCGCAGAAGCCGCCCAGCGCGACATCCGCATCGTCATGGACCTCGTCATGAACCACTCCTCCAACGAGAACGAGTGGTTCAAGGACTCCGAGGCCAACCCCGAGGGCGAGCACGGCGACTGGTACATCTGGCAGGACGCCAAGAAGGACAAGGACGGCAAGAGGGTTCCGCCGACCAACTGGCGTGGCATCTTCGGTGGCTCCGCCTGGACCTGGTCCGAGAAGCGTGGCCAGTACTACCTGCACACCTTCGCTGACTTCCAGCCTGACATGAACTGGGAGTGCGAGGCCCTGCGCAAGGAGCTCTTCAAGATGGCCAAGTTCTGGCTGGACAAGGGTGTCGGCGGCTTCCGCATCGACGCCATCCCCTACATCAAGAAGCCTGCCTTCGTCGACGCTGAGCCCGACGGCGAGGCCGATGGCCTCTCTGGCATCCATGCCGCCACCGTCAACACCGACGGCATCCTCGACTACCTCAACGAGTTCAAGAACGAGGTCATGGCCGGCACCGACGCCTTCACCGTGGGTGAGGCCAATGGCGTCAAGCCCGAGGAGCTGCCCCAGTGGGTCGGCGAGAACGGCGTCTTCGACATGGTCTTCGAGTTTGCGCACGTGCTCGTTCCGCAGGGTGGCAACGAGATCTGGTACAAGGACTCCACCTGGAAGCTGACCGAGCTCAAGAAGGCCTTCGCCGCGAGCCAGAAGAACACGGAGAACAGCTGGTACCCCGTCTACCTCGAGAACCACGACCAGCCCCGTTCGGTGAACAGCTTCACGCCTGACTGCGAGGACAAGGTCGCCGCTGGCAAGATGCTCGGCACCATCCTGCTCACCATGCGTGGCACACCCTTCGTCTACCAGGGCGAGGAGCTCGGCTTTGCCAACGCCGCCATGGCCTCCATCGACGACTACGATGACGCCAACGCGCGCAACCAGTACGACCTGGCCATCGGCGCCGGCAAGACCCCGGAGGAGGCCCTCGCGGCCGTCCAGAAGTGCAGCCGCGACAACGCTCGTACGCCCATGCAGTGGGACACGACCGAGAACGCCGGCTTCACCACCGGCAAGCCCTGGCTGCCGGTCCACGACGACTACAAGACCGTCAACGCCGAGGTGGAGGAGGCGGACGAGAACTCCGTGCTCAACTACTACCGCAAGCTCAGCAAGCTGCGCAGCGAGAACCCCGTCCTGCTCGCGGGCGACTACACGACGCTGCTCGAGGACAGCGAGGAGATCTTTGCCTTCCAGCGCGCCTGCGGCGAGGACAAGGCCGTGACCCTCACCAACTTCACGGGCGAGGAGGTCACCTACGACGCCTCCCTCGTGAAGGGCATGAAGGCCGTCATCTCCTCCGTCGATGACCCCGAGGAGGGCAAGCTGCGTCCCTGGGAGGGCGTTGTCTACGTGAGCGAGTAAGCGCTTCTCAAGACAATCAGGCATATGCACCTGCTGGCGCGGGTCCATCCTACGGGTGGGCCCGCGCCTCTTTGTGTCGGTGCGATTCGGTGGCACAGCCGGGTGTGGCACCTTTCTGGCTACCCGGGAGGTGCCACGGAGGGTGGGCTGATAGGACCGCGGTCCCTAGTGCCGTGACACCTTTTGGCTACCCGAAAAGCGACACGTTGGCCGCTATGGGGAGAGCCTGCTATGAGTGGACATTTGAACAGGTGGTACTATAGCAACAAGAGCCGCAGCTAGAGGTAAGGATCTGCCATGAGTGATCGTTGCTGCAAGAGAGGCGCTCGTCCAGGAACATAGAGCAGTTCCGCGTCGAGTGCGACGCCGACCTCTTCGACTTCGTGGAGAGGTTCGCGGACAGGATATTCGACGCTTATGAATTCAACAGGGAGATACGCTCCTCTGCGGTTACCGGCCGCTTCACGTACTCGCGAAACATGGGCAGGGTCGTGCGCGAGGTCTCCGCCGACGAGGTCTACACCGGGGTCAGAGGCATCGGGGCGCAGGTCCAGGGGTCGAGCGCACACTACACCGAGACCGTCTACTCCACGTCGGCCCTCGCCGCATGGGCACGCCCGGACCGCGACGGCAACAGGGTCCACCGCGTCTGCAGGCTCTCGGACCCGTCCTGCGAGAGCGTTTCCGCCATCAGGGTTGCCGCGGCCGACCACCTCGCCCAGGTGTGCCAGCCCAAGGTCACCTACACCTGCGAGATCGCGGACATAGGCAACAGGAGGCTCGGCGACCTCGTCAGCGTCGTGGACACGGGGTTCGAGCCGGCGCTCCGCACCGAGGCGCGCATAACCAGCATCACGAGGGACCTGCTCGGCAGGACCCGGGGCGGCAGGGTCGTCATCGGGAGCAGGCCGCCGAGCTACATGAGGGTGGCCTTCGAGTCCATCGCCGGCCGCACGTTCGACCACCACGTCCGCTGACGGGAGGGCCAAAGATGGCGGGAAGGACCGAGAACTACGGGCTCGCGAAGCCCGGCTACGTCGACCCGGTGGACGTCGAGGTCATCAACCGGAACACGGAGGCCATAGACGCCGAGCTGGCCCGAAACGCCGCGGCCGTGCCAGGGCTCACGCTCGCGACGAACACGCAAGTGCTATCACTATTCGAGGAAGGCGGAACGCACGATGCCAAACCCAACGTATGACGGCCTGGTCGACATCGACAGGCTCTCGCTCTACCACGACAAGGCCAAGCAGCTCTTCGCCACCAGGGCGGCGCAGGAGGCCCTCGCCACGCGAGTCGGGAGTCTGGAGGACGCCGGCGGAGAGCCGAACGCCATCGAGTCCGTGAGGGTCAACGGGACCGCCCTGGCCCCGGACGCAACCAAGGCCGTGGACGTCACCGTCCCGACCAAGGTGAGCGACCTCCCCAACGACTCGGGATACCAGACGTCCGCTCAGGTGAACTCGGCGATATCGTCGGCCGTGACCACGGCATTGGCGTCGGCGGTGAGGTACCGGGGAAGCGTCGCCACGACGGCGGAGCTGCCCTCGCAGGGAAACGCCGTCGGCGACATGTGGAACGTCTCCGCCGACGGGATGAACCACGTCTGGACCGGGAGCGTGTGGGACGCCCACGCGCCCACTGTGGACCTCTCCGGCCTCGTCGCCTCCTCCGAGGTGACGCTCGCAACCAACGCGCAGGTCAACGCGCTGTTCGATTAGGCACGGGCCATGCAGGTGATCGGAGAGGGATCCCCATCAACCGCCTGCGCCAAACCAACACGACGCTGATGCATGAGGCCGAGGTATCGGACTTCACAATCTCCCGCACCCGTGGCCACAAGTCGCTTCAGATGGACTACGACCATTACCTTGCACCGAGCTCCAAGCAGGCCGACTTGGCGGCGCTGGCCGTTGGGGAGCTTGTTGAGGCCGGAATCGTGGCGTGAGTCATAGCTGATACGTCGGTCCAGACGCGGGTCATCTTCCAAAAACAGGGGATGGCCCGCGTCATTTTTGCCTCACGAGCACGTGAGAAATGCATATTCTCGTGTGTGGATGAATACTGGTTTGGAACCCTTTGGAGGTTAACGTGCAGAACCCGCTTTCCAGCTCTGCCACCTCTCTGCCACCATCGCATAAAATCTAAAACAAAAGGCCAGAGGACATAGCCTCTGACCTGCGGTTTTCTGGTCGGGTG
>JAUMWL010000195.1 GCA_030529665.1 Coriobacteriales bacterium
AACTTCAAGTCGCTCAACGACCGCTACGGCAGGCAGAACTGCGACCAGCTCCTGCACGACCTGGCCGACAGGCTCACCGACTTCCTGCCCGACTTTATGGCCGGCGGTCGCGTAAGCAGCGACACGTTTGCCTTCCTCATCCGCCACCAAGAGGACCACGACTGGACAACCATGATCCCCCGTGTCTCCAAGGGCCTTATGAGCGCGCACATAAGCATTAAGTATGGCGTGGTAGAGTACGTGGATCGCACGCTTGCCTCCTCGCTTACCTGCGACCGCGCCATAATGGCGCTCGAGATGATCAAGGGCGTGTTTAACGTAGACGTGGCATGGTACGACGAGAAGCTTCGCAAGAAGCAGCTCATGGAGCACGCCATTGTGGAGACCATGCAGCAGGCGCTCGAGGAGCACCAGTTTGTGGTGTACTACCAGCCCAAGCACGACCTGCACACAGACACCACCGGCGCCGCCGAGGCCCTGGTGCGCTGGATTCATCCCGAGCTGGGATTCGTAAGCCCGGGCGCCTTTATTCCCCTGTTCGAGCGCAACGGCTTTATCACCCAGCTCGACCTCTACATTTGCGAGGAGGTCTGCAAGGAGATCAAGCGCTGCGAGGAGCTTGGGCTTCCTGTGGTTCCCATATCCTTTAACGCCTCCCGCATGGACTTTGACGCCCTCACCTTTACGAGCGACGTGGCGAATCTTGCAGACAAGTACGGCGTGGACAGGTCGCTCCTGCACGTGGAGATTACCGAGACCGCGTATTCCGAGAGCCCCGAGAGGGTCATCACCGCGCTTGAGGAGCTGAGGGCCAATGGCTTCCTCATTGAGCTGGACGACTTTGGCTCGGGCTACTCGTCCCTCTCGTCACTCAACGTGCTCCCGCTCGACGTAATGAAGCTCGACATGAGCATCATCCGTCAGGCAGCCGAGCTCAACGACTACCGCATAGTGCACTCGGCCATCCAGATGGCCCAGTTTTTGGGCCTCACCACCGTTGCGGAAGGCGTAGAGACGAAGGATGAGGCGCAGAACCTCAAGGAGCTGGGATGCGACCTCATCCAGGGTTACTATTATTCCAGGCCACTAAGGCAAAGCGAGTTTGAATCGCACCTCACAGAATAGGAGACGGCAATGACGCTACAAGAGCTCTATGACCGCATTGGCGGCGACTACGCAGAGGCTATTGGTCGCTTGAGGATGGATAAGCTCATCACCCGCTTTATTGTGCGCTTCTTGGATGACCCTTCGTGCAAGAACATCCAGACCGCATGGGCTGCCGGTGACGAGCGTGCGACGTTTGACGCCGCGCACGCGGCCAAGGGCGTTTGTTCCAACCTCTCGCTCGTTGAGCTCGCGCGCATTACCACAAACATTACCGAGGCTCTGCGCGTGGGCAACGAGGCCCTGCGTGCGCAGACCGACGTGGACGCCTTGGTAGAGGAGCTTGGTGTTAAGTACGAAAACACGATTCAGAACATCAAGGCCTACGCTGCTTCGCTCTAGCGCTTATTCACTCACAAGTCACTCAAACCGAGGGGTGCCACAATGAGCCATAAGGGGACTTCCGTAACCGCAGGTGGAAGCCCGCGTGGTGCTGTTGAATCGAGTTCACACAGAACCTTGTCAACGGTAAACGCATGGGCATTGTCGTTTGGCTGCATCATAGGCTGGGGCGCGTTTATGATGCCCGGATCCACCATGCTGCCCATGGCAGGGCCTGTGGGCACCATCGTGGCCCTTACCTTGGGTGGCCTTGCCATGGTGGTCATTGCGTGGAACATCCAGTACATGACAAACAGGTACCCTGACTCAGGCGGTGCGTTTTCCTTTACCAAGCACATGTTTGGCTACGACCACGCCTTCTTGTGCACGTGGGCTCTGGTGCTCGCCTTTATTGCCATTATATGGGCAAACGCCACCTCCATAGTGCTCATGAGCCGCTTTTTGCTGGGGTCGACTTTTCAGGTTGGATTTCACTACACGGTAGCGGGCTACGATGTATACTTTGGCGAAATCCTTATCACGCTGTTTACGCTGGTGCTGTTTGCCTTCTTGAGCCTTGGCCGCAAGAAGATCGTGACCTCCATACACACCGGCTTTGCCATTACCCTGTTTCTTGGCGTGGTGCTCTGCTTCGTTATTGTGTACATCCACGAGGGCGGCGTGGGCACGAGCCTCGACCCCCCGTTTCTCCCCACCGAAAACGAGTTCTCGCAGGTAATGAACATCTTTACGCTCTCTCCCTGGGCATTTGTGGGATACGAGTCAGTGTCGCATGCGGCGGACGAGTTCAACTTCTCGCGCAAGCGGCTCTTCTTAATCGTGGTTTCCGCCATAGCCTGCGGCACCATTGTGTACTCGCTCATCACGTGCATATCGGTTATGGGCACCCCGTCTGAGTACCCAAACTGGTTTGCCTACATCAGCGACCTGGGCAACCTCGACGGCCTAAAGGCCCTGCCCGTGTTCAACGCCATGCAGGAGTCTGCGGGCAACCCCGGTCTCCTGCTGCTGGCGTTCGTAATCATCTCGGCCCTGTTCACCAGCCTTTTGGGCCTCTTTCGCTCCACGAGCCGGCTCTTGCTGGCAGCTTCTAGGGATGGCATCTTTAGGGCTTGGTTTGCCAAGACAAACAAGGAGGACGTGCCCACAAACATCATCCTGTTTGTGCTGCTCATCTCTGTTCCCGTGCCCTTTGTGGGCAGGGCTGCCATCGGCTGGATAGTGGACGTTACCAGCATCTGCGCCTCCATTGCGTACTTTTACATCTCAGCCTGTGCGCTCAAGGCCGCGTCCCAAGACAACAACCTACTGGGCAAGGCAATGGGCATCATGGGCATGGTAGTCTCGTTTGTCTTCTTTTCGCTGCCGCTCATTCCGCAGCTCTTGTCAATAAACGCGCTTGCCACGGAGTCCTACCTTATCTTTGCCGCGTGGAGCATACTGGGCCTGCTGTTCTTCCGCTACATATTTGGACGCGACAAAGAGGGTCGGTTTGGCACCTCCACCATAGTGTGGATGGCCATGCTCTTTATGATCTTCTATACCTCCACCATGTGGGTACGTCAGGCAACACACGTTTCTACCAGCGAGATTGTGGACCAAATTAGCGATTTCTATACCCAGGAATACGTGGTAAACAACGTTGACATCCCTGCCGCCACGCAGCGCATCGAGCGCGAGTTCTTGCTGGAGGAGTCGGCGCACTTGCAGTCCTCTTTGCTCAACAACAGCTTGGTGCAAATGGTGCTCATTGGCATAAGCCTCATTATTATGTTTAACATCTACGCCCTCATGCGCAAACGAGAACGAGAGCACGACCTCATTCGCATGGAGGCCGAGAAGAACAGCGCCGCAAAGACGGTGTTCTTGTCAAACATGTCGCACGACATCCGTACCCCCCTGAACGCCATTATTGGCTATACCAACATCGCCCAGCGCGAGGACACCACAGAAGACGAGATGCGCGAATACCTGCAAAAGATCGACGCCTCCAGCAAGCACCTGCTCGCACTCATAAACGACGTGCTAGAGATGAGCCGCATAGAGAGCGGAAAGATGGACCTCGACCCCGTTGCGTGCAACATGGTGGAGGCCATTGACGAGGCATACGACATGTTTGCCACGCAGATGGCCGAGAAACACCTCGACTTTGTGGTTGACACAGCACAGGTGCGCGACCGCTACGTTATATGCGACAAGAACCGCCTCAACCGCGTTCTGCTCAACCTACTGAGCAATGCGTACAAGTTCACCCCCGAGGGCGGCTCGGTTAGCGTGAGGCTCCTGCAGATGGATGGTGCCCAGCGAGGCATGGCGCGCTTTGAGTTGCGCGTAAAGGATACGGGCATTGGCATGACGCCTGAGTTTGCCGAGCGCGTTTTTGATGCTTTTGAGCGCGAGCGCAATGCCACGGTAAGCGGCATTCAAGGTACGGGCTTGGGCATGGCCATTACAAAGAGCATCGTGGACCTTATGGGCGGCACCATAGACATAGACACGGCTCCCGGCAAGGGCACCGAGTTTATTGTTGACGTAACGTTTGACCTCTTGAATGCGGGCGAGGTTGCCAAGATCGAGAAGCAAGAGATCGAGGTGGCCACACACGCCATTGACTTCTCTACCAAGCGGGTGCTCATTGCCGAGGACAACCAGATCAACTTGGAGATCGCTGAGTTCCTTATGGAAGACATTGGGTTTGCTGTTGACACCGCCACAAACGGCAAGGAGGCGCTCGATAAGATCGTCTCGTCACCAGCAGGTACATACGATGTGCTACTCACCGACATCCAGATGCCGCAGATGGACGGTTACGAACTCGCACATCGCGTGCGCCGGCTGTCCGACCCCAAGATTGCGGAGATTCCCATTGTTGCGTGCTCGGCAAATGCGTTCCAAGAGGACGTTCAGGCGTCGCTGGATGCGGGAATGAACGCACACCTGTCCAAGCCGATTGACCTAGACGTGGCCACGCGCGTGCTTTCGCAGGTGCTGAGCTCGTAACCCGACGAGCGACCAATCAGCCCGTCGTCAGCGGCGCAACCTCCGATTTTGCGCGCACGGGCGCCGGCGCGCGTCCAAACGGAGGTTTGGGCCGGGGTTTTGCCCCTAAAACCTCCGCTTCTGCGCGCACGTCCCCCGGCTGTAAGCTCTTCCATACCTGTGT
>JAUMWL010000196.1 GCA_030529665.1 Coriobacteriales bacterium
ATCTGCGTTGCGACGAGCATGCCCTTGTACACGATGGTGCGCGAGCTCATGGAGCAAACGTAAAAGATCTTGCCCCAGAGCTCATGCGAGGCGTCGCCGCGTTTCTCTATAACGCGCCGGCAAACGTACAGCTTTCGCTCGAACTCGGTACCGGCCTCCACGCCTTGCGGGCGGGCGACAAATGCTTGGAGGATGGTTGGCATGCACGCCCGCACCGTTGCGCCGAGGTCGTGGTCGTCCACCGATACCTCACGCCAAAACAGCATGGGTACCCCCTCTGCAGCACATCCCTCCTCAAATATCCTACGCGCGCCGGCGACAATGAAAAAACACTGCCATTTTGGGGTGAGGGCGTAGAAACCAATATGGTTAAACACTGCGACGGGCAGAGAGCTACCGCTTGCGACGTTTCGCTGGAGGGACGTCGCATGCACATCACAAGTCACCGACCAAGTCAGTGCTCTTCTCAATGCATTGGGCGATAACGAGCTGTTAGCGCAACAGGCGTACAAAAAAGCCGCATGGGTGCGTTGCGCTAACGTACCCATGCGGCTATAGAGACTAATGTGACAAATGACCTAAGCTTTGTCCTATCGCATCTTTACTTGCGGATGTGCTGGGAAATGCTAATGCTAAAGCCGGAGGGCGAGACGAGCATCGTGGCCTTGGAGGTTCCGGTGTCGGTGGCCTTGCCGTTGTTGACGTCCTTGAAGCCCTTGGAAATGAGGAAGTCGTAGGCCTCGTCGAAGTCGCGCACGTTCATGCGGATCGTCGTCATGTCCTGTGGCACGCCGTCCACCTGCGTGACGTCCACGCGGAAGTCTTCGCCGTACTTGAGGTCGTAGCTGGCTATGTCCCCGGGGATGCCAGTTTTGGAGTGGGCCTGCTCAAAGCCGAGCTCCTCAAACAAGGCAACGATTTCCGCGGCGTGGGACGTAATGAGAAGGGGATTGAATGCGGTGATTTTCATGCGAATCCTTTCTGTGGTCGTAAATAGCCGCTCGTATAGTTTAGCCTGCGCACGTGCTTAGTGCTTGATGTGTTCCACTAGGCTAAACGAAAACCCGGACGGAGAGAACATTCCAATGGACTTTGAGGATGAGTCGGTGGCATTTCCTTGCGGGGAAGCCGTAAAGCCATGGCTCTCCAGTAGTTCCTTTGCAGCATCAAAATCATCGACGTTCATGCGAATCGTAATCATGTCCCTCTCGACGCCTGGCGCCTCGACGATGTCCACATAGAAGCCGTTCGCGTCTTTCATGCGTATGCTAGTCGTATCCTCGCGTCCGTCCAGACTGCCCTTTCTATGGCGCCGCACAAAGCCGAGTTCCTCAAATAGCTTGATGGTGTTCTTTGGATCAGCCGAAACGATAAGCGGGTTGAACGATGTAATCTTCATTAGGAGTTCTCCTTAACCCAAGCTAATAATGTTGACTAAGTGTAAGGCATGATTCAGAAAACACCTTCGGGGTTTCTTTAAATGGAAAACCGATGGGACGCGTTGGGTGGTTTTCACAGGTTGGACAGCTTGGGACATTATTTTGGCGGGGCATCACTTTCCGCATGAGCACTCACTCTATGCGATAGCAACGCCCCCCACCGAACTCAGACTACATTCCGTTTATCGAGCGGGGAAAAGAGCGCGGAACACGATTCTGCCTGCTTCGTCCTCGCCGACCTCGAGCTTGAGGTCGTTCTTTTCGGCGATTGCCCGCGCGATCGAAAGGCCGAGGCCGTAGCCGGCCTTCCCTCCCGAGCGGTCACGCGATCTCTCCCCGCGCACGAATCGGTCAAACAGCGTCGGGAGCTCACGCGACTCGACGTCGTGCGCCCAGTCGTTGCGCGTCGCGAACGATGCGGTACGGCCCACCTTGGCAACCTCCACCAGAATCGTACCGTCACCCGTTGCATACTTGATGGCATTGTCTATGAGGATCTGCATGAGCTGCCGTATGGCAGGCTCGTCGCCCCTCACGCGAACGCCCTCGTCAATCGACGGCACGAGCTCCTTGTCTTGAGCGATGGCGATTTGCGAGAAGGTCTGGACGCACTCGAATGCTATATCGCTCAACGACACGTCGCAGAGCACGACGTCGTCCTCCCGCTCCTCCATCTTTGAGAGGACGACCAGGTTGTTGACGAGTCGCCTCATGTTGGTGACCTGGCGATTCGTGCTGTCGATCCATTCCTGCTCCTCGGGTTGGTCCGCGAGGTCCACCTCCAGGATGTCCATGTTTGTCGCTATGACCGAGAGGGGCGTCTTGAGCTCGTGCCCGGCATCCGCAACGAATTGCTTCTGCTTTTGCGCACTCTCCTCCAAAGGCCGCACGATGAGGCCGGAGAGGCGAACCATAACGAGCGAGGCGATGACAAACGCGCATCCGCCCACGACAAGCCCGACCATAAGAAGCTGTCGTAAGGCTTCCAGGTCTGTGGTGCAGTCGAGGAAAAAGACCCTTCTTTGCGCGCCGGACTCATCGACCAGGAACTTGTAGTCGTCCAGATATCCCTCCGGCTTTCCCAAACCGAGGGCGCTCTGGACGAGCTGACGGGCATACTCGTCGGTAAGCTCGCCATCCCCCCGGCTCCTTACGTTCACGCTGCCGTCCTCTGCCACAAGCACACAGAAAAAGCGACTGCCGTACTGTGCACGAGCGGACTTGCGCCCACCGTGCTCCATATGCTTCAAGGCATCGAGCTCAGTGTCCGGTGCCTGCACGCCGTCCTGCCCCGCAACATGCTGGTCGTCCTCGACATCCTGCTTGGGGAGCTGCTGATCGCTCCCGTCTCCCTGGAGTCGCTGGTCAGCGTCGAAGCCCGTGTCGGTCTCGCTTGCGATCTCGGCGAGTGCGCTGTGAAGGCTTGCGTCAACCTGTAGGTAGTGCGCGTAGTTAATGGCAAATATTAGGGCCAGAAGCGATACGAACACCGCCGCGATCGAGACGAGGACGATCTTGCGCTTCAGCCGCTTGATCACGGAATCGCTCATGGCTCATCCCCGTACGCGAGGAGGTACCCAGCATTGCGCACGACGCGGATCTTCACCTTGGAGCCGATCTTGGCGAGGTTCTTACGCAGGAAGGATATGTTGGTAAACACCACGTTGATCTCCGCCTCGGAGTCCCATCCCCAAATGTGGGACATGAATTCTTCGGCGCTCACGATCTTGTTTGGGTTTCGCATGAGCATCTCCATGATCTGAAAGCACTTGTTTCCCAAACGCACGCTCTTGGTGCCGCACGCAAGCTGGTAGGTCCCGCTATTCAGCTGCACGTCACCATACGTGACCACATCCGGCGTGAATGCCTCGGCCCGACGAAGGAGCGCGCGCACTCGCGAGACCAGCTCCTTGCCCGCAAACGGTTTGGGCAGATAGTCGTCCGCCCCGCTATCGAAGCCCGTAACGCGGTCGTCGAGCTCACCCAGAGCGGTGAGCATCATCACGGGCAGTCCCATGCCCTGCGCTCTGATCTCCTTGAGCACCTCGAGGCCGCTCAAGCCCGGCATCATGATGTCGAGAATGGCGGCGTCGTAGTCGCCGTTTGTGAGGTAGTTGAGAGCATCCCTCCCGTTGCTCACCGCGTCAACGGTATAGCCGCTTCGCTGGAGCAGTATGGTGACTCCCCGCACGATGTCTGGATCGTCTTCCGCAAAGAGCAGCTTCATCTTGGCTCCCTAGAACGTCTGCACCAGGTCAAGTAGATAGAACGCGATCATCCCAAGATAGCACACGAGACGTAACCACCGGAGCATACCGGGAATCTCCTTGTGCATGCGCGTGGTTAGGACTCCGGAGAGCAACAAGACGAGCAACAGCGGAGAGACGATGCTGGCGCATGCAAAGGCTGCGCCGGTCACCACTGCAAAGCCTACGGGAAGCGTCACGCATAGTCCCGCCACGATGAGTAGGGGAGCGCACGGCGAGATTCCAAACCCCGCGCCCGCCAGGAAGAGCGCCGGGATGTGGATGCCGCCCTCCACGGCCTCGCGCATCTTGCGATGGTCGCGGCACTGCTCTCCACACCTCTTGTTGCCGCGCGCCTCTTGCAGCCAGCCGCACAGGAAGTAGACCCCCATGCCGATGATGAACAGGTCGAAGGCCCGGTTGATCCACCCCGAGGAAAACGGCTCGCCTTGCAAGAATCCCGACTGCCCAACGAGGGAAGCTACGAGGCAGAGCGCGGCGACGCTTGCAACCTTTCCTAGATAGAAAGAGAGGAAGGCAGTCATCGACTGCCGCGCGTTGCGTGCGTGTGTCATGACGTAGCCCGAGAGCAGTATCCCAGCGCCCGACCCACAACAGGTACCGCAACCCAAGCCCACCGACATTGCGACCGAGACGCCCTCCAACAACAGCGTAAGACCCATCATTATCCCCTTTCGCTCCCTATGAGCGCCGCGCCGATTGCCCCGTTGAACTGGGGGTGTGCGGCAACGTACACGTCCTGCATGAGCTCCTCCTCAAAGGCCTGGCGAAGCCCGACGTTCAATGCGCCGCCGCCGCTCATCAGCACGTCGCCGCCCTTCTCCGACTTTCGCATCATCTTGATGATGCGCCGTGCCATGGACAGGTGCATGCCGGCGAGTATGTCGCGTCGGTCGTA
>JAUMWL010000197.1 GCA_030529665.1 Coriobacteriales bacterium
GCCGAATCAATGCTTTACATAGGCCATGTTTTTTGCAGAAGGGGGACCATCCGTGTCGCCGGTAAGAAAGCGCAGGAAAACGCCTGCAAAACAAAGGTATGTCCACTCTTTGGATGGTTTTCGTGCCCTGTGCGCGCTTGGGGTGATCGCGTATCACATGCGCCTGCCCTGGTGCCAAGGCGGCCTTTTGGGCGTCACGATACTGTTCGTGCTTTCGGGGTACTTGGTAACGGGTGGCCTTATGCGCGAATACGGCACGAGTCGTGGCCACATTGACCTCAAGTCCTTCTTTGCAAGGCGTTTTTGGCGACTCATGCCAACGGTGGTGGTGTTTGTTGCCATCACAGGCGCAATCTGCGCCATATTCAGCCCCGTTTTGTTTACCAAGATGAGGCCAGACATCCTGCCTGCTCTGTTTATGGTAATCAACTGGACCAAGATTCTGGGAAACGAGTCGTATTTTGCCGCCGCCGGCGCGCCTTCTCCGCTGACCCACTTTTGGTCCTTGGCCATTGAGGCCCAGTTCTACCTCATTTGGCCACCGGTGTTCTACTTCCTCATGCGCAAGAAGGTCAAGCGCAAGTTTGTGCGGATAGGCCTTGTTGTCTTTACGCTTCTCTCGGCGGCGCTCATGGCCTTTTTGTATGTGCCCGGAGGAGACCCGTCGCGTGCGTACTATGGCACCGACACGCGTGCGATGAGCCTTTTGGCCGGATGCTGGCTTGCGATCGCATGGCCCTTTGGCAAGATGAGCCGTCGCAGGGCATCGCGTTTGAGGGGTCTGCCCAAGATTGTGGTCTCTGCCGTGGGTCCCCTGTGCGTTGTGGCGCTCATTTGCATGATGCTCTTTACCGAGGGCTACTCGTCCTTCTCGTACTACGGCGGCATCTTGCTGTGCTCGGTGCTCAGCGTAGGCGCCATCGCATCGCTTGTGCCCAATGGCGGCTGGCTCTCCAAGTTCTTTAGCCTAAGGCCCCTTTCGTGGATTGGCGAGCGCTCCTATGCAATCTATCTGTGGCACTATCCCATTCTGGAGATCTTGAACCCCCTTACGGCAACGACGGGCATTCCTTGGTGGAAGCTTCTTTTGGAGCTGGTGCTCATTCTGGTGGTGTCGGACATCTCGTATCGCTTTGTGGAGGTTCCGCTGCGCAGCATTGGCAAGGGCAAGAAGCTCCTTGATTCGGTTCCCATGCTTGGCAGCAGGCTAAAGATGCCGGCGTTTGCGCCCACCGCCGCAATGGTCTTGGTTGGAGCGGCAATAACCATAGGTGGCCTTGTGCTCGTCAAGCCCGTTACCGTTGCGGGAGACAACCCCAACGAGAAGAAGGTTATGCAGGCGTCGCTCAGAAAGCCCATCGCAGACGGCGTGTACGACGTGGTGCTCATTGGCGACTCGGTCTCTCTTGGCGCAAACGAGCAGCTTAACGAGGCCTTCCCGCGTGGCCTGATTGACACCAGGGGCGAGCGCGAGCCGGCCGAGGCCATTGAGGTCCTGGAGGGCTACCTAGAGCAGGGCGTCGTGGGAGACGACGTGGTAATTAGCATTGGCACAAACGGAATATTGGATTCCGACGTTATGGACACGTTCCTAAAGGATGTGGGACCAGACAGGCAGCTCTGGTTTGTTAACATGCGCAGCCCCAATGCCAAGGACATCGACAACAACGCCATCATTGACGAGTACGTTGCCGCAAACGATAACGTGCATCTTATTGACTGGTATTCTGCCACCCAGGGAAACGACGACTGGCTCATTGAGGACGGCATCCACCTTACTTGGGACGGGCGAGATGCATATGCCAAGCTGGTGGTGGACACCATGGAGTACGAGGTGCCCGACGAGACCAGCAGCACGTACGAGGTAACGCTTTTGGGCGACACCGTATGCCTGGATGCCGCCGACGAGCTGGCAAAGGCGTTCCCCAAGGGCCTTATTGACACGGCTGAGGGGCGCCAGCCCGCAGACGTGGCGGCTACGTACAAGAAGTATGCCAAGCAAGACGTGGTTGGCACCAACGTGGTTGTTTGCATTGGCTCGGAGGACGCGCTTAAGGCCGAGGACTTGCAAACGATCATTGATTCGGTGGGCAAGGACAAGAAGCTTTGGCTGGTAAACGTGCGCATGCCTGGAAGCTGGTGCGCGGCAAACAATGCCCTTATGGAGGAGGCCGCAAAGAAGAACGACCAGGTGACCCTGGTGGATTGGTATGCGGCATCGGAAGGCCACGACAATTGGTTTAAGGAAGACGGAACGCACCTTACGGCAAGTGGAGCCAAGGCCTACGCAAAGATAATCGCCGAGGCGGTTCCAAGTCAGGAGAGCACCTCAAAGGAGAAGGACTCAACCGCTGCGACCACCTCTGAGTCCAAGAAGAGCTCCTCCAAGGAAGACGCATCCGACGAAGGGGACTCCGAAGAGGACGAGGGCTCCGAGGATGGGTCCTCCGAGGATGGGTACTCCGGGGACGAAACGTACTACGGCGACGAGTACACCGAGGAATACGAGACATACGGATACGGAGGCTAACAGCCATTCTCGATAAGCCCTGTATTTGGAGCGCCGCCCCTAGCGAACGAGGCTAGGGGCGGCGCTTTGTTTTTTGCTTGTTCGCTTAGTAGGACTCGTCGTAACCGGACTCGTCGTAATACGTATCGTCCTCAGTTACGTCGGTCTGTTCGGTGTCGTCCTTGTCTTTGGTTGAGTTTGCCTTCTCCCCAAACTCGGCGAGGGTCTTCTCGGAGGGGCTGAGGGCAATAAAGGTGTTGCTTGCGCTTGCAAGGGCGGCAATGCTCCAAGTCCTGCTCGATACCGCGGAGGAGGTTGGGTCGTATACCGTTGCCGATCCGTTGTCGTCCACGTTTACGACCAGAACCCAGTGCGCGTTGTCGGTAAGGGTCCCCTCCTTGACCTCTGCGGCAAAGACGATTTCGTCGCTTATGCTATAAAGCGTTTCGGCCGAGGGGTCGTATTCGTTGGCAACAAGTCCCATGGAGTCGCTTAGCTTGATAAAGAGCTCCTTCTTGCTCCCCGACTCGCCATCCGCGTAGTTGTTCTTGTTTGCCTGCTGGGCAATCTGGGTTGGCGTGTAGTCGGTCTTTCCGGTAAAGCCCATGTATGCCATGGCCAAAGCCGTGGGTCCAGAGCCCGTTACGGCAAGTGGCCCGTCGCCATAGGTAACGGCTCCCCAGTGATCGTCCCATTGATAGAGGGCGGGAATCTTGCCACGCGTCACCTCGTCGTCGTAAGGGCGACTGGATTTGTCGGAGGAGGGATAGGCGGCTATAAAGGCACGCGAGGCCGGCTCGGCAAGGGCCAAGTCGAGCATGCGTTCGTCGTCGTACTGGTCGGCGTTCTTTGCGATCTTTTCTAGTAGCTCGCCCTCATCCAGCTTCTCGGTAAACTTTGAGGTGAGCGATGCGGAGACGCCGGCCGCCACGCGCTCGTCTTGCTCGTTTTTGGGCGCTGATTCCTCAATGCTCTGGCGCGCGGACTCGTTGCCTCGCTTTACGCAGCTAGAGACGCCCAAAACCATGACCACGATGACTACCACCAGTATTACAATGAGCAGCAATACGCGAGGCCTAAGCAAAAAGGTGAGGGGATTAGTGGAGCGGTAGTCTCGCCTTACGCGTCGCGAGTGAAGAGAATAGCCCGTGTCGGGTCGCGTGAGCGTGCCCCTTCTGCTTTGGGGCGAGGAGCCTTGGCTTGAGCGACGACTCCTGTTTTGGTTGTTACGTCGTTGGCGCGAGGAGCGTGACGAACGGTTATCGCGCGAAGAGTTCATGTTTGTTCCTCCGAATAATGCAGGCAGGCGCTGTGCAGAATCGTTCTGGTACCCACAATTGTATGCATAGATGCATTTGGGGTCTATCATCAATATGCGGCGTGGGCACAAGCGTCGGTTGACGTTTGTATTCCACGTTGTTTCATACTAATTCATTCTTTGCAAAAATGTTGACAATAGTGCCAATTCTGATAGGTTTATGCATGAAAACGCAATTTGTTTTTATTGTATACATTGTGGAGATGAGGCCTTGTGAAACGACGGAGTGGCCGCCAGGAAACAATCAAGTGGATTGTGCGCAACAAGGCGGTTCGCACACAACGCGACCTTGTGTTGGAGTTGCGCGAGGCTGGCTACACTTGCACGCAGGCAACAATAAGTCGCGACATTGCCGATATGGGACTGCGCAAGCTGCCTGAGGGGGTGTATGTGTTGGCCGAGGACCTGCATCTGCAGCGCATGGTCTCCGAGTTTGTAACCGACATAGAGAGCGTCAACAATCAGGTGGTAATAAGAACACAGCCTGGCACGGCACCAGGCGTTGCCGCCGCAATAGATGCGGCTGACCTAACCGACGTTATTGGGTCGATTGCTGGCAACGATACGGTCTTGGCAATAAGTCGAAGCAGCGAAAGCGCCGCAATAACCGCAGGTCTTATTCGGAAGCTCAGAAACGTATAAATAAAAGAGTGGCGCCCCCATTGCCGTTGACGATGGGGGGCGCCACTCTTTTGCGTGTGGGACAAGGCGTATTAGTAGCCTTGGTCGTATTC
>JAUMWL010000059.1:0-9088 GCA_030529665.1 Coriobacteriales bacterium
GGGGGTGGGCGCGCCCCCCAGCTCGCCAACACACCACACCCGCGGGTTGGCGAGCCACACAGCTCGCGATTCCAGCACGGCCGACCCGCGGCAAGCCACACAGCTCCAAAAGACAGCACGCATCCACCCCGCTCCGCCCGCGCACTGCTCACGTGCACTGCACGTCATGCAAATCTGTCATACAATGGACGCATTCGCCAATATCTTGTCAGCAGGGAGAGGCCATGAACACCGTAACGCTTGGATCGACGGGTATCGTCGTTGCACAAAACGCCTTTGGCGCGCTTCCCATCCAGCGCACGCCCACAGAGGAGGCCGTGCGCATTCTTCGCCGTGCCTACGAGGGCGGAATGCGCTATTTCGATACCGCCCGAGCCTACTCCAACAGCGAGGAGAAACTCGGCCTTGCCTTTGGCGATGGCCACGTGCCTCGCCAGAACATCTTCTTTGCCACCAAAACTACCAGCACCACGCCGCAGAAGTTCCGTGAGGACCTAGAGACCTCGCTTGCCAAGCTCAAGACCGACTACATAGACGTCTACCAGTTCCATATGGCGGCCCAAGTTTGGCGACCAGGCGACGGCACCGGCATGTATGAGGCCATGCTGGAGGCAAAGGAATCTGGAAAGATTCGCCATATTGGCATTACCGCGCACAAGATTGGCGTTGCGGAAGAAGCGGCGCAATCCGGGCTCTACGAAACGCTGCAGTTCCCGTTCTCGTACCTCGCGGGCCAACGCGAAATCGACCTCGTGGAGCTTTGCAAGAACAACAACGTCGGGTTCGTGTGCATGAAGGGTCTGGCCGGCGGGCTTATCACCAACTCACGAGCGGCGATGGCATTTATGACGCAGCATCCGTGGGCCCTTCCCATCTGGGGCATCCAGCGCATGGAGGAGCTGGAGGAGTGGTTGGCTTTCATGGACCAGGCTCCCACCTACGACCAGAAGATCGCAGCCTTTGTTGACCGCGAGCGCGCAGAGCTGATGGGCGAGTTCTGCCGCGGGTGTGGCTACTGCATGCCTTGTCCGGTAGGCATACAAATAAACAACTGCGCTCGCATGTCTCTCATGCTGCGCCGCGCCCCTTCTGCCAGTTGGCTCAATGACCACTGGCAGGCCGAGATGGCAAAGATACCGTCCTGCCTGCACTGCAACCGTTGCGCACGTCACTGTCCCTACGAGCTGGACACGCCTACGCTTTTGGAGAAGAACTACGAGGACTACCAACGCGTGCTCGCGGGCGAGGTGAGTGTGTGCTAGCAACGAGGGAGTGGGCCGTAAGTCAAATGCGGTCTGCTCCCTTGTACCCCTTACTCAACCGCCTTGCCACAAGCCAAGTAATACAGGCTCGTAAGAACGTCAATCATTCCCAGAAAGCCGATGGAACACCCCAGAGCCGTTCCTTCCCAACCCATAAACACCAGCGCGTTAAGCGCGATGGCACACAGCACCAAGTAGTGTCCCGTCTGCTTTGACGGCGTCTGCTTGAGTGCATCCGTTACGCATCCGGCAAACGAGAAGCCTCCAGCCACGCCCGCCACACCAAACAAGGCACAAAGCAGGTTGCCTTGCATCATGGATGGCACCCACTGGGCAAGCTGCAAGACCACAGCAAGCAGCAACAGAGCGTTGGCTATGAGGGCAGCAGACGTCACCACAAAAAAGAGCACCGAGCCTCCGCTCACACGCAGCGCGATCTGTGATGCGTCGCGATGTTCGATGGAACCTCCTCGCACTGGTTCCCCATCAAGCATGGACATCTCGTTGCGCCATGAGTCAATCCTCTTGCAACGCGATTCCTTGTCCTCCTCTGACAACGAATAGGCTCGCACCCAACGACCCTGTGTCTCCCTAATGGAATGGGCGTCAACCAGACTGCTCATGATTCCAATAAGATGCCTGTATCGCACCACGTTGCTCGAAGGATCATTGGGACTAAAGGCGATTGCGCTCTCTATGATGGCAATGCAGAGGTCGCCCGAACTCACAAACTTGTCCAGTTCCTCCTTACTCCGAGCGCCATTGGTCTCGTAGTCCAACAAAACGCGCTTGTTCCATGTTGTGCAGGCGGCATCTTCCATCGCGCACGAGACCCTCTTTCTTGTGACGTCGTCCAGAATGTCCTCGCCCGACACGTCCTTCCATTCGGCTGCGTGATCTGTCATAAGACGGGGCAGCATCCTCACTGCATCCCCGTTTGTCTTGCCCCCAGCCGAGACAAACTTCTTGCACACAAAGCCCACGTGAAACATGAGGGACAACTTGACCTTTTGCGATGCGGTGCGCCTAACGGCCGACTTGTCTTCCAAACGGGCAGAGTCAATCGCGAGAGAGCAGCACTCAATCACCTCAATCGTCCTATCGTTGTCCGGACGCGATTGGCGCGTTATGGCTTCGGCTTTTGCCAGGAGTGTCTCGACGTTAGACGAATCAAGCGCCAAGACCTTGTTGCACGCTGCCTCGGCCTTTTGGTATCTTCCGCTCTTCATCGCCACACGAACGGAGCGAATGAGCATTTGGGCTTGCACACCACCCAGACCGCCAATATCTCCTTCTGTCGCTCCCATGTGCACTCCCCAATCGCAACTTGTCATAAATTGCGATAACTCACGCAGCCTCCATCCACAATCTATAATAGCCGCCAGCACCGCCCATCCGATACCCAATTTAGGCTACAGCAGCGGTATTCTTCGGCCAGGCAGCTCTGCGACCAACGAGACCTCGCCCCCCAGCGCCTCGACGTAGCGGCAAATGGCGTCCAAACTCATGGTGGCAAGGTCGCCACGCTCCATGCGCGATACGCGATTCTGAGAGACGCCCATGGCATCAGCCAGTTCA
Source organism: Coriobacteriales bacterium (assembly GCA_030529665.1). GTDB lineage: Bacteria > Actinomycetota > Coriobacteriia > Coriobacteriales > Atopobiaceae > RUG440. The sequence goes on from JAUMWL010000059.1 coordinate 2,841, forward strand.
ACCTGTGTCATCCCCACTTCTTTACGCGCCTCGCGCAGGGCATACGCACTCACGTACTCGCGCGTAGCCCTGCGCGCAGACTCCATCTGCTCGTCGGTGATACCCCTCTTGGCGAGGTAGTTCTCCAAGTCAGCCATCATCGCCCTCCAGTCGCTGCAGATGCCTCGCATATATGGCTTCGGCCTTGGGAATCGCAGCCTTGTACCAACCATCCCACTTCTGCCGTCCCCGCTTTGCCTTGGACTTGTCGCCCGCCAGCAGAAGCACGGCTTTCCTCCTAGAATCGAAGGCAAACAGAATGCGCACCTCCGATTTACCCGTAGACGCGGGACGCAGCTCCTTCATGTTCTTTACGTTTGTGCCCTTTACCAAGTCGACCAAAGGCCTGCCCAAGCTTGGCCCGGCATCCCTCAGCACTTCCAACGCGGCGAACACAAGAGCCACAGTTTCCTCATCCTGCTTATCAAGCCAGTCCTCAATATACGCATAGCACACGTCCCACATATTCTCTCCTCAACCATAATATAGCCTGTAGGGTTTATTTGCAAGGATGATTTGCACAAAACCTCTAGTCCGCGAAGCCCAACGCTCACCTACCAATCTAATCCGTGTTGTTGACAAAACAACTGTTCGTTCCTATAATAGTACCTATGTTCGCTTTTGTCCACAACTATTTTCCGTATACGGTAACCACCCAGCCGTCCACGCAACACAGAACCATGTCGATTCGTGCTAAAGTAGCTACGTGTCTATCAGCTTTCCAAAGGGAGCCGCATGGGCTCGGTCGCTCGCGACATATTTAAGGCCATCCAGCAGCGAACCATCGAGGCGCTAGACCACATGCGCGACCTCTACCTGCAGACAAAGGACCTGCCAATCTCCCGCAATGCCCCGCGATTGGGCGACGCCGAAGGGGCGGAACGTGCAAAGACGCTCACAGCGTTGCTCAAGGAGTACGAGCAACAGATCGAGCTACGCGAACGCCGCGAGTGCATCAAAACGCTCGCCAGCTCAAACGAAAACCTCAACTTTACCGTTGAGCTGGAAGCCAAGCAACTCGCCCAGGTGGACAGCCAGCTTAATGCCATGCAGTACCTCGACGGACTCTTTGAGCACGACGTCTCGCCCGTAAAAAACGCCGCACCTGCCGAGGTAAACGCCATCGTTGCATATGCTCGCACGCATCCCGACCTCAACATTGGCGTGGTCACCCCCTTTGCCAATCAGCGCGACCTCATTCAGTCGGCGATTGACCGAGGGCGCATCCCCAACGCCACATGCGGTACCGTCCATGCGTACCAAGGAGACGAGAAGGACGTCATTCTCTTCTCTCTTGCGCTTACCGACCACACTCATCCCGGCACATATAAGTGGCTCACGGAAAACCGGGAGCTAATAAATTGAGCTCGATGGCAAGGAGCACGTGACTGACGAAGTCGTGCGTGCGAGGGACCGTCAAGAGGAAGCCATCTGCAACCGTCACGGATTCCAGCTCATTCGCGTCGAGAATTCCTATGCGAGGCGCTACCATCACATAAAAGATATTTTAGTGCAATACTTTGAGAGTCGATAGCTAAAGGTCGCCTTTTGCAAGCGTATCGCGCACGATGGCTTCTACCAGCTCGTCCCAGCTGCCAAAGCCCTCCGGAACCGAAACGTAGGTGTACCATGCCCCAGGGTAATCCCATACCTGCCTAAAGTACGCCTCCACAGGATGGCGATCGACGACAGACCCAATGTCGGGACGTATCTCCCTTACCTTTGCCAACGCCTCACGATGGGCGCGGTTTCTAAACTTGGTCGCATCTTGGATGTCTTTCTCGCTATACCATCCCATACCCGGCGCCTCCGTCTGAATACAGTCGCACTTGCTCATTATAGCCAACCTCAATGGAAGTCGATTCTGGCGCATTTTGCCATAACGCTGGTATGATGATGCGTCAGATTTGAGGAGGCATAATGAGAACGATCGGCAACATAATCTGGATTCTGTGCGGCGGCATCATCACGGCCATTGGCTGGGCACTCGCGGGAATCCTGTTCTACATCACCATCATCGGCATTCCCTTGGGACGCCAAGCGTTCAAGATGGCATCTCTTACGCTGGCACCGTTTGGGAAGACCATCGTGTACGGCGGAGGCGCCCCTTCGCTTGTGGCAAACATCGTGTGGGTAATCGTCATCGGGTTTTGGGAGGCACTCGCCTACGCAATGGCAGGCGCGCTCTTTTGCCTCACCGTGGTGGGCATACCCTTTGGACTTCAGCTATTCAAGATGGCAAAGCTGTCGTTCATGCCGTTTGGCGCGCAGGTCTTCTCCGTTGCCTAGAGGAGCCAATCGCAGCGACGTTTGGCACGCAATGACATGTAATGGCGTGCTGGAATTGCGAGCTGTGTGGGTGGCGCGGGACTGGGCGTGCTGACTTTTGGAGCTGTGTGGGTGGTGTGGTGCCGCGTGTGCTGTCTTTGCGACCAGTGAGGGTCAACAAGCAACACAGCTCAAAAACACAGCACACATCCGGTCGGGCGAGCCACACTGCTCGCAATCACAGCACGCCTGCAGCCAGGCGACCCACACAGCTCGCAAAGACAGCACGCTCAACTCCACCCGACCCACACTGCTCGCAAAGACAGCACGCCAAGGCCCGGCCGCCCGCGCCTAGGACGACCTGACCCCGTCACGTCCCGCCAAATCGTGCCGTTCGAGCAACGAAACCGTCAAAACGGTAACCGAGCACGCTACACTCATGCCATGCGGAGCAAGTCCACGGCGAAAAGCGAGGCACACCATGAAGCACCTCAAAGACGATTCTGGTCTTATTACTCGCAAGTCTCTGATCATCTCGACTGCCATGGTTTTGATTGCGTTGCTCTCGGCCACCGTGTTATCGGGTTTCTTCTCGTCCACAAGCACCTACGAAGGCATGTTCCAAAAGCTCGACGAGAAGCGCACCACGGTGCTCGCCCTCACCGCCGCCTCGGCAACCGCATCCGCTGCCCTTACGCTCATTCCCGACGACACCTGTACTCCCATTGCCGAGCAACTGGCCGAAATCAGCAAGAGCTTTACCTTTGTGGTGGCAGCCCTTTTGCTGGAGAAATACCTGCTCACCATTGTGGGGTTCTCGTTCTTCTCTATTCTTGTGCCAATCTGCTGCGCGCTAGTGCTGACCTCGCAGTTTCTTGATTCCAGCCAACCCGCCAAGCACGTTTTGCGACACGCTTCGCTCAAGCTCATGGCCTTTGGACTGGTGCTTCTTTTGGCCACGCCTGCCAGCGTGTTCATTACCACAAAGATCGACGAGACCCACAAGGACTCCATTGACCAAACAGTAACTACGGCCGAGCAGATGTCCGAGATCTTGCAGGCCGAATCGAGCAACGCCGACACGCGCCCCGAAGCTCAAAACCCGCTTGAGTACCTACAACAGCGCGTGGAAGACCTTCAGGCTGCCGCAGATTCGGCATCCCAGAGCGCGTCCAAGGCACTTGAATGGGTAAAGAACCTGCTGGGAAGCTTTGTTGAGGCCTTGGCCGTAATGATAGTGACCTCCATCGTAATTCCCGTTCTTGTGCCCGTAATCATATACCTTGCGTTCAAGGTGCTTATGGACCAGCAGACCATCGTGGTTCAGCAAGACGTGGCGCGGCGCTCGCTGCCTCCATCACAAAAACGATAGGCCAAGAGCGTTTTGCAGACGCACCATACCATCCTCTATAATGACGCAAGAATCTGCCCAGAGTAGATAAGCCAACAAAAGGAGTAACGACTATGGCTGGATTCATACAGGCGCTTAGGAATGCGCGCAAATCGACCGAGGACAAGATCGACTATAGCGAGCGCGGCAAGGAGATTCTTGCCATCCTAAAGAAATACGACTACAGCGAAGGCCTGACGCCGCAGATGACGGTGGACATTCTTCAGGACCTTGGCCCCACCTTTGTAAAGCTCGGTCAGATTGCTTCCACGCACACCGACATGCTCCCCGTTGAGTACTGCGACGCCTTGGCACAGCTGCGCTCCAACGTGGCACCCATGGACGCCGAGACCGTGCACGCCCAAATAGAGAAGCACCTGGGAAGGCCCGCTACCGAGCTCTTCTCGTCCTTTGACGACAAGCCCCTGGGATCGGCCTCCATCGGTCAGGTGCACAAGGCCGAGCTCGAGGACGGCACCGTGGTGGCCGTAAAGGTACGCCGCCCCGGCGTGGTGGCCACCGTGGCTCAGGACTTTGCCCTTATTGAGAAGATCCTAGACATTGGCGAGAAGCTCTCCAGCTCGAAGGACGGCGGCCTTGACCTCAAGACCATGGTGGTAGAGCTCGAGAAGACCTCCACCATTGAGCTGGACTTTACCAACGAGGCAAACAACCTCAACCGCTTTTATCAGAACAACAACGAGCGCGAGGGCGTAAAGGTTCCCAAGTGCTACGACGACCTCACCAACGAGGCCATCCTTACCGAGGACTTTGTCTCTGGCCTCGAGGTGGGCGACACCGAGTACGTGGAGTCGCTCTCGGACGAGGAACGCGATCGCCTGGGCAACCTGCTCGCCGACAACTACGTGGAGCAGATCCTTACGGACGGCTTCTATCACGCCGACCCGCACGCCGGCAACGTGCTGCTTGTGGACGACGGCATTGAGTGGATCGACTTTGGCATGATGGGCACCGTTACCTCCAAGCAACGCCAGACGCTGCTTGACCTAGTAACCGCCCTGGTAAAGCACGACAACTACGGCCTCAAGCGCTGCGTGCTGCAGATCGCCAAGCCTCGCGGCCCCATCAACCACGGAGCCCTGCTGGACATGTGCGAGCAGATGACGAGCCAGTTTGCCGAGTCCGACCTCGAGAGCTTCGACACCGGCGACCTGCTCTCCACCATTACCGGCAACCTACAGGACGAGGGTTACGACATCGATCCGTTCCTCACCAACCTCGCACGCGGCCTGCTTACCATCGAGGGCACCATTAAGGCCCTCAGCCCGCGCGTAAACATAATGGATTGCATGACGCGCCACATTAACTTGGGCTTTGACCCCGACAGCATCCAGCGCATGGTGGAGGCGTTTGTGATGAAGGGCGTCCAGGGCATAGACGACATGGCCGGCCTTCCCACCAAGGCAGTCGAGACGCTCGACATGCTGCAAAAGAGCCAGATAAGCGTAGGCGGCGACTTTGCGCTTGATCAAAAGACCGTTAAGTCCATCAACTACATGGTGCGCAACGTAATTCTTACCTTCCTTGCGTGCACACTCTTCCTCGGCGCGTGCGTGCTGTGCCTCGCTGGATCCAAGGGCGACACCCAGAGCGCCCTTACGAGGGCAGGCTTCGCCTTTGGCGCCGTGGGCTTTATCCTCATGGTGTACGTGTTCCTTACGGTAAAGAAGGACAATTAAACGGTTATAAGGCAGTCAAGCATGGAGAAGATCGTTCGCGACTTTATAAGCTCTAGCAGCTATTTTGCGCTTATTGCAGCCGTGCTGCTACTTGCGCTCACGGCACTGATGGCGCACGTTTGCGTGCGCCTAGTGAGGCGCGCCCTCTCGAGCGACGGGGCGCCCCTTCCCTCCAGCTCGATCATAGAGATAATCGTGCGCATAGTTGTGTGGGCGGTTGGCGGCTCGTTCGTTCTTTCCATGTGCTTCAACATAGACGTGGGCGGCCTCATTACGGCGATTGGCGTAGGCGGCGTGGCCTTGTCGCTTGGCCTGCAAGACACCATTTCCAACTTTATTGGTGGCCTGCAGGTTACGCTTATGAAGATCGTGCAGCCGGGCGACCACATAAAGATAGGCTCCACCGAAGGCATCGTGCAAGACGTAACGTGGCGCCAAGTGATCGTAAAGGACTTTGAGAACAACATGCACACCATCCCCAACTCGTCCATCAACTCTGGCGAGGTGGAGAAGATCGAGCCCGCCAACCTCGTGGCCACCATGCTCTCGTTTACCAACGACACGCGCGACATGGACCAGACCATACGCACCATGGAGCTTTTGGCCAAGCAGGCCGTGGAGGAGGTTGCAGAGCTAGAGAAGGACCCGTGGATTCTGCTCACCCAGATTGGCGAGTACGGCACATGGGCAAAGATGCGCTTCGTGCTTAAGGATATGACGCATGTGCGGGAGGCACGCGATGCCGCATTGCGCGCCGTCTCGGCCTACACGCGCGTCAACCCCGAAGAGGTTGACCTGCACCCAGAGGCCGAGCACTAATCGAGCACAAAAACGCGGAACGCCGTTTCCTG
>JAUMWL010000059.1:9188-15920 GCA_030529665.1 Coriobacteriales bacterium
CTGTATAAATGCTAGTTGGAGGAATCGGAGGACTCAGCGGAGTCGGACCTCAGTCCCAGCTCTTCTGCGCTTTCGCCCATTTGACTCAAGGCATCATCCAGCTTCGCATCGGCGTCTGCTTGGGCTTCCTTGTCGTAAGGGATTACGTCAACGGTTCCCGACGCGTTGTCTGCCGTAATCCACAGCTTGTACTCACCAGGCTCCACGTCCACAAAATCGGCGATGTTGTTTGTGATGTCCTCGTCAAACACCACCTTGCCGTCCGAAGCGGTTGCCTTAACGTGGAACGACCCCGAGTTGACGATATGGTTTATGCACAGGCCATAGCCCTCCTTTATGGTTATGTCTCCGCTTCCGGACCCCTCGGCAGATCCTTCCGCAACCGCGTGAACACCGGTGTCGTTGGACTCAACTCCAAGCGTTCCACCACCACATGCGGCAAGCACAAGAACGGCGACGGCGGTTACGACAAACTTGGCGATCCTTCTCATCTTTCCTCCTTTGTACGGATGCCCAACACGCACATGATAGCCCACATGGCACACGTCAGGCACGGGAAGCGTGATTCTTCGCGACCAAGGCCTCGCGCGGGTTATACTAACAAGCACCATGCAACAAACAGGAGGACCCCCATGCACAAGCGCATACAAAGCATCCTTGCCTCGACTCTTGTAGCCTTCGCCATGATGCTCCCAGCCACGCAACCGGCAAGAACATCGTTTGCGGACGAGCTTTCTTACGACCCCTCACATCAGGCTTTGGACCAAGAGCAAGATGCGGTCGGGGACGCAGAAGACCTAGAGATAGAGCTTGGGGACATACCCACGGAATCCGAAGCCGAGTCCGAGACAGCCGAGGACGAAGAGACGCTTCTTGAGGAGGTGCCCGCTACAGAAGATTCCGTAACGGTGCAATCCTCTGACGACGAGGAACAACAAGGCCTCGAGGTCATGGAGGTCCAAGACTCCGTGGACGTAGTCAACGCCAACTCTGACGACGACATGGAGGTCGTTGTCCAAGAGACGCCCGAGCAAGACGTGGAGCCCTCGGCCGGGCTGCAAGGTCGCGCACGTACGTACGGCTCGACCTTAGGCGCGTGGTCGTCGGCCGACACAACGAGCATTACGCTAGGAAACGGAAAGGACCCCATCTCTCAGTTTGCCCTAAGGCCCGTGCTCACGGGCCTTACCGGAAACGTGCGCTATCGCGCGTGTGTAAGCAACAAGGGTTGGCTGGCCTGGACAACTGGCCCTAAGACGGCAGGAACCTCCTCCCAAAAAATCGAAGCCGTTCGCCTAGAGCTCACTGGCAACATCACCCAAGATTACGACCTGTACTATCGCGTAAAGATTAAGGGAAAAGGCTGGCAGGGCTGGACAAAGAACGGCAAGCTGGCTGGCTCCATGCGCCTTGGCCGAGCAATCGTGGCGCTTGAGGTTAGGCTGGTCATGCACGGCGACCAAGCGCCGGAGCTAGGAGAAGCCTTCCTCGAGTCAGGGCTTACCGCGCAAGGCTACGTGCAAAACGTTGGCTTGCAAAAACAGAAGACGGGCTTTAGCGTAACCATTGGAACGTCTGGAAAATCCCTGCGTCTGGAAGCCTTCTGCCTCAATCGTCCTGCAAACGAGGACATATCGGGAAGCATCGTGTACCGTGCCCGCGTGCAAGGCGAAGGCTGGCAAAAGCAAAAGAAGAACGGTGCCCTTGCCGGAACCAAGGATAAGGGCAGGCGAATTGAAGCGGTTCGTATTTCGCTCACGGGCGACCTTGCGGCCAAATACGACATATGGTACCGACTGCATGTGGAAGGCATAGGCTGGATGGGCTGGGCCTCCAACGGAGCCTCGGCGGGAACCCAAGGGCTCGGTCTGCGCACGGAAACCATGCAGGTCGCCCTCGTGCAAAAGGGAGGCACTCATCCCGCAAGCGATAACGATGCCACCAGCACCACGTTCTTCTCATCCACAAACGTAAAGTACGGGTCGTTGGTGGCTGGCTCCTGGCAGGGATACAAGAATTCCGGCAAGACTTCGGGCACTACGGGAAAGTCACAGACCATCGCGGCCGTGCGCATGAGGGGCAGCGTTGCGTACCGCATCAAGCCGGTGGGAAAGGGCTGGACCAGCTGGCAGAAAAACGACACGCAGGCAGGCACCGCAGCGACCAAGGTGGAGGCGCTCAAGGTCAAGCTCACGGGAGAGTATGCCAAGTACTGCGACGTGTGGTATCGCGTTCACGTGTCGGGCATTGGCTGGCTCTCTTGGACAAAGAACGGCAAGGTCGCCGGCTCCAACGGCGCGGGCCTCACTGCCGAGGCCTACCAAATTAGAATTACCAAAAAGGGAGCAAATGCCCCTGGGTCAACCAAGCTGCCCTACGCCATAAAGGTAAGTGGCGATAAGGACCTCGATACGATCCTGAACACCATCTATCGCACGACGGGACGCAGCGGAAAGAAGTCGCTCAAGAAGGCCTACGACTACGTGGCGGGCTCGCGGTTTACGTACTTCAAGCAAAACCTCTGGCCCAAGGGCAAATGGAAGACATGGTCCAAGTCGTATGCCAAGGAGTTTTGGAAGAACAAGGGCGGAAACTGCTATCGTTACACGTCCCTCATGTGCTGGCTCGCCCTTGGCATGGGCTACGACGCGTCCATCTATTGCGGACAAGTTCCTGCGGCCGCCGGTGGACTTGCCGCACATGGATGGGTGGAGATAAGGTCTGGCGGCACCGTATACGTGGTTGACCCGGACCTGCAGCAAAACATTCCGTCACGAAACTTCTTCTGGCAGACCTACAGCGGCGCACCTCTTGCGTACTACACGCCCCAAGGCGTTGAGCTTACATGAGCTTTGCGCTAGGGCTTGCACAAGCTGGCTATCCGCACTACATGACCCCGCTGGAGCAGGCGGAGCTATTTGCCCAGCGAGCGCACGAGCATGGCGTAACGCTGCTGGTGTTTCCCGAAAACCTCATGTGCCCCCGCGAGCTCACCACAACGGAGCTGCTGCAACTTGCAGAACCGCTTGACGGTGAGTTTGCTCAGGGCCTCTGCGGTATTGCGCGCACAAACGCCCTGTGGATCGTCTTTACCATGTTCCAGACAAACCCTGCCGGAGGTCCTCCCCACAACACGGCGGTGGTGGTTGACTCCGCAGGTCACATACGCGGCTCGTATTGCAAGTGCCATTTGTACAACGCGCATGGCGTGTGCGAGTCCGACCGCATGGGCTACGGCAACGAGCTGTGTCATGCCATCCGCACGCCGTTTTGCACGATTGGCCTAGGCATCTGCTACGACCTGCGATTTCCCGAAGTCGCACGCACGCTTGCCCTGCAGGGGTGCGACCTGCTGATATTTCCTGCCGCCTGGCACGACGGCCCCAACAAGCCCGAGCATTGGGAGACGCTGTTGCGTGCGCGTGCCATCGAGAACGAATGCTTTGTGGCAGGGGTTTGTCATGCGGGCGAGCGCTATGTTGGCATAAGTCACGTATTTGACCCGCTCGGCAATCCGCTCGTGCAAAGGTCCGCAACCAGCGACCTCTCGGTGTGCGACATTGATCTGCAAGCCGCAGATGCCGCGCGGGATGCGATGCCCATATTCGCGCATCGTAGGCCGCACCTCTATGGCGCTCTTGCAAGCCGAGCGCCTAACGTTTTGCGAGATGGTTTACAATACGAATAACCTGCGTAGATGGGATGCCTCATGAGCTCATACGACTTTACCAAAGACCCCTCCGGCTTCGTGCTTTTGTCCGACTTTGTGCCGCACGCCATCCAAGAGATACGGTACTTCTCCACCTACAACTTTATTGGAGAGCGCATAGATGGCTACGAGGAGCCATGCGCCATCATTACCTCCGAAGCGGCGCGCGCCTTAAAGAGCGCGAGCAACGAGTTCAACGTTATGGGATATCGCATTAAGGTATTTGATGCATATCGTCCCGCACCGGCCGTCAAGCAGTTTGTGTTTTGGGCACTTGAGGATATTGACCTCCGCATGAAACCCTACTTCTACCCCGAGATCGACAAGGAAGAGTGCATATCGCTGGGCTACATTGCCAAGGAATCGAGCCACAGCAGGGGAAGTACCGTGGACCTCACGCTGCTCGACATGAGCACGGGCAAGGAAGTCGACATGGGTACACCCTTTGACTACTTTGGCGAGAAGTCGCATCCCGGCTCCAAGAACGTAACGGACGAGCAGCACGAGGCGCGCATGATGCTGCAACGCGTGATGGTGCGCAACGGCTTTGTGCCCTACGAGTGCGAGTGGTGGCATTTTACGCTCGACAATGAGCCGTATCCCAACACGTACTTCTCGTTCCCCGTTTCGTCGGCATATCTTCGCCGCAGCCGCGTATAGAGAATGGTCACTGCGGGCGATGGGGAGTATCCCCTTTGCTTGCCTTTGCCGCCATGGCTAGGCCTTGGGCACGAGCTTTATCTGAACCGCGGTTATGCGCAAAGACTTGCCCGTTGTGCCTGCGGTCTTGCCGTCTTTGGCCCACTTGGTCCAGCCACTGCCTTGGATCTTTACGCGATAGCTAACTGAATAATGGCTCTTCATGGAGCCCGTAAGAACGATTCTTACGGCCTCTGCTCGTTTTGACTTTCCAACCACACCAGCCGCCGCGCCGTTGGCCTTCCATGCTTGCCAGCCAGCATTTTGTACGTGCACCCTGTACTTTATGCCACCCGAATAGGGCTTGTTGGTAAGCTTGACCTTAAGCCCTTCCACGTACTTGCCTTTTGCCGAAGTGCCAGTGCTCGCGCCGTTTTTGGACCACGTCTTCCAGCCCACGTTGTGGACGTACGACCTATAGGCAACTGTGGGGACCACGATGCCAAACGTTACCGTCTTTGTTCCCGCAAAGTTGCCCACGCCCGTAACGATTACCTTTGCCGTACTCCCTTTCTTGTTGTTCTTGTAGGACAGCGCGTAGTCACGTCCGAGCTTAAGGGTCGTGCCGTTCCACGCCACCTTTGGCTTAGGCTCAATCGCCTTGCCCGTATAGGCCTTGCTCGAGATGCTCGCCACCTTGGCATCAGCAATCGATGCGCGGGCAATCTTAAAGGTCTGCTTGCGCGAGCTCCCCGCAAAGGCTCCCGCACCGCTAATCGTTACCGTTGCGGTCCCCGCATTTACGTTGTTGCTGTAGGAAAGCGTGTAGTCGACGCCCTCTTGCAGCACTTTGTCGCCCACGCTCAGCTTGGGTGATGGCGTGAGCGCCTTGCCGGTATAAGTTTGGGTGCCAAGGTCTGATACCTTTATCGCATCGCGGTCGATTACGTCCCGCACGCAAACAGAGAAGCTCAGCGACAGCTCTGAGCTCAGATGCTCAAGGCCGTCCTCGCCCACCGAGGTGCTGCAGGCATCCTTTGGGTACGCCCATATGGTCGTTTCCCCACCGCAGACACCGTTCACCACGCCATACTTGTCAACCGTGGCAATCTTGCTGTCGGCCGTGGCCCACACAAAGTCCTCCGGACTAAACGTCCAGCTCTCCGGACCTTGTATTGCAAGCGAGGTGGTTTTGCCACACCAAATGGCAGACGGACCTGCGATTGGCCCCACCACCAGCACGTCTTTGGAGACAGTAAGCTCGTGCTGAGACCCCTTTGTTGCCACAAGTGTGGCCGTAATAGTAACCTTTCCGGCAGCACCGCCCGCGCTCAGCACTCCCGCGTTAGACACGGACGCGACCTCGCTGTTGCTAGAGGACCACTCCCAGCTAAGGGTTGTGGGCGTCTGCACTGCATATTTCGTCACGGCATTGGGTGTTACCACGTCGTAGCCTTCTATATCGCCTACGACCACGACGTTTTTGATAAGACATTTTATGTCGTTGCTCGCCTGTATCTCTGCAAAGCCTGCACGCTTGACCTCACACGCACCTGTAGCCTCGTCTATGCTTAAAACGTCCGGTGTAGAGGTCGAGAACTGCCAGCCAGACTGCACACCCATATCCGACTCCACGGTAAAGGCAATGCCTTTAGCACCCGTATGCACATAGGATGGACCCACAAGGTGGTCGGAATCAATCGCATTTAGCGCCTCAAGCGCGTCAACCACACCGTATCCCGTCTCATCATCAAAGGCGACGGGAGGATTGCTGATGGATCGCGCGGACGTATACAGCGCATCCACCATGCGCTGCGCGCCTTCTGCATCCTTTGTCACGTCCACCATGCCAAACATGAGCGCAAGCACGCCAGACACCTGCGGAGCCGCCATGGAAGTGCCGGTGTTTAAACGATACGGCACATACTTCCCATTAATTCGAATCATCGACCGATCTGCCAAGCTTATGATATCGCTTCCGGGAGCACTTATGTCTTTGGCTCTCTCTCCAGGCGCATTGTAGTTTGAGGTGCTAAAGCGACTCAAGCTCCACGCATCCGTAAAGAGCACGTCATTCAGGTTGCCATTTCCGCTGTCCTGAGGAGGTTCAACCGTAACCGCTGTGTTCTGGAGGTTCATTACGTTGACGCACGTTGCAAAGTCACCAGGATAGTTGACAACCGCTGCTCCGTTGTTTCCCGCAGAGGTAACGGTAACGATGCCTTTATTGAAGGCCTCATCGATTTTGTAAAGAACTCCGGCGCTGTAGGTATTTATATCATTAGGGTCGTAATCATTTGGGTCGGGCAATTGATTGCTCGATGGCTTGCCACCCATGCTCATGTTTATTACGCGAATGTTGTATTCATCCTGATAGTCGATTG
>JAUMWL010000198.1 GCA_030529665.1 Coriobacteriales bacterium
CTGCTCGAGAACGTGCGCAGCCTCATGGAGAGCGTGGGCTGGACGGCGCAGCAGGCGCTCGACAAACTCAGGGTGCCCGAGTCGGAGCAGGCAGGCATCCTGGCGATGCTGTGAATTGGCCCCAACGCAGAGGCGCGGCCGCACCGCGTGCCTGCGTTGCGATCGCGCCACGCGCCCGTCCCCCAACTGGACAGACACTACCCCGGCCCCGCGCGACTCCCAGGCAAGTCGCGCGGGGCCGGACTCGTTTCGTGCGTCGCTCGCGCGCTTCTCCGACGGCCCGCGTCTCCTTGCATCCCAACAGGCGCCCTCGTAGCGCGAGCTGCCCAAGTGTTTGGTTTTTCGGTATCCGAAAACACGGGGTCTTATTTGCGGGCCTCCTACCTGCGCAAACGAGGGTCACCATACCACCCATGTGAAAAAACTGCCCCTGATTTCAAACACTGACAAAGACATTTCCAAGGCGTATCTGGAAGGCCGATACGGTGCGATACCCGTATTCTCCGACCTTGGGCTTTCCAATAGGGGTGATGACCTTGCCTCCGACACGTGAGTTTAGTTCGTGGACGGTGCGTGCGACCGACTTTGAAGAAGAAATTGAGCCCGTCAGAAAGTACATATTTGTTTGCGAAGGCGGAAGTACCGAGCGCTCGTGGCAAATCTGCTATTCTGGATCTACTGCTTAGGTACCCAAAGCAATTGCTTTGTGCGCGGGGACGGCACAAAGAAGACGACGATTGAGTTTGGTGGAAACATGGCACAATGGCAAAACAACGGCAAGATTAAGCTCATGATCATCGTTGGCACGCGGCCCGAGGTCATACGGCTCTCCGAGGTGATCAAGAAGTGCCGTCGCTACCTGGACACGCTGCTCGTGCACACGGGGCAAAACTGGGACTGGACGCTCAACGGCATCTTCTTCCGCGACCTGGGGCTCGAGGGCCCGGACCTGTGCCTCGACGTGGCCGGCGCCGACCTGGGCGAGACCATGGGGAACATCATCTCCGCGAGCTGGCGCGCGATGGCCGAGCTCCGGCCCGACGCGGTGCTCGTGCTAGGCGACACCAACAGCTGTCTCAGCGCCATCGGCGCAAAGCGGCTGCACATACCCGTCTTCCACATGGAGGCGGGCAACCGCTGCAAGGACGAGTGCCTTCCCGAGGAGACCAACCGCAGAATCGTGGACGTGATCTCCGACGTAAACCTCGCCTACTCCGAGCACGCCCGGCGCTGGCTCGCCGAGACGGGCCTTCCCCCCGAGCGCAGCTTCGTTACGGGCTCGCCCATGGCCGAGGTGCTACGGGCTAACCTCGACTTCATCCGCGCGAGCGACGTGCACGAGCGGCTCGGCCTCGAGCCCGGTCGCTACATCCTGCTCTCGGCGCACCGCGAGGAGAACATCGACACCGAGGCCAACTTCCGTTCGCTCTTCTCGGCGGTCAACGCCATGGCCCGGCGGTGGGACATGCCCGTGCTCTACAGCTGTCACCCCAGGAGCCGGAAGCGCCTGGAGGAGTCCGGATTCGCGCTGGACCCGCGCGTGGTCGCCCACGAGCCCCTGGGCTTCCACGACTACAACCGCCTGCAGATGGATGCCTTCTGCGTGGTGTCCGACTCGGGCACCCTCCCCGAGGAGTCGAGCTTCTACCTCTCCGTTGGCCACCCGATTCCGGCGGTGTGCATACGAACCTCCACCGAGCGGCCCGAGGCGCTGGACAAGGGCTGCTTCGTGCTCAGTGGCATCGACGAGGTGGGCCTTCTGCAGTCGGTGGAGCTCGCCGTGGCGATGGTCGCCGCCGGCGACCTCGGCACGCCTGTGCCCGACTACACGGACGAGAACGTCTCCGACAAGGTGGTCCGCATCGTGCAGTCCTACGTGGGCGTGGTGAACAAGATGGTGTGGAGGAAGTCGCTATGAGGGTGCTGGTTACCGGGTCCGCGGGGTTCGTGGGAAAGAACCTCGTGGAGGGCCTAAAGAACGTCCGCGACGGCAAGGACCGAACGCGGCCCGGCCTGAACGTGGACAAGATATATGAGTACGACCTCGGCAGCTCCGAGGAAGATCTCGACCGGTTCTGCTCGGACTGCGACTTTGTGTTCAACCTGGCGGGGGTCAACCGTCCCAAGGACCCCGCCGAGTTCCGAGAGGGCAACTACGGCTTTGCATCCACGCTGCTCGAGACGCTCGGGCAACACGGCAACGCATGTCCGGTCATGCTCGCAAGCTCGCTGCAGGCCACGCTCGCTGGCAGGTTTGGCACCTCCGAGTACGGCCTCTCCAAGCGCGACGGGGAGGAGCTTTTCTTCCGCCATGCCGAGCGGACCGGGGCGCCCGCGTACGTGTACCGCTTCCCCAACCTCGTGGGCAAGTGGGTGCGTCCCAACTACAACAGCGCCGTGGGCACGTTCTGCCACAACATCGCCAACGACCTGCCCATAACCGTGAGCGATCCCAACGTGGAGCTCGAGCTGCTGTTCGTGGACGACCTTGTGGCAGAGATGCTCGACGCGCTCGAGGGCCGCCCGCATCGGGCGGACTACCCGGCACAGGGCGAGGTGGTCGACGGGGTCGAGTACGACGGCCTCACCCCGCGACCCGCACGCGACGGGCGCTACTGCTACGCGCCTGTCACCCACAAGGCCACTCTTGGCCGCATCGTGGAACTGCTGCGGGAGTTCCACGACCAGCCGTCCACGCTATTTATGCCAAGCATCCCCGCGGGCTCGTTCGAGAAGAAGCTCTACAGTATGTACCTCTCGTACCTTCCGGCGGACAAGGTCGCGTTCGACCTGCGCATGAACGTGGACGAGCGAGGGAGCTTTACCGAGGTCCTCAAGACCGCCGACCATGGGCAGTTCTCGGTCAACGTCTCCGGGCCCGGCATCACCAAGGGCCAGCACTGGCACAACTCCAAGTGGGAGCTCTTCGTCGTGGTGAGCGGTCGCGCGCTCATCCGCGAGCGGCGCATAGGGAGCGACGAGGTGGTGGAGTTCGAGGTATCCGGCCAGAGGATCCAGGCCGTGCACATGCTTCCGGGCTACACGCACAGCATCACCAACCTCAGCGACACCCACGACCTCGTTACCCTCATGTGGGCCAACGAGATCTTCGATCCCGCCCACCCGGACACCTTCTCCGAGCCCGTGTAGTCGCGACGGGGAACATGCCAGATGCCCCGCTCCGCGGGCCCGACTCGCCCGTTCCCGCAACAGAATAGACGCCCCATTCCGGCCCCGCGCGATTCCCCGGCAGGATCGCGTGGGGCCGGACTCGTTTTGGGCCTCCCTCGCGTCGCTCCCCGCGGACCCCCGACGCCTTGCATCCCAAGAGGCCCCCTCATCGCGCGAACTCGCCAAATGTTTGGTTTTACGGCACCCGATTTTGCGGGGTCTTATTCGCACCCCCTCCCACCTGCGCAAACGATGGGCACCATACCGCCCATGTGAGAAAACCTGCCTCGAATTCCAAACACTTGCGCAGTTCGCGCGATGAGCGGGGGTCAAAAACTGCAAGGCTGGTCAAGGTACCTTTCTGGACGCGACCAAAGAACAACGGCGCCTTGCGGCAGGTGACCTCTCGTTAGCGCGCATGGCTCCCGGCGCCGATTCGACCCCCGTCCGCTTGGAGCGAACGGAATCCTCTGCGATTTGTCGGGCGAGGGGGCAGGGATTGCAATTCAAACGCCGCCGCACTTATCTTTCCATTGGGTTCTTGCCACATATGGCATGCCAGAAGCAGTCGCCAGAGATGCTGCCACTACAAAAAACTTTCGTGAGCTACCCTCTTTTGCGCGATGTCGGTATACTCATCTGCGGTGCATAACTCCACAATAGGGGGTCTGTTCGTGCGCGTATGGGCAATTCTAAAGAAGCTGCTTGCGTTGCTGGCTGTCGTCGGCGCCGTATTGGTGTTGATCGTTTATACGAGCTACGAAATATCAAAGCTTCTGCCAACATATGGATGGCTGGCCTCAATTCTTACTTGTGCTGGCGAACTGGCTGTTGTGGTTAAGACTGGCCTCTACGACTACATAAAGAGTCTCTTTAAATCGGTTTTTGGCAGGTTGTCGCAGCATACCGACCGCGTGGTTGAAGAAGTTGAGCATGAGATCGACCCCACCAGTGGCTGTGAAGGAGAGATCTCGTACGATTCCAACGGAGAGGCCGAGCCCATAGCGTACCCTCCACCCTTGCCGCGAAACGTATACGATAGCGATGACTACGCAAGGGACATCACCAGGGAATTTGACCATGGGAGCAATTGCGTCTTTTTGTATGGGCCTGGCGGAATGGGAAAAACCACGGTCGCTGCTGACTACGCCCACAACTTTGCTCGAAGAAGGTTTGGCGTTGTTCTATACATCGACTGCAACGGATCGCTCACAAATGCAATAACTGGCCTTTCGTTTAAGGGACGTGTGGATACGCACAACTACGAAGCCAACCTCAAGCTCTTATCGGCATATTTAAACGAGCTTGATAGGGGAGATAGCAAAGCGCTAATTATCGTGGACGGATTTGATGCATTTTCGCCGCAGCAGAATCACA
>JAUMWL010000060.1:0-14194 GCA_030529665.1 Coriobacteriales bacterium
AAAATCGTGCTGCGTGGGATACAGCGCCGACGGACGGCTCTTTAGCTCGGTGGTGTGCTCGTCTCCCCTGCCGTAGTAGGTGTCAATGTAGAAGCCCGCTATGGCCAGTTCCAGATGGTCTTCTTCGCATATGCGCACCATGTCGGCCAGCATGGAGGGCTCGGCCCAGTCGTCCGCATCCATAAACAGCACGTACTTGCCAAGCGCGTGGTCGAGCGCTAGGTTACGCGCTGCGGGTGCGCCGCCGTTTTGGGGATGGAAGTCCACAATGCGCAGGTCGTGGCGCGTGTACTGACGAATGATGTCGCCGGTGCGATCGGTGGACCCATCGTCTACTATTAGCAGCTCGTAATCGGTGTAGGTCTGCCGTTGAATGCTTTCTATAGCACGCGCCACATATCCCTCTACGTTGTAGGCGGGGATAATAATCGTAACCATGGGATAGCTGTTCGAACCTATTGGCATGCCCCAGCAGTCCATTCCTTACTCAAAGTGGTGCGATTGAAGACAGAACACTGATACAGTATCAGGCCTTTGCCAAAGGCATGTAGAGAGACCGTGAAGCCACAGAGAAAACGTATTCGAATACCGTATAGCTATTTCCAGGGAACAAGGGCGCCGGTGGGATACACAACGTTTTGGAATACGAGGCCCTTGGCGGGTGCCGTTGGTCCGGCTGCTCGTCTGTCGCATGCAACAAGGGCGCGCTGCAGCCACTCTGCCGATCGATTGCCCCGGCCCACCTCCACGAGCGAGCCCACTATTATGCGCACCATGTTGTGGAGAAAGGCGTTGCCATCCACGTCTATGGCAATAAGGTCCTCGCCGCACTCACACACGCAAGTTACCTCGGCGCGCGTAACGCAGCGGTTGGTGGAGCGGCCATCCTCAAGAAGCTTTTGGGCCGAGCTCACCTTGCAAAAGCTGCGAAAATCGTGCTCCCCCACCAGCGCCTGCACGGCCTCGCTCATGGACTCCACGTCAAGCTCGTTGCGCACCCACCACGCGTAATCCCAAGCAAGCACGGGCTGGGCGTTGCCGCACGCTATGCGATACCTATAGCTGCGGCTTTGCGCGTCAAAGCGTGCCGAGAAGCCCTGGTCCGCAACGTACAGGCCGCGAATCGATATGTCCTCCGGCGTGATGGCCATAAGGGAGCGCCACACGCGACGAGGCTCGCGTTCGAGCTCGCGTGCCATAACAGGCAGGCTCACATACTGGGCAAGCGCCGAGACGCCCGCGTCGGTTCGACCCGCACAGGTGAGCTCGCAGGGGCGACGAAGCAGGACTTCCAACGCACGACGAAGCTCGCCGGCTACGGTACGCTCGCCGTCCTGCTCGGCATAGCCGCTAAAGCCAGCGCCACGGTACCCCACCTTGAGGACCAACGTGGCGGATGAGTCTGTTGTCATGCGTAGGTCTCCTTTGTTTTGATGTGCTCCCCTTTGCTTGGCGGCACAATGTAAACAGGGGACACACCTCCAAGAGGCATGTCCCCCATCGCTCAACTGCTTGTGACGCGAGCTTTACTCCTCGGCCTCTTCCACCTTGGTGACGGCGGGGGCAGCCTTGGGCTGTACGGGCTCGTTTACGAGCTCGATGATTACGACCTCGGCGTTGTCGCCCTTGCGACGGCCAAGCTTCATGATGCGGGTGTAACCGCCGTTGCGGTCGGCCCACATGCCCTGAGCGGCCTTCTCAAAGACCTCGCGCACGATTTCCTTGTCGCCAACCTTGGCGATGGCAAGACGGCGGCTTGCGAGGTCGCCCCTCTTTGCCCAGGTGATGACGCGGTCCACATCCGGACGGATGGCCTTGGCGCGCGACTCGAGGGTCTTAATACGATCATTGGCGAGGAGGGCACCGACGAGGCTCTTCTTCATGGCCTTGGTGTGGCTGGCATCGGTACCGAGCTTCATTCCCCTCTTCTTGTTGTGCCTCATGTTTGTTGCTCCTATGCGATACTTAGCGACGCCTACGCCTTGAGGCCGAGACCCATGGTCTCGAGCTTGTCCTTGACTTCCTCGATGGACTTGACGCCAAAGTTGCGAATATTAAGAAGGTCGTTCTCCGAGAACTCCACCAGCTGGCGCACGGAGTGGATGCCGGCGCGCTTGAGGCAGTTGTAGGAACGGACGGAGAGGTCCAGGTCCTCGATCTGCTTGTCAAGCTCGCTGTTGTCTTCCTCGGTACCGACGGCAAAGATTGAGGTGTCCTCCACGGGCTCCTCTTCCTCGGCCAGCCCCATGAAAGCGCTCATGTGCTGGTTGATGATGTTTGCTGCCTCAACAACGGCGTCACGCGCGGCAACAGAGCCGTTGGTCTCGACCTCAAGCACCAAGCGGTCGTAGTCGGTGTGCTGGCCAACGCGGCAGGGCTCCACCGACTTGGCGCAACGACGCACGGGAGAGTACAGGGAGTCAACATGGATGAGCCCAATGGGATCGTTGTCGCCCTTGTTGTCGTCACCCGACACGTAGCCACGACCCACGCCGATGCGCATGGTCATGGTAAGGCGTGCGCCCTCGTCCAGCGTGCAGATGAGGTGCTCGGGGTTGACCAGCTCAAACTCTGCGGGAATGGAGAAGTCTCCGCCCGTAACGCGCGCGGGCCCCTCTATGTTGATGCTGGCAACGGCCGTGTCGCCCGTACCCATGGAGCGGAACACGAGGCCCTTGACGTTGAGGACGATGTCCGTTACGTCCTCGTACACGCCGGGAACCGTTGTGAACTCATGCTGAACGCCATCGATCTGGATCGCCTGCACCGCAGCGCCCTCCAGCGAGGACAGGAGCACGCGGCGCAGCGAGTTGCCAAGCGTGTCGCCATAGCCGCGCTCAAGCGGCTCGGCGCTAACGCGAGCAAGCGTCTCGCTAATCTCTTCCACCGACACCTGGGGTCGGATGAATTCGGACATGTAATACCTCCAACCAGATGCAGGCTACTACTTGGAGTAGAGCTCGACGATGAGCTGGGCGTCAAGTTCTAGGTCGATCTGATCGCGCGAGGGAAGCTGCAGAACAGTGCCCTGGAGCTTGTCGATGTCGACCTCGAGCCACCCCGGAACGGTAACGGACTCGGAGCGGATAAGGGCTTCCTTAACAGGGAGAAGGTCCTTGAACTTGGGAGCGACGGAGATCTTGTCGCCGACCTTTACCTGGTAGGAAGGAATGTCCACGCGCTTGCCGTTTACCTGGATGTGGCCATGGCGCACGGTCTGACGGGCCTCCTTGCGGGTGCGGGCAAAGCCAAGGCGGAACACCACGTTGTCGAGGCGGGACTCAAGGATCATCATGAGGTTGTCGCCCGTGATGCCCTCGATCTTGAGCGCCTTGTCGTAGTAACCACGGAACTGCTTCTCGAGCACACCGTAGATGAACTTGGCCTTCTGCTTCTCGCGGAGCTGCATGCCGTACTCGCTCTCCTGGCGACGACGACGGCGAGGCTCACGCTTGGATTCCTTGTTGATTCCCATGACGACGGGATCGATGCCGAGCTGACGGCACCGCTTGAGGACAGGGGTCCTATCTACTGCCATCTCTTCTGTCCTTCCTTACCTACACGCGACGACGCTTGACCGGACGGCAACCATTGTGCGGAATGGGGGTCTTATCCTGGACGCCCGAGACCTCGAGGCCAGCGGCCTGGAGCGAGCGAAGGGCGGTCTCACGGCCGGAGCCGGGGCCCTTAAGGAATACAGACACCTTGCGCAGACCATGCTCCATGGCAGCCTTAGCGCAGGTCTCGGCAGCGATCTGGGCGGCAAACGGCGTGGACTTGCGGGAGCCCTTGAAGCCGACGGTGCCACCGGACTGCCAAGCGATTACGTTGCCCTGCGGGTCGGTGATCGTAACGATTGTGTTGTTAAACGTGCTCTTGATGTGGGCCTGACCCACAGCGATGTTCTTGCGGTCGGCGCGGCGGACGCGCTGGACCTGCTGTTGCTTCCTCTTAGGCATGATCTACTCCCTAGCCCTTCTTCCTTGCACCGATCTGGCGACGCTTGCCCTTGCGGGTACGAGCGTTGGTGTGGGTGCGCTGGCCGTGAACAGGGAGGCCCTTGCGGTGACGCAGGCCACGATAGCAGCCGATCTCCATGAGGCGCGAGGTGTTCTGACGAACCTCGCGGCGAAGATCGCCTTCGGTAGTAAAGTGCTGGTCGATGTAATCACGCATGCGCGTGACTTCTTCCTCGGTGAGATCCTTCACACGAGTGTCGGGGTTAACGTCTGCGGCCGCGCAGATCTCCTTGGCGCGGGTGAGGCCAATGCCGAAGATGTAAGTAAGTCCGATCTCTACGCGCTTGTCGCGCGGAAGATCGACGCCGTTAATACGGGCCAATTTAAAGCTCCTTTCTTAGCCCTGGCGCTGCTTGTGGCGCGGGTTCTCGCAGATGACGTAGACCTTGCCGTGGCGACGGATCACTTTGCATTTGTCGCACATCTTCTTCACAGAAGGGCGTACCTTCATCGTCTGTCCTTTCCGGTAATGCTCATACAACAATTCGTGCTTGGTGTGCAGGCAGGTGGAAGCTGCCGGCAACTATAGTCTCGCCCAGCCGCTGGCGTGAATAACCGGCTGTGACGCGCGCATGCCTACTTGTAGCGATAGGTAATGCGACCGCGCGTAAGGTCGTAGGGAGAAATCTCCACGACCACCTTGTCACCCGGAAGAATGCGGATGTAGTTCATGCGAATCTTGCCCGAGATAGTGCACAGGATGGTTTTGCCGTTTTCGAGCTCGACCTTAAACATTGCGTTGGGCAATGGCTCGACAACGGTACCTTCAAGCTCTATTGCGTCTTGTTTGCTCACCCGTTCGTACCTTTCCTCCGATTGACAGAGCAACTATACACTTTACTAAAAAGGGTAGGCTTTGTCCACGGTGCATGGAAACGACACAAGCACGCAAGCGCGCGTGCTGTCTCTGCCGAATCAACGATGACGACGGAGACGGATGTTATCTTGGCAGTATTGGCAGATTGTGTCCTGGCCCCTTTTGGCCATCATCTTAGGCCTTCTAGTGAGAGAGGCAATCTAATACCGCAGAATCGCAACTGTGTAGGATCCATGTATCTTTGCGCCGTGGTTTCGGACCTTGTACTAAGCACGCACATAGATAATGCATCCAAATACTGGGTCTTCTCTGCGGTGGTGCATCGCGATTTACTCCTAGCTACGTTTTAGCTGCGCAATTGCTGCATGCTAGATGCAAAGTTGCTGCAAGACGGCCTAGCTAAGGTGGTTGGCCACAATGGAAGTCCATGTTGGGCAAACTCACTCGCAGGAGGTCAAAATGGCAACGGGAGCTAAGGTAAAGACAAACCGCAAGTACAAGGATACGGTGTTCAGAGACCTGTTTGGCTCGGAGGAACGGAAAGAAAACGCCCTCTCACTGTACAACGCACTCAACGGCACGCACTACGACAACCCAGACGAACTCGAACTCACCACCCTCGACGATGTGCTCTACATGGGTCTTCGCAACGACGTGTCGCTGCTTGTGGGGGACGATCTCTCGCTCTGGGAACACCAGTCCACGCGCAACCCCAACATGCCACTGCGAGGCCTCAAGTACTTCGCCCGGCTCTATGCGGCCCACGTGGAGAAGAACCGACTCAACGAGTACGGCACGAGACTCCTGCCGCTTCCCACGCCTAGGTTCGTGGTGTTCTACGTGGGAGGTAAGGGCGAGCCTGCCGCCGAAGCGCTGCGCCTTTCGGACGCGTACGAGGGGGAGGGAGCCATCGAGGTGACGGCAACGGTCATAAACGTGTGCTCCAGCCAGAGCGGGGGCCTTTTGAGCGAATGCGAGCCGCTAGCCGGCTACGTGCGGCTGGTTGAGCTGGTACGTGCCAACCGGTCGCGAGGCCTACCGTTTGACGAGGCGATAGGATCTGCGATACAACAGTGCATAGACGAAGGCATGCTGGCAGACTACCTAGCGTGGAGGAGGTCCAACGTGATCGACATGTTTATGGACGAATACGACGAGGAGAAGATTGGCGCACTGTTTCGTGAGGATGGTCGACAGGAAGGCCGTGAGCAAGCGCTCGCCGAACTCGTGCGTGATGGCGTCCTTGACGTCAAGGATGCCGCGACCCGTGCAGGCATCTCTGAGGAGGAGATTGCAAAGCTTGTGGCAGAGCTCGCGTGAGTTCTGGGGTATGCCTAGGTACGCAACTAGAGCCAGTGTAACGGAGTATGCATAACTAACTCATGTAGCTACAACCGGCATTGGCGATTTGGGGTCTGGCCCTTTCGCCAAGCAAGGGGGACACACCTGTCTACGGCATGTCCCCCTTGCCTAGCAATACATGGACGCGCTAGATCCCGCCTTGGAACGGGCACCACGGCCCGTTGGCGTCCTGGGTAAGAATCACCGGACCATCGTTGGTAATGGCCACGGTGTTCTCGTAATGCGCGGCGGGCTTGCCGTCGTTGGTAACCACGGTCCAGCCGTTGCCGAGGGTGTGGTTCTTGTAGGTGCCCATGGCAATCATGGGCTCGATGGCAATTACCATACCAACCTGCAACTTAACGCCGCGACCTCTTTTGCCAAAGTTTGGAACGTTAGGCTCCTCGTGCATGACGCGACCCACGCCATGGCCCACGTACTCACGAATAACACCATAGCCGTGCTTCTCGGCCAGCGTTTGCACTGCATAGCCTATGTCACCAATGTGGTTGCCCGGCACGGCTTGCGCAATAGCTGCCTTAAGGCAATCAAGCGTTACCTCGCACAAGGCCTTTACCTCGGGCGACGGGGTTCCCACAAAGAACGTCCAGGCGTTGTCGCCCACCCAGCCATTGGCGGTGGCACCGGTGTCGATGGAGATGATGTCGCCATCTTGCAGCACCCTATACGACGGAATTCCGTGGACGATCTCCTCGTTTACCGAGGCGCAAACACTTGCGGGGAACCCATACAACCCCTTAAAACCAGGAACAGCTCCATGCAGACGAATAAAGCTCTCAACCACTTGGTCAATCTCAAAGGTCGTTACGCCAGGACGGACCATGCGGCCAGCTCTGCGCAGCGCCTCCTTGGAGAGCGCACCCGCCTTTTTGAACTCTTCGATTTCTTGGGGCGTCTTTATGTGAATCATGCGCCGAGGACCTTCTTTACATCCACATACACCTCGTCCACGGCACGGTTGCCGTCCACGGACTTGAGGATGCCCTTGCCCTCGTAGTAATCGATGAGGGGCTGGGTCTGGTTCTGGTAGGTGTCGAGGCGCTTGTTGATGGTCTCGGGCTTGTCGTCGTCGCGCTGGTACATCTCGCCGCCGCAGCGCGGGCACACGTCGGTGCCAGCAGGAGCGGTGTAACCACAGGCACGGCAGGTACGACGAGAGCTAAGGCGCTCAACGATTACCTCAAACGGCACGTCCACCAAAAGGGCGGCGTCGAGTTCTACGCCCATGTCCTTCAGCTCGCCGTCCAGGGTCTGTGCCTGGGCAATGTTGCGGGGGAAACCGTCCAGCATAAAGCCCTTTTGTGCATCGGGCTGGGCAAGGCGCTCCTTAACCAGGTCGATTACCAGCTGGTCGGGCACGAGCTGACCGGCATCCATGTAGGCCTTGGCCTGCTTGCCAAGCTCGCTCTGTGCCTTTACAGCAGCGCGGAGAAGATCGCCGGTGGAGATGTGGGCAATGCCAAACTCCTCAACGAGCTTTTGTCCCTGGGTTCCCTTGCCTGCGCCGGGGGCGCCAAGAAGTACGATGTTCATAGCAGGACCGCCTTTCGTTGTGCGTGTATACAGCTGGTATTAGTCTACAACTAACGATGCGTAGTGACACACACTTCCCCCAGAAAGTTTGTCCGGAGTAACGGGAACGGTCGCTACCCGGCCAGCGACGGGAGCGCTATGCCCTCACGAACACTGAATAAATGGCGACAGGACTGCCGTTTTGAGGATTCGTGTCACTTATTCGGAAACATGCGAGGTCAAATCCGAATAAGTGACATTTCAAATCGATTTTTGGCGCTTTTGTCAGTTATTCAGCCCATGTCATCGTCGATACAGAGGTACGCAACGACCGTCACATACAGATGGCATGTAACGATTACCGCCCGAAAAAGAAACGGCTGGGTTGCGTTTGGTGAGAGGATTTGGTCGTTGCACGCACTGGCTTTTGGTTTGGCGAGGCGGCGGCGAGAACCGCATGTGCAAAAGCGGAGGTTTACAGACCTGCTCGTCGCACAAAACCTCCGTTTGGACGCGCGCGGGTTGCGACGCGTGCCAAAACGGAGGTTTTGAGGAGGCATGACAGCGTATGCCAACGCATGCCAATGTTACTGCAGCAACGCTACCAGCTGCCCATTACGCGACAACGACCTTTCTCGTAGCAGTTATAGAGCCAGACTTGTATTTGCCATTGCCGGAAGCGGTTATCTTGATCTTTATGCTGTAGGTTCCCTTTTTGGTGCCCTTCTTAACCGTGATCTTGCCGGTCTTCTTGTTGATGGTCAGGCACGCTGCGCCAGACACCTTTGCATAGGTGACCGTGCCAACGGCACCACTCACCTTAACCGGGCAAGCCACCGTTACCTTGCCCTTTTTGAGTTTCTTGTAAGAAGCCGTGCGTTTGACCGACTTACCCTTAATGGGGTTCTTTGCCTTGACGATCTTGAGGGTGTATGACACGTTGACCGTCTTGGCGTTGTAGTTGGTGTTGCCCGCATCCGTGACCTTAAGCTTTATGGTGTAGAGTCCTACCTTGGTACCCGCCTTTACGGTAACCGCGCCGATGGTCTTATTTACCTTAAACAGCTTATTGTTGGCCGCGTTCATGGCGCTGGCATAGGTAACAGTCCCCTGCGCGTTCTTTATCGTAACGTTGGACTTAACCGTAACGGCTTGGCGAGCACTGTAGGGAACGCTAACCGTCTTCGCTTTTGCGCTCGCGGTCATGGTGTTGGCTGCCTTGTTGATGACAAAGGACGCCTTTGCCGTGTCCTTGTAAGCACCCTTGCCGGTTACCACAAAGGTATAGGTACCTGCGCTGATGCGTCCCTTGGGCGCGGTAACCGTGTAGTCGGTGCCTGCCACCAGCTTTGTGCCGTTGAGGACCACGGACGCAACAGCAGCGTTCTTTTGCTTACCGTCATAGGTAAAGGAGGTTGCTGTGAGCGTGACGGTGGCCTTGGCAATGCTCGTGCGCGCCGGCAAAGCAACATAGAAATTGGCCCCAAGTGTGCCGGAGTAGCCATTCTTGCCCGTAACCTTTACGTATCCCATGCCGTCCTTGTCCAAGTTGCCGTACGACACGGTGTAGCACGACGCATCCAAGGGCGTAAACGTGCCGTCGGCACCCTTGCGCATAACCATAACGGCGGGACCAGTAGTGGCATTGATACCAAGCTTGTACACGCGGGTTTCCTCGGCCGTGTTGTAATAGCTGCCGCCCGAGGGCTCAGCAAGAAAGACTGCGTATGCGGAGTTCTTGAGCACCTTGCCCGACGGCGTGCCGACCGTAAAGTTGGCCTTGGCAGTGCCGGTAAACTGGCTCCCCTCCTTTGCGGTGACCTTTACCCAACCACGCTCGCCCACCTGGGTGTTGTGGCCGTATTCGACCGTATAATCGCTGCCAGCCACCAACGTATTGCCGGCACAGGTTAGGGTAACGGTAGGACGTGCCTGGTTGTTTGCGTCCAGCCCAGTGTTGGTGCCCAGCTCCAAGTGGCACTTGCTCAGGTCGAGCTTGTTCGACGTTTGGGTAACCGTAAGACGAATCGCGAGCGAGCCGGTCCAGTTTCCCTTGCCCGTTACCTTTAGTTGATATCCACCCGGGCCATTGATCTTATCGACCTGCATGCCCGTGGCATCCATGAGTTCAATCTTTACGTCGGGGTCGAGGAAGAGGTATTGCGAAATATACTCTATGCCAGGCATGTACACCACGCCTGAGTAGGCAAGAGTAACCCCTTGGGACGTCCCCCTTACATACATGCTCGTGTCGCCAGACGCGTCCGTAAACCTAACGCGCGTTACCAAGCGCTCCAAGTCGTAGGAATTGACCAGCCGCACGCTCTCTTGCCGCGTGCCCGAGACGATCGACCCGCCGTCTGCGGTAAGCGTAAGGTTGCGCACGTCGTTTGAGGTGGTATATGTAGTGGTGAATCCCTCGTTCTCTCGAAGGACCAGCTTGCTTGATCCATACACCTTAAGAGAGACGTTGGGCACCAGCGTGTTGAGCAGGTACCACACCTTTTGGTCCCCATCAACCGCATAGACGCCGTTCTCTACCGTAAGCACCACATCATTGCCCGCAATGTCTACGGCACCGGTACCTTGTGCCACTCGGCAGACCAGCGTGCGCTCGCATCCCGCATAGGTTCCCGCGCCCCTTACCAGCAGGTTTACCATGTCGCCTGCGGCGGCGGTGGTGATAGTCTTACCGTTGGCGTCCCTAAAGCCCCCAAACGTGTAGTCAACACCATAGGTAAGGCCGCTCAGGCGCACGTCGGGCTGAACCAGTTTGCCGGTATTGTCCACGTATACCGTAGAGCGACCGTTGATGGTAGCCGTTGCAGCACGCTCGCTAAAGGACTCCTGCACGTCATCTGCCGTGTTGACGAGTGGGTGAGAAGCAACGGTGCCTTCGTAGCTGCCCATGCCCGTAAACGTGTAGACCCACAGTCCCAGCAAGGTGTCCTGGACGCACGAGACGGCGTAGTCGAGGTTCTCGATAAGCGCCACCGTCCCATCGCGCAGGGAGAATACCACGTCGGCCACCGCGTCGAGCGGGTCATAGATGTTGTAGGTGTCCCCACCGGCGTTGTAACTTTGGCTGTAGCACGACGAATCAGGTGCCGCCAGTGAGGGATACGCGCGATCAAACACGAGGTCACGCGTGTTGGTAATGCTAAAGGGAATCGTAATTGACCCCGTGAGGTTGCCGGTTTGCGTTGCCGTAAGCATGAGGTTGTACGTGCCTTGGTCAGACGGCGCGAGGATGTCCGTGCCCTGGCTATCAGTAAACGAGACCTCAAAGTCACGCCCTTGGACGGGGACATCCAGACCATCAAAGATGCCGCCATAGAACGTGACCTGCGGATCCATTGGGAAACCGTTACTGGTAAACTGCAAGATTTCCGCATCATTGCCGTAGAAGGTGAGCGACATCCCGAGTGCCGAGATAGTGCAGTGGTTGTGGTCGGCATAGCTGGCAAAGTCCAGCTTGCTGGTTAGCTTAAACTTTTTGGAAAGGCTACCGGTATACGCACCCTTGCCCGTTACCGTAACGGTGCCCACACCTTCGGCGTTATTGTTTTGATACGAGACAGTGTAGTTTGAGCTTGTGAGAACCGTGCCACCCACCATTACCATTACGGAGGGCGTTACTGCCTCTTCCGTATATAGATACACGGGCACTTGTTCGTACCCCATGTCCTCGTAGCAATACTCACCCTCCAAGTTGAGCGTGCCAAGCGTAGACAGGTCCCTGGCGTCCTTGGCAACAAAGTCGTGGCGCGCCGTCTGCCCCTGGAAGGGGCTTCCCGCCTTTGCGCGAGCCATAATCTGATAGCGCCCGGCCACAGTAGGCGTCCCCGACAAGACCTGATATGTGCCGTTATCCTCACGATAGTACACGAGCTCGTAGTCGGTGCCCTCAACAAGGAATGTACCTGCGACGCTGTATACCGACGCGGTGGGATACAGCAGGTGTGACGTTGTGTCCAGACTGTCCGAATAGAGCTCAAGCCTAGCAAGAGAGAGGTCGTACTCATTAACGGCGGTAACGCTCACCATGCTGTTGCTTATGCCGCCCTCGCACTCGCCGATCTTGAGATATACGGTCTGACCAGCAGCAAGCTCTTGGTCAATACGGAAGTTGGTATCTTCGCCAGAATCGTCGTCGTCAGCAATCATCTGATTGCAGTACTTATCGGCAAAAAGGTAGCCAACGGTGTCGGATTCGCCGGTGCTCGCGAATGTGTAGATTCCGCTTTTTGGGGCCGTAAACTGGCCAACCCAGAAGGTGCCAAACTGCGTCTGCGCGTTGTACTGCTTATTGAGCGACATGACTTGGTCAACCGACACTTCTTGCTGCTGACCAGGATCGGGGTTGGTACCAGGGTCAGGGTCTTGGGACTGCTGGTCGCCAATAGTAAACTGCACAAGCGTCGTAACACCCACGTATGCACTCTGTTGCATGGCGCGTGCGGCAACGTAATATGTGCCGTCTAGCGTGGGTACCTGGCAAGGCTCTTTATTTGAGTCGTAGTACTCCAGCACATAGTCCGTGCCCTTTGTGAGCGGAAGGCCAAATGCGTCACGCACCTTGGGTTCAAGCTGCACAAAGTTGCCGGTTTGCGGAAGAGCGCTGTTCTGGAGCCTGATCTTTGCGTAGGCAAGGTCGTTGGTGGCCCGTACCTGGAACCATACCTTGATGGTGTTCCTATAGGGACGTATGCCCTTGTACACAGCATAGTAGACACCAGATTGCGACGGAGCAACGGTCCCAATATCGGTCCCGTCCTCTGTCTCGTAGTGGTCGATGGCAAAGTCTGTGCCCTCGCGCAGGGTGACCTCGTCGATTCCGTTGTAGACGATGAGCCCACTCAGTTGTACGGGCGTGCCCGTAGAGATGATGGTGGGGTCCCCATCAAAGTAGAAATTCCAGTATTGGCTAGATAGATCGTAGGGGTCACACACCAAGAACTCCGCCTCACGCAGGCCGTTGAACTTGGGGTATTTACCTCGGTACTGCACGTAGTAAGTGCCGATTTGGACGGGCGCGCCATCAAGCTCTTGGTGGTCGGCATCGTAGTAGGCCGCGACCTCAAAGTCCATGTCTTGGGTAAGAAACACAGAGCCCTCGGTGTCGCTCCACCTATAGATACGCGCCGGAGGGGCAGATACGGGCTTGCCTGTGTAGGCAACCGCATTGCCGTGGATCCAATCCACCGAGTAGTCTCGATGGGAGATTTCGTCGTAGCCCACGATGCGGAAGAACACGCTGCACGTTCCCGTGTAGTTACCTATGCCCTGGTAGACCGCATAATAGGGACCAGGCTCGGTCGGGGCTTGGGTCAAGTCGTTGTATGCACCGTCGGTATAGTGGTCAAACTCAAAGTCAGTGTCTTCGATAAGTGCTATGGGGCCAGTGGTGTCGGTTTCCATAAGGTTTATATGGACAGCTGGCAGCTCCACGGGCTCACCGGTGTAGTCAACGGCATATTGCAGGGAGCCATCGTCGGCAAAGGTTGCCTTAAAGTTACCGGTGCTGATGTCGTTTGTGCTCTGGATTTCTACGTCGATGGAGTCGTCGATAGGAGTGTCGGAGGAGGGGTCGTTGACAAGATCCCCAATAGAATCGTTCTTCTCCGCAGTGTCGTCAGACTGCGTTTCGACTGCCGGCTCCTCGTCTACAGGATCGACGGTTTCGGTAGCCGTCGGCTCCATAATTGTTTGCTGGAGCTCGTTGGACTCCGCATCCCCAAGGTCCGAATCCCCATGGTCGACGGTCACCTCCTCCAGCAGAGGCGTTGGATTCACTATCTGGGCAAGTGCTGGCGTGGGCACAAGTCCCACAACCATGCTCGCCGAGACAATGAGGCTCAAGACCCGCTTGCATCGTCTTTGCATCTAACCACTCCTTTCTATCGGCGGGCGCACCCGCAAGCTAACTTACCCATTCAAACTGCCTGCACGCTGCTCGACCACAGACACAGCTGCGCCAAACCGCGCGTTGAGGTCAGACGGGATACCGTATGTGATTGCCACTTGTTTGGCACTTTGACAAAACTCAACGTTGTAGGGCTGCTTTTCCAAACGGTCTACAAGCAGCTGCGTTGCCTCCTCGCGCATGCCCTGTGCCTCGTACGCAAGAACCGCATAGTACACCGAGCGATCCGTTGGCGCTTGCATGCGTGCAAAGGCATCGATTACCTGCTGGTATTGCTGCTGATCATAGAGGGATGCCGCATACTCCTGCTGCGCGGAAACGTCTGCACGTGCGAGCGGGTTGCTGGTAAACATACGAGCGCAGAGTTGGTAATCGCCACGCGCGCTCGACATCTCGATTACCGATGACGTGGAGGCGCAGAGAAGCCCCATAGCACATATGGGTAGCAGCACGAGGCAAGCGATGCCTGCGATGACACCCTTAATACGAGGCGCTAAGGTTTGCGTGTTTGCCAAGAGCAGCACCAGCACAAAGGCGAGCGCCGAGAATTGCAGGGCA
>JAUMWL010000060.1:14294-15696 GCA_030529665.1 Coriobacteriales bacterium
CGGATTGTAGTGCAGGTTCGGTGTTGGGGTCAGAGTTGTTGGCACCCTTCTGTTTAATGAGTCCAAGCACGCCGATGGCACACACCGCCACAAATGGTACGAGTCCAAGCAAGCCCGCGTCGACTGCAAGCTGCGCAAGCGAGCTATGCACCACCGTTGTGTAATATGACACCGATTGCACGTATGCATAGAGGTACTGCCAGTTATTTGGTCCAATGCCCACCAGCGGGCTTGTCGACCATAGATAGAGTGCGTCAAAAATCATATGCGAGCGTTCTTGAAGGCTCGCAATCGCGGCGACAATGCGACCTTGCAGCAAAAACGCGCCAATTACGGCACAAACGGCCAGGACACATGCAAGAACCTCGACCGCTCGGCGCTCGTAAACGCTCTCGGCATTCTGTTGCCACCAACCGGCTGACGCATAGCAAAGCGCAATGGCGGCGATTATCGCAAGCATGGCAAGGATGCCCCCCGCCAGAACGCCTATGGCGAACAGCAACACCGCCACAACGGCCTGAGCCAGCGCAAAGAGGAGCTTGCCCCAATCTTGATGGCGAACCCAACTAACTGCCACAACCACCGCTATTATCGCAAAGACGAGGATGCCGCCACCCGACTGGGTTTGCAACAACGCAGCGGCCGACAGCGCAGTGCACGACCGCACACGTTGGTACGGCGCCAACAGGCAGAGAAAGGTTATTGTGCCAAACCACGCAGCAGCCGCGTTGGCATACCCAAACGTAAACTGCAGACGATTGGCCTGCGCGCCATCGCCGGTTACCATGTTCGCGTGCAAGAGAAGAGCGATAACCGCCGTGGCTATGCCAAGCCACGACAAAACGGCGAATGCAGCACTACGTGAGCGGCTTGAAAGTGCACAGCACGCAATGGCATAGCCCGCACAAGCAGCCCATGCCCCCGCCTCGCCTAACGTCGTAAGTGTAGCTCCCGTTGCAAAGGCGCTTATCGCATACGCAACTGCAAGAGCAGCGAGAAGCAGCGCATAGACAGGGACCTCTTGCTTGCGCGCAGACGAACGCATCCACGCCACCGTACCCACCACACAACTGAGCACGCCAACCACACAGGTTGGCAATGCAAAAAAGCCACCTTGTAGCAAGACAAGCAGAGCAATGGGTGCCACGCACAGGACGGGAGGGATCAATGTCTTGATTCTTTCCATGGTAGTCGCACCCGTCCTTCCCCTTTGCCCCGAGCCGTACGCTGCAAACGTTTGCAAACTTTATGGCTAAAGTATACATGTTTGAATGACATCACAAATAGGAACGCAGGCCACAGTTCGCACGCGTAAAGTCCCATGCGTTTTTTGGCACCCATAGTGACTGCGTTTGGCGAGGGGATTTGGTTGTACGCGTGCTGGCTTTTGGTTTGGCGAGGC
>JAUMWL010000199.1 GCA_030529665.1 Coriobacteriales bacterium
GGCCTATTGCCACTCGGCTCCACATGGTGTGGCAAGCCCGGTTCGCATCTCCTTGCATCTAGGGAGGCCCCTTCATCGCGCGAACTCGGCAAATGTTTGGTTTTACGGCATCCGTTTTTACGGGGTCTTATTGGCACCCCATCCCACCTGCGGAGATACAGGGCACCTTATTGCCCATGTGAGAAAACCTGCCTCGGGTTTCAA
Organism: Coriobacteriales bacterium; assembly: GCA_030529665.1. GTDB lineage: Bacteria > Actinomycetota > Coriobacteriia > Coriobacteriales > Atopobiaceae > RUG440. Next base: position 205 of record JAUMWL010000199.1, read on the forward strand.
ACGTTTGCGCAGTACGCGCGGTGAGCGGGGGTTTAAAAATGCAAGGCTCGCATAGTGCAAAATAGTGCACCCTCCCCCATGTGTCGCATGTACTACAAGGCCGAGGATGCGTTATTCTATATGTAGTCAGCACAGGCGAATTGGAATGGCATTATGAATGGCCCAAACAAGCTAATCTGCACTTTGATGGTTCTTGTCACAATGCTCACGCTCAGTGGTTGCGACCCGGCTCAAAATGGCAAGGGCGATGCCTCTCGCAGCGACGAGGGCGTCTACACGAGCCTCTCCCAAATCGAGGACAAGAGAATCGGCGTGACGACGGGAAGCATACAGGCCGTGCAGGCCGAGGAACGCTTTCCCAACGCAACGTTCTTCTATTTCTCCACCAGTCCCGACATGCTAAACGCACTCAAGTCGAACAAGGTCGACGCCATTGCGGACTCGGACATCCTCATTGAGTACATGATGGCCGAAGAACCGGCCCTAACATACATAGAGGAACCACTCGCGAGCGGCATGAACGCCTCGGCCATCTTTGCAAAGACGGACAAAGGCCAGCAGCTCCGCGACGAGTACAACGTTTTTTTGAAAGAGGCCAAGGCAAGCGGCGAGTACGATGAGGTCACGCAAATCTGGACGGGATCCGACGAGTCAAAGAAGGTCGTTCCGGACCTAGGGGGACTGCCTGCCACAAACGGAACCCTCCACATGGCGGCAGACCTCACCTTGACCCCGTTTGAGTTTGTGAAGAACAACGAGCCCGCAGGAATAGACATCGACATGGCCTACCGCTTTGGCAAGGCACGGGGATACGCAATCAAGCTGGAGAACATGGACTTTGGCGCGATTATCCCCTCGATCACCTCGGGCAAGAGCGACTTTGCAGCCGGTGGTGTGGTGTATACGGAAGAGCGAGCCGAAAGCGTGCTGTTCTCGGATCCCACCTATGAGGGTGGGTCCGTCATCGGCGTCCTAAAGAAAGATGCGTCTGCTGGCGCAGGGTTCTTGTCCTCCCTCAAGGAGAGCTTCGAGAAGACGTTCTTGCGCGAGAGCCGTTGGAAGCTGTTTGTGGAAGGCATTGGCAACACGCTGCTCATAACGGTCTTGTCCATTGCCCTTGGTACGCTTTTGGGGTTTGCGGCATACCTTGCATGCAGGGGCGGAAACGTTGTTGCCAACAGAATTGCCGGTGCGTTCGTTTGGCTCATTAATGGCATGCCGGTGGTGGTGCTGTTGATGGTCCTGTTCTACATCGTCTTTGGCAACACGGACCTAAGCGGGCTCGCCGTCTCGATCGTTGCCTTTAGCCTCATTTTTGGTGCCGCGATGTTTGGCATGCTGCGCTCGGGAGTAAACGCCGTGGACAAGGGACAGACGGAGGCCGCCTATGCCCTGGGCTACACGGACCGCAAGGCCTTCTTTTGCATGATCTTGCCACAGGCGGCGATTCACTTTATGCCAACCTATCGAGGACAGGTGGTCTCGCTCCTCAAGGCGACCGCGGTTGTGGGATACATTGCTGTCCAAGACCTCACAAAGATGGGTGATATCGTACGAAGCCGCACGTACGAGGCATTCTTTCCGTTGATTGCCATAACCGTTATCTACTTTGTGCTGGCAGCCGTCCTCATTTGGATAATAGCCCGCGTTACGAGGCACATCAATCCAAGGAACCGCAGCCCAAAGAAGGTTTTGGAGGGGGTGCAGACACATGATTGAGATTAGCCACCTAAGGAAGTCCTACCCCGACGTCACGCCGCTTGAGGATGTAACTGCAACCATCCATGACGGCGACATTATTGCGGTGATCGGCCCTTCCGGAACCGGCAAGTCAACGTTGCTGCGCTGCATCAACCTCTTGGAGAGGCCCACGTCGGGAAGCATTAGGGTGGACGGCGAGGAGATCCTAGGCGCCGGCTACGACGTGAACCGTCTGCGGCAAAAGGTGGGCATGGTTTTTCAGTCGTTCAACCTGTTTGGGCACCTCACAGCAATCGAGAACGTCATGCGTCCGCAGATGGACATCCTGGCAAGGAGCAAGCAAGAGGCGTACGACCGCGGTGTGGAGCTGCTAAAGACGGTGGGGCTCCTTAACCTGGCCCTCAAGTATCCGGATGAGATGTCTGGCGGACAAAAGCAGCGCATTGCCATAGCCAGGGCCTTGGCTATGGATCCCGAGGTCATACTCTTTGACGAGCCTACGAGCGCCCTCGACCCCACCATGGTCGCGGAGGTCGAGGCAGCCATAAGGAACCTTGCCAAGGCCGGAAGAACGATGATGATCGTTACGCACGAGATGCGCTTTGCCCGCTCCATCTCCAATCGCGTGTTCTACATGGACCAAGGCGGCATCTACGAGGACGGTCCCACGAGCAAGGTGTTCGACCATCCCGAAAAAGAGCTCACTCGTAGGTTTATGAGGCAGCTAAAGGTGCTCGAGATTACGATCGACGACCTAAACTACGATTTTCTTGGTGCCAGCGGTCGCATAGTAGAGTACTGCAGCAAGAATCAGATCCCCGCAAAGATGGCCACGCATATTCAGCTGGTGTTTGAGGAACTGGTAAACCAGATTCTTCTGCCAAAGCTGAGCGAGACGAACCTGTTGTTTGAGGTTGAGTACTCCGAAGCAGAGGGAACACAGGTCATCGTGCGGTACGGAGGCAAGCCCATCGACCTTGAGCACACGGAGGACCAGATGGCGCTTGCGGTACTCAAGGGCATCTCGTCGCAAATGCAGCATCAAACGACGGATGGCCAAAACTCCATTTGCATTTGGCTGTAGACGCAGCCGCGTCAGGGGGGTATATATGAAAAAGCGCACGTTGAGATCATTGTCCTTTAGGCTGCCTTTGCTCTTTGCAATAAGCATGGTGATCATAATGGGCGTTATGGTCCCCCTGGTGCACATGCGTTTTCGCAACCGCATGACCGACCAGTACGCCCGCATGGGTGAGGGAGTAACCCAACTCATGGCAAACGCCTTTGACGGCGACAAAGTGGACGAGTACATGCAAAAGGGCACCAGCCTCCCAGAGTACCAGGACATGGTGGACTACCTCTACACGCTGAGGGATAACTATCCCGACATCTTGTACCTGTATGTCTATCGCTTTGAGGAGGACGGGGCGCACGTTGTTGTGGACCTCGACGCGGAATGGTGGGAAAACGGAGAGGGATACGACGTTGGCTCGCTCTGGTCGCTCGACCAGATGGAAGAACCCTTTGTCTCTCACCTAAGCGAGGTGATGGCCGGCGAGCAGATTGAAGGCTACTCGGAGCTCACCGAGAACGACGGGTACCTGTACACCTATACCCGCCCGATCTTTCGTAGCGACGGAAGGTACGCCTGTACTGCTTGCGTTGACTTTTCCATGGACCATCTTGCGGATGCGGACACGGCCTTTACCTGGGGCCTCTCGCTCACGCTGCTCGGGATTGCTGCAGTCGTGCTTGTGCTGGACATCCTATTTGTGCGAAAGCGCATTACGCATCCCATTGACGAGCTGTCCCGATGCGCCGGAAGCTTTGCCTACGACACGGAGGAGGACCGTCGGCGTAACATCCAGCTTTTGGATGCTCTCGACATTCACACGGACGACGAGATAGAAGACGTCTACCACGTGCTTCAGTCCGTGGCACGCGACAGCTTTGACGCAACGGCGCATCTTGACCAAGCGCTGGGAGAGATCAAGAGCAGGGACGGCCTCATTACCGCCATGGCTGCAGACTACCGGAGCGTCTACTACGCCGACCTGGACAAGGACGAGTGCGTGTGCTTTAGGGCGTCGGCGGCAATGCCCGACAGGATGTGGGGTGGAAAGGAGTTCCCCTTTAAGCAGGGCTTTGCAGAGTATGCAGAGCACTGCGTCGCCGAGCCGGACAGGGACGGCTTCCTTCGGTTTATTGAGCCGGAGAACATTCGCGAGGGGCTGGCAAGCGAGGCCATGATCTCGTATCGCTACCTGGCCGTTATCAACGGCGTTGAGCAGTACGAGATGCTGCGAATCGCAGGCGTGCGCCGCATCGAGGAGCGCGACGACCACATTGTGCATGCGATCGGTGCGGGCTTCTCGAACGTTGACCGCGAGACGCGAGACGCAATGGAGCAGAATCGCGCACTTGCGGATGCGCTCACCCGAGCGGAGGAGGCCAACGCCGCAAAGACCGCCTTCCTCAGCTCCATGAGCCACGAAATCCGCACGCCCATGAACGCGATCAT
>JAUMWL010000200.1 GCA_030529665.1 Coriobacteriales bacterium
GCTCGGCGCCCGGCCTCAAGGCCAGGCCGTCGTCTCGCCACATCCACTCGTAGACTTCCACGACGAACCAGTCCCTGCTGGTCGCGTCTGGTGGGTGGGGAGGGCATCCCATGGCGGCGGGCACGCCGCCTGTCACGTCTCTCGTCATGCTCGGCTGACCCCCACTTCCGTGTCCGGGCGCACGATCCAGGCCCTGGCCACCCAGGCGTTCAGCTCGTGCACGTTGATGAGGACGGTCGAGGTTTGCGTCCTTCGATATGTGGGCAGCTCGCCGGTTCGGATGGCCTCAGACAACGCGCCGCTTTTGCAGCGCAGGTAGCGTTCTGCCTCCCTCTGGGTGATCCACGGCGACTGCATCCGGATGCTGAAGAGGAGCGCCCTGATTTCGTCGAGGACCTCCCCAATCTTCGCGACGACGGATGCGAGCGTCTCCGGCCCGCTCTCGGTCTCTGTCTCAGTCTGTTTCGTTTCAGCTGCGTGTTTGCTACTCACTGCTACCTCCGTTCGTGCGGAGGCCACGTTCTCGAGGCGTCTGGAGAGGGGGGCATCGTGACACGCTTGTCGTCGCGCGGCGTGCGCTATGGGAGTGTGATGCTTTTGGATTTCGTGCGGTACTCTCCGCGTGTCGGAGGAGCGAGGTGACTCTGCGCTCAGGCCCTCCGATAGTGGCCTTGTCTGCCCCCGGCGGCAGACATTCGTCGCTTGATGCCCGATGGTATGGGCGCGAGCTACGAACCGGTTGTGCCCAAAGACGGGCTCCCGCACCGTGGTCCTGCCGAAGCATGGCGCGCTTGCCGACGACACGCCTTTCGAGTTTCGCTCCAGCGACGAATATGACTCGCATAGTATGCTCCAGACGCATTGGTGATTGCAAGACGGTCACTAGTGGTCGACCAGGCCGAACTGCCTGAAGAACGGGTCGCGGGCTATGCGCCAGTCGGACCCCACCTTCGTGGCCCTGATGTCGCCGGCGGCGCACATCTTGCGGAGCATGCGCGCGCTCGCGACGCCCGTCCCCTCCGCCTGCCTCACGGTGAGCATGGGGGGCAGCAGCGTGACGATCACCTCTGCTGGCAGGCTGTAGTCGATCTTCGCGGTTTGCATGAAACGTCACTCCCTAAGCCGATACGCCGACCTCGCGAAACCTCAGCCATTGGAAAAGCCAAGAGGCATGGCGAGAGAAAGGCCAGCTAGATGGCACTAATACTTGTGAAACCAAGGGTAGCACAGGCGGCACATGCCGTCCTACAGCGTCTCCGACGGCACCTTATAGGTTTGAATAATGATGCAATTTAGCCGGTACGCTTTGTTCGGGTATTCGGACGGGGACACGTGGGGACACAGGGGGACGCGTGGGGACAGACGGCGGCCTGGGCAAGGGCATGTGGAGAAGACATGAAAGCTTATGGAGGGGATGTGGATCAGGTTGCGTCAATCTGAAAAGTGCCCCTGCAGGCGAGATCCGCAGGGGCATCGGAAAGGGAAAGGGGCGATGTCCGGCCGACGCTAGCTCTCGCGCTGGCGAGGTTCGCTACTCGTCCGTCGCTTCGTGGTGTGCCTCGCGGATGGCTTCTGGCCTTTGCGCCAACGCAGCGACGAATGGTCCCATTCGCGGGAGACGCTGGCGTCTGGGGAGGGCGCGGGGCCTAATTTGAATTCCCCCCGGTTTCGTCGACGGGTAGGTAGCAGGCGCCGAGTGGTTGTGTGGCGCTACGACCTGCTCGTGGCCGGACTCGGCGCGGTGGACGACGTATCGCTCGCAACATCGCTCGCAGGACTTGCGGACGAGGGGGTGACGGGCGAGCTGGAAGGCTGTTCGACGAGGAGGGGCCATGGCAGTGAGCAACGTATACGGGTCTTCGAGTTTTAGGGAGCATGTGGCGGGACCCGAGGACAAATATGCCGTCATCGGGAGCACGGGAGACTGTCCTTCGACGTGAGGACAGCGCCCCGAGCAGGCACCGCTGTTTCGCAGCAGATGGCACCCATTGAGTGAGGCGAGCGTGCCGCCTCGGACGTACCGGCACGTTTCTCACGTAATCCAAACAAGGCAGGATGGGCCATTTACCTGCCGAAACACCCTCGCCTTTGTCATGCGGCACACGTAAGCGACCCGTAATCTCACGTAAATTGGACAATGCTTACGTGAGACTCCATACGCGCTTTCCATTCAGCACTATGGGCTCGGCACCATACTCACGCTTCATCTTTCGCATGAGGTTGTCGACCTTGTTGGCACACTGCTTCTCCGTTGCGCCTGACGGCATGTAGGGGCGGATGAGGTCGACAATTTCAGCCTTGGCCAGGGGCCCGATTTCTCTGATCCGGTCGTTGATGAGGGCCATGTACCACTCGTCCGTCTGCCCCCGCCGCTCGAGGTAGTCGACCTTGGTGCCCGTCGCATCCGCGACCGAGGCGGAGACCCTGAGGTGTGGCCTCCTCCCCTCGACGAGCTTCTTTCTCCTGAGCCTCCTCAGCACCTCGTCGGAGACGGGATGCCCCTTCTGGATACGGTCAAGCGCCATCACCTCGTCGAAGGGGAGGTCGGTGTGGCTCATGAGCGCATGGGTGTAGGCCTCGTCCACAACGCTTCCCCAGATGGTGAGCCTCACCGCTGACGGATCCGAGAGGTCGTACTCGGGCAGCGGCAGGTAGCGCCTTGCCTGGGAGCGATTCATCTTCTCGATGCCGTAGCCGAGATGGTCGATCATCCCCAGCTCCGTCATGGCCATGACGAGAGTCGTGTTGCGGTACCTTCTGGGCATGTGTGGGTCGATGGCGTACTCGTCGGGCTCTCCCTCGAAGAAGGATCCCTGGCTCACGAACTCGAGGCGATCGGCATGCTCGTACACGGCGATGCGAGCATGCTGGCTGTATTCCTGGTGTGCTACGCAGTTGTGGATGGCCTCGAGCACCGTACCCTGCTCGTACTTCTCGACCTCCCGCTGGATGAGCTCGCCCGGAGGCAGTAGCCTCAGCTTGTAGTTGCGGATGCGTCCGTAGAGCTCGGTGGTGCTGAGCACGAACGGTATGGTGAAGTGCTCGTAGGCGCGCTCCTCCTCCATGAGCCTCCACGTGATCTCCGCCGGGTGCGGGTTGAGCAGGTAGGAGGACTCCGGCTTGCCGAGCAGCAGTATCGCTGCCCGCGTTATGCCGCGCCTGCTCGCGATACCGAGGTGCGAGAGGAACTCTTTGTCGGACCAGCCGTCCACGGTCTCCGGCGTGATCCTCGGGCTGTTCTTCTCCTTGAACGCCCGCCGCGCCTCCGTGATGGCCTCGGGCGAAAGGTCCGACAGCTCTGCGTCTGGGACGACCTGGGCGGTCCAGTCGAACATGGATTCCTCGGCCCTAATCGCGTCGACCTTCTCCATGGAGAGCGGTTCGAGGTTCTCTCCGACCCTCGCGTAGAAGTGGCCCTTCCAGGATATCGGCACGCCCTGCGGCGCAGGGGGGATCTCGAACACGACGACGCGCCCGCCGGGGTGGTCGACCTCCCGGATGCCCCTCAGCGCGATGTTGGGGATGGTCCCGTTGAACATTTGGAGCTTGGTCGACTCAAGGCGCTCCTTGTTGTTGCGGTACTCGGTTCCGACGACCTCGCGTGTCTTGTTCCGCACCCCGAACACGAGCCAGGCGGAGTCGGTGCCGGCAAGGTTCGCCTCATTGCAAAGTGCGGAGACGTACCTGCCCATCCTGTCGGTATCGAAGTCCCTGCTCGCCTCCTTGAACTCGACGGTCTCGTCCTCCCAGTTTGCGATTAAGGCGTCGACTAGCTCGACATTGTCCTGGTTCGATTGGGTCGCACGCATGCAGCACCCCCTGGCATGGTCATAGGTTTGGCGGAACAATCATACATGCTTTCAAATACAGTCTTGGCGAGTCGTAGGCCGCGGGCGTGGCGTATGTCATCTCCAACCCCATCATCCCCTCAGGTAGTCGTAGAGCGCGAGGCCGTTCGGGAACCCGCACCCCCTCGCTCGTGCGTCCATGTCGCCCTCGATGCCGGCGCACGTGCCCCTGGCCTCTGCGTCGCGAAGCACGGCGGCGACCCGGCCCAGGTCCTCACCCGCGTCGATGAGGTCGAGGACCGTGCGCCTCGGTGTCGTGCAGGGGATTCCGCCGGCGACGGTGACGTCCGAGGGCGACAGCTCGCGCCTGGCGAACCTGACGCTGGTGTCGCGGCTCTGCCTCCTGCGCGGGCAGGAGAATGCCATCGGCTCGGGCCTGAGCTCGCCCAGGCCGAGCAGCCATGCGGCGGTGTTGAGCGACGCCGTGGGGCCGGTGCCGTCGGCGGGCCGCTCGTAGGCGGGCGTCGGCGGGTCGAGGGCTAGCCACGTGGCGTACACGTCCTCCCCGCGGAAGGAGGGGGCCGCCGCCACGCGGTACACGCCGCGCCTGACGGGCTCGAG
>JAUMWL010000061.1:0-3052 GCA_030529665.1 Coriobacteriales bacterium
CTGCAAAGGAGGGCTCCAAGTATTGGGGAGACTCCGGTGCCTTTGGCTACACCATCTCCAAAGCTCAGCTTACGGGCTACTGGGAGCCGGCTGACGACCCGGTTGAGTACGAGTACACCGGAGAAGGCCAGGGTCCTGTTTACAAGGTAAGCGGTGCAACGAACGTTGACGGCAAGCTCACTGCCGGCGACATCATCACCGAGTACGCAAAGTCGGGCACCGATGAGTGGTCCACCGACAAACCAACAGAGAATGGTGATTATGTTGCACGCGCTTCTCTCGCAGAAGTTGATGCGGCAGCCAACTATCTGTTCCCCACCACCGGCACCACCAAGAACTTCACCATAAAGGAGACGCCTGAGCCTATCACCCCCACGATCACGGCTAGCATCGATGATTGGTACGAGGGCGAAGAGCCCAGCCAACCTCAAGTTGCGATTGAACCTTCCGATGTAGAGTTTGAGTACACGATTCTCTACAAGAACGTTGCTGGTGGCACCTGGAGCAAGGAAGTTCCCACCCAGGCTGGCTCATACAAGATGAGTGTTCAAACTACCCAGACCGAAACCTACAATGCGGCAGAGAAGAAGGTCAACTTCAAGATTCTTGAGAAGGCCCAAGTAAAGCTCGGCGTAAAGATCGACGGCTGGACCTACGGCGAGGCGGCAAACGATCCCGTGCCCACGGTGAAGGACGTCCCCGAGGGCGTAACGGTCGACGAGAGCACCATCACCTACCAGTACCGCGCATACGACGAGGAAACCAACACGTGGGGCGACTGGACGGATGAGAAGCCGACCACGCCCGGCAAGTACCGCATCAAGGCCACCCTGCCCGCAGGCGAGGGCTATGGCGAGGTCTCCACGGGCGGCAAGGCCGAGTTCACCATCGACTACGCCACGGCCACCATCACCATCGAGGCAAAGCAGAAGCACGTGGGTGAGACAGACCCCGAGCTCAGGGCCACCGTCGAGGGCGAGGCAGAAGGCGACAAGCTCGAGTACTACCTCAAGCGCAACCCGGGCGATGCCGTCACCGAGGAGGGCAAAGGCTACTGGATCAACGCGTACGCTGACGCAGAGTTCACGCAGCTCGTGTCCATCGATGCCGCCAACCCAACCGTCATCGGCAACTACAAGGTCACCATGGTCCCCGCGCGCTTTACGATTCTTCCTGCGAACGTAAAGCTCGGCGTAAAGATCGACGGCTGGACCTACGGCGAGGCGGCAAACGATCCCGTGCCCACGGTGAAGGACGTCCCCGAGGGCGTAACGGTCGACGAGAGCACCATCACCTACCAGTACCGCGCATACGACGAGGAAACCAACACGTGGGGCGACTGGACGGATGAGAAGCCGACCACGCCCGGCAAGTACCGCATCAAGGCCACCCTGCCCGCAGGCGAGGGCTATGGCGAGGTCTCCACGGGCGGCAAGGCCGAGTTCACCATCGACTACGCCACGGCCACCATCACCATCGAGGCAAAGCAGAAGCACGTGGGTGAGACAGACCCCGAGCTCAGGGCCACCGTCGAGGGCGAGGCAGAAGGCGACAAGCTCGAGTACTACCTCAAGCGCAACGGGGACGACACTGTGACCGAGGAGGGCAACGGCTACTGGATCAACGCGTACGCTGACGCAGAGTTCACGCAGCTCGTATCCTACCAGGACGGCGAAGAGCCCACCATCATCGGCAACTACAAGGTCACCCAGGTGCGCGCGCGCTTCGATGTTCTTCCTAAGGAGAAGACCACCCCCGACGTCAAGGTGACCATCGATGACTGGTACGAGGGCGACGAGCCTAACGAGCCCAAAATCGACGGCGTACCCGAAGGTGTTGCGTACAAGGTCTACTACAAGTCCACTGAGCAAGGTGCCAAGTGGAGCTCAAAGCCTCCCACCGCAGCTGGTTCGTACAAGATCGGCGTTCGCACCACCGAGACCGATGACTACAACGTGGCCGAAGCGTCCGCAGACTTCAACATTCTGGAGAAGCAGACGCTCACGGTCGAGATCGACGAGGAGTGGGAGTACGGCGACACCGAGGAGCACAACCCCACCGCCAAGCTCGACGGCGAGGAGGTAACCGAGGGCGTGACCTTCGGGTACCAGGCCGCCGACGCCGAGGAGGGCGCGGAGTGGTCCGACGAGCAGCCCACGGAGATTGGCAAGTACAAGGTCATCGCCAAGTACAACGACGACCTCGAGAGCGAGCCCGCCGAGTTCGAGATCACTCGCAAGACGCTCAGCCTCGCGACTGATGTAACGGTTAAGCTGTCCAGCACCTCCTACAACTACGATGGATCGAAGAAAACCCCCAGCGCCACGATCACGGTAAACGCGACCGGCGAGGAGCTGGAGCGCAAGGTGGGTTACACCTCCGAGATCAAGGACTCCAATGGCAACGCGCAAGACATTTCCAAGGAGCCTACCGACCCCGGCACCTACACGGTCGTCGTTACCGCCAATGAAGAGGGCAAAAACATCAGCGGCAACTACCTGCTCGTTGACTCCAACGACACCGCTACCTACGAGATCAAGCCTCCTGTGCTTACGCTCACTACCTCGATTGACGACTGGACGTACGGCGAGGATCAGGCTACTCCCGAGACCAAGCTGGAAGGCGAGGTCGTTACCGAAGGCGTTGTCTACTCCTACAGGGCAAAGGCTGACGATGAGGACCCCGAGGCGGAGTTCGAGTACACCGAGGGACTGCCTACCGATGCCGGCAAGTACGAGCTCAAGGCCACGTATGAGGGCAAGTGGGATACGTACACCGCCACGGACGACTTTGAGGTAAAGGTCGCAACCGCTACCATTAAGATTGATGCAAAGGAAAAGGACTACGGTGAGGAAGACCCCGAGTTTACCTCAACCGTTGAGGGCCTTATTGGTGAAGATACCATCGAATACACGCTTAAGCGCAATGGTGGTACCGAACCCGACACCTATTGGATTAACGCCTTTGATTCTGAGGATAATAACCTCTACAACGGCGGCGCAGGTACCGTTAAGGGTAACTACCTCATTAAGGTCCAGCGTGCGAAGCTCCT
>JAUMWL010000061.1:3152-6421 GCA_030529665.1 Coriobacteriales bacterium
GGCAAGGATGCCGGTAACTATGAGCTCCAAAAGGACAAATGCCAGGTCGAGACGACCGCCGACATCTACTATGCCGAGGTAACGATCACTGCCGACAAGCAGGAAAAGACCTACGGCGACGCAGATCCCACACTTACCGCAGTGGTTACCGGTCTTGTTGAAGGCGAGAGCGAAGACCTCATCAAGTACAAGCTCACCCGTGAGAACGGAACGAACGTAGGCGAGTACGAGATCAAGTGCGACTACGAATTCTTCCAGGGTAACTACATTGTAAGTTACGTAAAGAACTACCTCACCATCACGCAAAAGGAAGCCACGGTTAAGGCCGAGAACAAGACCAAGGCCTTTGGCGAAGCCGACCCCGAGCTTACCGCTAAGGTAACGGGCACCATCAACGGCGAAACGCTCAGCTACACGCTCACTCGCGACTGGGTTGGAACCGAAGACGGCGAGAAGGTTGGTAGCTACTACATCCGTGCCACTGGCGACGAGTACCAGACCAACTATCACGTAACGTTTGAGAACGGCGTTCTGACGATCGACCCCAAGGACGTTACCGTAACGGCCGATGACATCACCATCACCTTTGGTGACGAGGCTCCCACCTACACCGCAAAGAGCAACGTGGACGGCTTCGATGCCTACACGGTCAGCTGCGACTACAAGCAGGGCGACAACGCTGGTACCTACAAGATCAAGGTGGAAAGCACCGACACGTCTGGTAACTACAACGTCACGACCCAGAACGGCACGCTTACCGTAAAGCCCATGGACGTTACCGTAACCGCCAAGGATGCAACCATCACCTATGGTGGCGACGCTCCTCAGTACGAGGCAACCGCTAGCGTGGATGGCTTCACCGCATACGAGGTGAACTGCGCTTACACCAAGGGCGACAACATCGGTACGTACGACATCACCGTTACCAGCACCGATACCACCGGCAACTACAACGTTACCGTGGAGAACGCCACGCTTACCGTGAACCCCGCCAAGGTTACCATCACGCCCAAGGATGCCGAGAAGGTCTACAATGGTGCTGAGCCCACGCTCCAGGCAACCGTTGATGGTCTTGTCAACAACGATTCAGAGTCCGTCATTAAGTACAAGCTCTCTCGTGAACAGGGCAAGAACGTCGGTACCTACAAGATTAGCGTCGAGGCTGATGCCGAGCAGGGCAACTATGTTGTTAAGTGCGAAACCGGAACCTTTACCATCAATCCCAAGCAAGTCAACATCGTGGTTGACAACAAGGCAAAGGAATTCGGACAGCCCGATCCCGAGCTTACGTCTACCGCGTACGGTCTTGTTGCTGGCGAACAGATCACATACACTCTTGAGCGTGAGGCCGGCGAGCAGGTGGGCGAGTATGCCATCGAGGCCAAGATACAGGACGTTGAGCAGGGCAATTACATAATCTCGGGCTTCACCCCTGGCAAGCTCACCATCAACGAGAAGGCTGCCACCATTACCGCCAAGGACGAGCAGATCACCTATGGTGACAAGCTGCCCGACTTTACGGCAACGGTTGAGGGCACCCTCAATGGCGACACCCTTACCTACACCGTAAAGGCTGTCTACGAGGACAGCGACCTCAGCAGCTCCGGCAACCTCAAGGTTGGCGAGTATCCCATCGTTGTTGAGTGCGAGACCACCCAGGGCAACTACGCCGTGGGCACCACCGCTGGCAAGCTCACCGTTGCTCCCAAGACGGTCACCTTTGACGGCATCACCGCTTCTGACAAGGTTTACGACGGCACCGTGGATGCGGAGCTCTCTGTTGAAAACGCAAAATTCAACGGACTCATTGACGGCGACGACTTCAAGGTCGTTGACGCCAAGGGCGAGTTTGAGGACAAGGACGCCGGCCTGAAGAAGAACGTCGAGATCGAGACAGTCGTAATTGACGGCACCGATGCCGAGAACTACAAGGTTGACGTCCTCAACTCCCAGTACAGGACCAAGGCAAGCATCACCCGCAAGGCCGTTAAGGTCACCCCTGCCGACAACCAGAAGATCTATGGCGACAAGGACCCGTTCATCAACGTAACCGTTGAGGGCATCCTTGATGGCGACACCATCGTCTACAGCCGCACGCGCGACGAGGGCGAGGACGTTGGCAAGTACACCATCCGCACCGACGGCGTCGAGCAGCAGGGCAACTACCAGGTGGAGTTTGGCACCGCCACCTTTACCATCACCAAGCGCGAGGTTACCGTCTCTGGCATCACCGCCAAGAACAAGACCTACGACGGAACCACCAAGGCTACGCTCGTCTTTGATGGCGTCAAGTTTGGCAACATCGTTAAGGGCGACGAGCTTGGCGTAACCGCAAAGGGCGTCTTTGCCAGCAAGAACGTTGGCACGCGCCAGGTTGACATCTCCAACCTCAAGCTCACTGGTTCCTCCGCCAAGAACTACGTCCTTGCCAAGGATGGCAACCAGACCAGCACCACCGCAAAGATCACCAAGGCGACCCTTACCGTCACCGCAAAGGACAAGACCATCAAGTTTGGCTCCGCCCCCAAGAACGCTGGCGTTACCTACGACGGCTTCGTAAATGGCGAGACCAAGTCTGTCCTTACTGGCAAGCTTGCCTACGATTACGGCGGATACGAGAAGGGCTCCTATGCTGGAACGTACAAGATCACGCCCTCTGGGCTGAAGTCCAGCAACTACAAGATTAAGTACAAGAAGGGCAAGCTCATCGTTACGGCTCCCAAGACGGTTGGCGACTCCTACATCGTTCACGCACGTGACCTTGGCGACATGGCCGCTGCATCCAACGGTGGAATCGCCGGCACCACCGGTGAGGGACGTCGCATCGAGGCCGTGGGCCTGTCCCTGAGCCTTGACAACCAGCCTTACGCCGGTGGCATTGAGTACCGCAGCCACCTCCGCGACATCGACTGGCTCAAGTCCTGGCAGCGCGACGGCGAGTTCTCGGGCACCAAGGGCGAGGGTCGTCGCCTCGAGGCTGTTCAGATTCGCCTGTATGGCAAGATGGCCAAGTACTACGACGTGTACTACCGTCTCCACGTAAGGAATTACGGTTGGATGGGTTGGGCAAAGAACGGCGCTAAGGCCGGTACCGTCCACGAGAACCGTCGTGCCGAGGCTATTCAGGTCGTCGTTCTGAAGAAGGGCTCCAAGGCTCCTGGCGCCAACTACAAGGGTGCCTCCACTACCTTTGCCGCTGCGTTTACCACGGGCAATCCTATTCTGTAAGGTGAGCCTCTGCTAGATTGCAGGCAAACGGGGGCGGGTCC
>JAUMWL010000061.1:6521-8539 GCA_030529665.1 Coriobacteriales bacterium
TGGCTTCTTGTGGTGCAAAAGCCCGCGAGCGTGGCGTTTGTGCATGGCCTCACGGGATCGATCTTTAACGTGTACGTGGATCCCACATACAGAAAGCGGGGGATAGCCCGCCAGCTCATGGCAAACATCATCTGCCAGGCGCATGAGCTGGGACTCGACAGGCTGGAGCTTCGCGCCACGGCCATGGGATACAACCTCTACAAGTCGATTGGGTTCGAGGAGGACGAGTCCACCCACACGGCCATGAACTATTATCTGTCTGAGTGAGTAAAGAGGTGCCTGCCTGCTATATAATGGGTGACTGCGTCACACATTGCAGGGAGGAATCGCATGTCAAACACCAAGAGCGACATCCAGATAGCCCAAGAGGCCCAGATGGAGCCCATCTCGCACGTTGCTGCAAAGGCAGGCCTCAGCGAGGATCAGCTTGAGCACTACGGCAAGTACAAGGCAAAGGTAAACGTAAACACCATGCGAGACCTGCCAAACAGGGCAAAGCTCATTCTTGTGACGGCCATCAACCCCACGCCTGCGGGAGAGGGAAAGACGACCACGTCGGTTGGTCTTGCCGACGCCATGAACCTCACGGGACGCAAGACCATGCTGTGCTTGCGCGAGCCGTCGCTGGGTCCGGTTTTTGGCATAAAGGGCGGAGCCGCAGGTGGCGGCTATGCTCAAGTGGTTCCCATGGAAGACATAAACCTCCACTTTACCGGCGACCTGCACGCCATTGGCGCGGCGAACAACCTGTGCGCGGCCATGCTGGACAATCACATAAAGCAGGGAAACGAGCTCGACATAGATCCTCGCCGTATAACATGGCGTCGTTGTATGGACATGAACGATCGTCAGCTGCGCAACGTGGTGGATGGCTTGGGCGGCGTAAACGACGGCATGCTTAGGCAGGACGGCTTTGACATAACCGTTGCGTCCGAGGTCATGGCCGCCTTTTGTTTGGCAACGTGTTTGAGGGACCTCAAGGAGCGCCTTGGTCGCATGGTGGTGGCCTACACCTACAACATGAAGCCGGTAACCGTTGCCGACATCCGTGCGCAGGGTGCCATGGCGGCGCTTCTCAAGGACGCCTTTAATCCCAACCTCGTGCAGACACTGGAGAACAACCCCGCCTTTGTGCATGGTGGTCCGTTTGCAAACATCGCGCACGGCTGCAACTCGGTCGTTGCCACAACTACGGCCATGAAGATGGCCGATTACGTGATTACCGAGGCTGGTTTTGGTGCCGACTTGGGTGCCGAGAAGTTCATAGACATAAAGTGCCGAGCCACCGGTCTTGTCCCCAATGCCGTCGTGGTGGTCGCCACGGTGCGAGCGCTCAAGTACAACGGTGGCCTTCCACGCGCAGAGCTCACGACCCCCAACGTGGAGGCCCTGGAAGCGGGCATGCCCAACCTGCTCCAGCACGTAAGCAACATGCGGGAGGTGTATGGCCTGCCCGTGGTGGTGGCCATAAACGCGTTTCCCTCCGACACGCAGGAGGAGCTTGATCTTGTGCGGAGTCGGTGCGAGGAGCTTGGCGTGCGTGCAACCATCTCGCGCGTTTGGGAGAAGGGCGGCGAGGGTGGTCGCGAGCTCGCGGACGAGGTCGTGCGCCTATGCCAGGAGCCCACGTCCCTGCGCTTTGCCTACGACGTAGAGGATTCGGTGCGGGTAAAGCTCGATAACCTGGCAACCAAGGTATACCATGCGGAAGGCGTTGACTACGACCGCGTGGCTCTGCGCCAGTTGCAGCAAATAAAGGAGAATGGCTTTGACAAGCTCCCCGTGTGCGTGGCAAAGACGCAGTACTCGTTCTCCGATGACCAAACGCTGCTCGCCGCGCCGCGCGGGTTCCGAATCCATGTGCGCGAGCTGCGCGTCAGTGCAGGCGCCGGATTTGTGGTGGCGCTCACGGGCAACATAATGACCATGCCCGGCCTGCCCAAGGTGCCCGCTGCCGAGCAGATTGACGTTACGGACGACGGCCGCATCATAGGCCTGTTCTAGACTGCCTATCGGTG
>JAUMWL010000061.1:8639-15455 GCA_030529665.1 Coriobacteriales bacterium
GGTGTGCCACATGGAATAAGGGGGATGCATGCAACAGAAGCTCATAGACAGGTCGTGCGAGGACTTTGCGCGGGTGCTGGCGGCAAAGGAGCCCGTGCCCGGAGGTGGCGGGGCGGCGGCGTACGTTGGCGCACTGGCCGTGGCGCTGTGCTCCATGGTGGGCAACTTCACCACGGGAAAAAAGACCTATGCGGCCGTGGAGGAAGACATACAAGCCATGCTAAAGAAGGGCGAAGAGGTGCGCACGCGCTTGCTCGAGCTCGTGGACAAGGACGCGGAGGCGTTTGAGCCGCTAAGCCGGGCCTATGCCATACCTCGTGACGACCCCAGGCGGGCCGAGGTGCTGGAGGAGGCGACCAAGCGTGCGTGTGCGGCACCCTTGGAGATGATGCGCCAGGTTTGTGCTGCCATCGAGCTGCTTGAGGAGATGCGGCAAAAGGGCTCCCGCATGCTCTTGTCGGACGTGGCGTGCGGTGCGCTGCTTGCCCGCGCGGCCTTGGAGTCTGCGGCGGTAAACGTGTTCGTAAACACAAAGACGCTTACGGACAAGGACTTCGTGCGTGCGACCGAGGCTGAGGTAGGCTCGATGCTTAACGAGTATGCAACCCGTGCGCAGGAGTGCGCACAAACGGTAATGGCCACCATACGCGAAAGGTAGTGCATCATGGCCGAGTTGTTAAAGGGCGCGCCTGTTGCGCGTGCTATATCCGAAGACCTTGCGGCGCGCGTGGAGGCGCTGGGCAAGAAGGGCATTGTCCCCACGCTTGCCATCGTGCGTGTGGGCGAGCGGGATGACGACCTTGCCTACGAGCGAGGCGCAAAGAAGCGCTGCGCAAACATAGGCATAGCGGTACGGTCGTTCGTGCTGCCAGCCACGTGCAGCCAGGCGGAGCTTATGGAGGTAATTGAGCAGATCAACACTGACGACTCCATCCATGGATGCCTGCTGCTGCGTCCGCTGCCCAAGACCATTGACGAGGCAGCCATTTGCGCGGCTCTCGATGCACGCAAGGACGTTGACTGCGCCACTGACCAGTCGCTCTTTGGGGTGTTTGCCAACCAGGCGCTGGGATTTCCTCCGTGCACGGCCGAGGCCTGCATCCTTATGCTGGAGCACTACGGATTTGAGCTGGAAGGTGCCAACGTGTGCGTGGTGGGCCGCTCGCTCGTGATCGGCAAGCCGGTGTCCATGATGCTGCAGGCAAAGAACGCCACCGTAACCATGTGTCACACGCGCACGCGCGACTTGGGCAGCGTGTGCAAAGGCGCCGACATACTGGTCGTGGCTGCGGGTCACAATGGCACCATTGGCGCCGATGCCGTTCGCGAAGGACAGTGTGTGTTGGACGTGGGCATCAACTGGGACGAGGATGCGCAAAAGCTCGTGGGTGACGTTTCGTTTGCCGAGGTGGAGCCTGTAGTTGGTGCAATCACGCCCGTGCCTGGAGGCGTTGGCGCGGTAACCACCGCAGTGCTTGCCAAGCACGTGGTGGAGGCGGCCGAGCGCACGGCAACCGCGTGAGTGGAAAGGGGTACTCCCTTTCCACTCACCGCTTCCTTCTGAACCCAAGCCGAGGCAGCGAGGTAAACATGAAGGGCTGGCTGGTCGTTAACGGCTTCACGCAGACGCATAAGTTCTTGGAGCTGTATGCGTTTCTTGAGCAATCCGCCAAGCGCTGTGGCGTCGAGCTTGTGCGCTTGTCTACCCTGCAGGTGGCACCGTTGCTTGCTGGCGGTCAGCTCTCGTGCGCAAAACCGGACTTTGTGCTCTTTTGGGATAAGGACGTGCGGCTCTGTAAGGCCCTCGAGCTTGCAGGGTGTCTCTGCATCAACAGCGCGCATGCCATCGCCACCTGCGACGACAAGGCCCTCACGTATTTGGAGCTTCTGTGCGCCAACGTGCCGCAGCCTGCCACCATACTTACGCCAAAGACGTTCCACGCGCAGGAGTGGGGAGCGACGGAGTTCCCCTCGGTCGTGGCACAGACGCTGGGATTGCCCACCGTGGTAAAGGAGTGCTTTGGCTCGTTTGGCGCCCAGGTGCATCTGGCGCGCTCTGCGAGCGACATCGCCCACATATTGGATGGCATGGAGAGCAGACCCTCTCTATGCCAGGAGTTCGTCTCCACCAGCGCTGGTCACGACGTGCGCCTACAGGTGGTGGGCAACCAGGTGGTCGCCGCCATGGAGCGCGTGTCAAAAGAAGACTTTAGAGCAAACATAACCAACGGGGGAGTCGCACGGCCTTGGGATCCAACATCCGAGCAGGTTGACGTGGCATTGCGCACGTGTCAGGCGCTCGGGCTGGACTTTGCGGGAGTAGACCTTCTGTTTGGCAAGGACGACGAGCCTGTTGTTTGCGAGGTCAACTCAAACGCCCACTTTGTTAATCTATACCATGCAACCGGCATAAACGTGGCCGATTTCATACTGGACCACGCCGTGCAAAAGGCCAGTGAGGGGTAGGCGTGCGCGGCTGGCTCGTATATACCCCCGAGCGCCTGGAGCGCAATGCCGCCTATGCGCGCATGCACAAGACGTGGTGCAAGGAGCGCGGCATCGAGCTCAAGGTTGTTGTCATTGCAGACGAGCCTCCATTTCTTAGCTCGGCGGACGCGCGACTGCCCTTGCCAGACTTTGCCATCTTTCGGTGCGAGAATACCTCGCTTCGGTACTGGTTGGAGCAAAGGGGCGTCGTTGTGGCCAACAGCTCGCGCATAGGCATCATTGCCAACGACAAGCTCGCGAGCTACGAGTTCGCCCGGGATCTGGGCATACCGCATCTGGAAGCGCATCGACTCTCGCGCGGTGCCGTTGGGCGCATGGGCTATCCTTTGGTCATAAAGCCACGTGGTGGCCATGGTGGGGCGGGGGTGCAAAAGGTTTGCAACGCGGAGCAGCTGCGTGCGTTTGCGCAAGCTCACATAGCTCTGGGAACCGAGTCGGCGTGGCTCTGCCAACGCGTTTCTCCCGTGGAGGGAAAAGACCTGCGTGTATACGTGCTGGGCGGTCGCGTGCTCGCCTGCATGCTTCGCACGGCGCCGATAGGGGCGTTTTTGAGCAACTACTGTTTGGGTGGCGCGGCGTCGCGCTATGAGCTCAGCGCGGCGGAGGCTCGGCTGGTGGACAAAATCTCCCAGGCCTTGGGTGATGGCTACTACGGGATTGACTTCTTGTTCGACGCCAACGGACGACTGCTGTTTAACGAGATCGAGGATGTGGTGGGCTCGCGCATGCTCTATGCCAACACATCCATCGACGCGGTGCACGAGCACTTGTCCCATGTGGTGGGGCTTGTAAGAAAGCGCTCGGGTAAACCGTGCAATCGCAGGGAGGGTGTCTATGAAGGGTAGCGAACGAGGCTGCTTTCTTGCCACATATAAAGAGTTGAACGAACGTGTGGGGAGGCCCGTGGAATCTGCGTTTGTGCTTTGCAAGGGCAATGGCTCTGTGTTCCTCTCGGCACCTCACGCCTTCGAGCACATACGAGACGGGCAGGCAAAGACGGCAGAGCCGGGGTCGGGAGTACTTGCCATAATGTTGGGCGAGGAACTGGGGTGTTCGTATGCCTACACGTCATCCCGGGGCAATGATCCAAACTGGGACCACAGGAGCGAGTACCGCGATGCCGTGCATGACGCCATACGCTCTTGTGGCTGCAAGTATCTGCTCGATTTGCATCAGCTTAGCCCCGTGCGTGACGTGGACATCGACCTTGGGACGGCGGACGGTAACAACCTTGTTGGACAGGATTGGATGACCGCGCTCATGGTGGAAGAGTTTGTCTTGCAGGGGTTTGGCAAGGTGTTCGTGGACGAGCCCTTTGCCGCCAGAAAGCCACAGACCGTGGCGGCGAGCACGGCGTTGACCTGCGGCATTCCTGCCGTGCAGGTGGAGATAAACAGCAGGTACCTTACGCAGGGATACGAGGGCTTCGCCCCATGGAGGGTGTACGACGCTTTGGCGCACATCGTCCAAAGTCTTGAGGAGAGGGCGGTGCGATGAAGGAGATAGGGTATTGGGCGGGGCAGGGCCGCCTTATGTACACGTCGTTGACGTTTGCTCATGCGCTGGAGTCCCTGGCGGGTCGTGTTGCGCTGGTGGGGACGCCAACGTCCGAGGCTCGGCAACGCATACGGATGGAGCTTGCGCCTATACAGGATGAGGCGTGCGATACGTGCGACATCCAGCAGATTTGCGTGGGAGAATCCGCGCAGCCCCAGGCAAAGAGACTTGTGGATTGCTTGGCAACGCTTTGCGAGGACGTGAATACGTGTGTGGTTGCGGGCGATGAGCTGGTAGTGCGTCTCGGCGCTGGTGACGTGGAGGCCCAGGCGACGTGGCTGAGGGGCTTTGCGCTTACGGTTGACAGCTTGTTGCGCTCCTCTTATGGCGATCCTCTTTGTGCCACCATATGTGCTCCTTATACGCGGACGCCTGAGCCCTTTGACGTCGTGTTTCTCAACCCCACGTGGATGGCCCAGCAGGGCATAGCGCAGGAGACCCATGCCATCGTTCTTAATGTGCGCTCAGGCGTGGCAATAGAGGTGCGCCTGCGCGAGGACAGCGCTGCGCAGGAATGCGACGAGGCGTCTGCGAGGGTATCCGCCCACGCTAGCATGCGCTTGGGGTTTAAGGTCGGTGACGGTGTGGCGTTGTGGTGCCACGACGAGATGGTATTCGACCACGTTTTAATGCAGCAGCTGGAATCCATTGCCGATCGCAAGGTGTTATTGGGCCAAAAGGACCTCGCGCAAGTAAACGCCAACTTTGCATATCACCAAATAACTTGTCCTGCCACGGGCTACAGCTTGGTAGTGCCAACCACGAGCTTTGACCTCGGGCCCACAAGAACGCATGGGTCGGGAAGCTCGCACAGCATTAAGCTTAGCAGGCAGCAGCGTACGTTGTTGGGCCTCCATGCGCCTTATCTGCTCTCGCCTTGGTGGCAAGCGCGGATCGGCGACCCTGGAATGAGCCAGAAGACCAAGGATGTCGTTGCCGCCTATTACACGGACGGCAAGCTTAACGAGGCGCTGGACTACGAGACGGGTCTTGAGGTCTGGAAGGCGCTCAAGGCAGCGGGGTTTGACGAAGTGCACATCTCCCCGTTGGTCGATACGCCGGTGGGAGCTCCGCGCATTCACCAAGGTAAGCCGTTGTCCGGGTTCAAGAAAATGCTCGTCAGGCTGTGCGATCGCTATCTGGGGCAGGCGGGCAGCATCCATCGCGTGGGGCGACCCTACGACGTGGATGAGGATCGTCGCATAATACGTCTTTCCCAAGATGCCATGTCGCTTTTGGGTATTGAGGTCATGGACCAGGTGGTTGTGTCGTACGGCTTGCGGTCCGTGTCGGTGCGCGTGATGGCAATCGACAACGAAGAGAAGATCGCCCAGATGAACGCCATGAGCGAGACCGAGAACCTCGACGTAATTGTGGGTATGCCAGCGGTCTTAAGGAACGAGCTGTGTCTTGATGGCATCGGAATGACGGTGGAAGTGCGACGCGACACGCGCTATTTGTTTGCAAAGACCATCAACCAACAGTTCATACCGGCTCTTGGCCTGTTCCTTACGGTCCTCTCCATATTTCCACCCGACAGCTCCCCCATATGGGTACCTACGATCATTTTTGTTGCGCTACTGCCTTTTGTGGCGTACAGCGTATTGTCGGACGAGCGGAGCAAGGTTGTTGACAAAAAGTAGGGTAATGGTTTAGGGGTGCGCACATGTGCGAGACATCGAATCTGGATTACAGAACTATCTTAAGAAATGCACAAGCCAAGGGAATCGACCCGTCGCTTGAACCGGTGCAACAGATGCTTCGCGAGCTGGGCGACCCAGACTTGGCGTTTAGGGCCATACAGGTGGCGGGTACCAACGGCAAGACCTCCACGGCACGCTATACGGCGGCGATTCTTGCGGGAGAAGGGCTTAAGGTAGGTCTCTACCTCAGCCCCATGCTCATGGATTACCTCGACCAGATTGAGGTTGAGGGTCAGACTATAGATGAGGTTGAGCTTTCGTCTGCGGTAATAGATGCATGGCAGGCAGGGCAGAGGGTCAACGCCCGCCGAGAAGAGCTGGGTTTGTCGGAGTTGCCGCTTACCGAGTTTGACCTGCTCACTGTTGCGGCTGTGCTTGTGTTTTGTCGCAGGGGAGTGGACGTTGCCGTGCTGGAGGCTGGCATGGGTGGACAATGGGACGCCACCTCCGCTGTTCGCTCCATCAACACGGTGGGGGTCACCGGCATTGGTCTGGACCATACCAGGATTCTTGGTACCACGCTTGCGCAAATCGCGCAAAACAAGGCTGCCGTCATACAGGCGGGAAGGGCGTGCGTGCTTGGACCCGGTACGCAAAGTGACCCAGAGGTCGCAGAGGTGTTTGAGCGCCGATGCGCGGAACAGCAGGTAGAGCCCGTAATCGTGGGCGAGGATAGCGCTGGTGCGAAAAACGTGGACGCCATCTATAAGGCTGAGATGCTGGCTCAAGACAAAGGCGCCCTTAGGGTTTCGGTCTGCACGACGATTGCCACGTACACAGACCTCCAAGCCCCAAAGCCCAGGTATCAGGCGCAAAACATAGCCTGCGCCTTGGTCTTGTCGCAGGTTTTCTTGGGTCGCACGCTAAACGTCGACGCTCTACGTGCGTCGGTGCGAGAGTGTCGTACGCCGGGACGATTTGACATATTGCGCACAGACCCTCTGGTGCTGGTGGACGCATGCCATAACCCGCAGTCCGTGCAGGCGTTCTTGGACGCATGGTGTTCTCTTTATCCAAACGCGATCCCAACGGCGCATTCGGCCCCCAC
>JAUMWL010000201.1 GCA_030529665.1 Coriobacteriales bacterium
CGGGTTCGAATCCCCGTGACGTTTCCTAACAAAAAAGCTCCCCGTGGTGGGGAGCTCGTATTTACTGGTGCGCCGTGAGGGATTCGAACCCCCGACCTTATGATTCGTAGTCAAATGAGCGCCAGATGCGTCCACTGACTGGTCGAAAGACGGGCGCTAGATTCTCTTCCCGACAATTGGGACGGCGTCACGCGACCCGTGTATAAATGCAATTACAGAGACGACCTCGCGCTCGTCGTCAACGAGATAGTAGATCTCGTATCCTCTTGCCATGCAACGACGGACCTGCAGTCCGACAGCCTCGCTCACGTCGAAGTCGACGCCGAACAGGCGGGGATTGTCGGTTAGCAGCCCGAGCACCTCCTCGTAGCGGTCGAGCAGGGACATGGCGGCGCCGGGGGCGCCGAGGACGTTCACGAGGTAGTCGACTGCCCTGTCGAGGTCCCGCTCGGCCGGGCCCGCGACCTGGACCCTATAGGCCATACTTGCTCCTGAGCGACGAGACGGCCTCGAAGGCGTCGCGGCACTCGCCCCGGGCGACAGCGTCGATGCCCTCCTGCACAAGTGCGACGGTGCGGCCAGCCCGAGCCTGGGCCTCCATCTCCTCGAAGACCTCGGCGCTCATGATGACCATGTCGGCATAGCCGTTCTTCGTCACGTGCACCGGCTCTCCAGACTCATGGCAAAGCCGGGAAATCCTCACGGAGTCCTTGAGCTCCTTGACGGGGACCATCTGCATAATTCTCTCCTTTCATATATGCCCAAATTATACCAATATTAGGGGATAAATGAGAGATGATATTCTTGTAACCTGCAACAGCCACTGCCAATCTTCTCGAGGACGCCAACATGAGTCTCGCGGCGTCCAACCTGGGACGCATGATCTTCAGCTTTCCCGGCACCACCTATGGCTTCGTCAGCATGATGACGGGCGCCATGAGGGGATAGGAGCTCCATGCCGCTGTCCGTTATACAGGGGATACTCATATCCTTCGTGGGCACCAGCCTCGGCGCCCGATGGCCTTCCTGCTCAAGGGGGCCAGATCTCGCGGCGCGTGCAGCTCTCACTCACTCATGGGCTATCCTGTCCTCTGCTTGTGGAGCGTGACAGTGAAGGTGCTTCCGTGTTCTGGTTCGCTCACGAGCTCCACCACGCCGTTGGCCCGCTCGACGGCGTGACGCACGAGCGAGAGTCCCAGGCCCGTGCCACCACTCTCGCGCGAACGTGCCGTGTCCACGCGGTAGAACCGCTCGAAAACGCGCTCTTGGTCGACATAGGCAATGCCGATGCCCGTGTCGTGCACGCTCAGAACCACATCGTCGTCTTTGGCTACAAGCGACACGTCAACTGACCCACGCTCTGTATAGGCTAGCGCGTTGGCAATGAGGTTGTCGCACACCAGCGTGGCGTCAGTTGCCGAGATGGCCGCGTGCGTGCCGGATGGAAGCCCGTCATGCAGCGTGAGTCGAAGACCTGTCTCCTCGGCTCGTACCCGATGCGCCTCTACCGACGTCGCAGCTACGGCACCGATGTCGCATGAGACTCCCGTCGCGGGCGCACGGCCTCTATCCTCCAGACGGGAGAGGTCCATAAGGTCGCCCACAAGGATTTGCAGACGTTCCGACTCGCTTTCAAGCCTGCCGCAAAGGGCCTCGACCATGTTGAAGTCTCTGTCGGCCGATGCCTGCCCAATGGAATCGGCCAGTAGGCGAATGCCTGCAACGGGAGTCTTGAGCTCGTGGCTCGCGTTGGCCACAAAGTCGGTGCGTACGCTCTCGAGCTTTCTGACGGGACCCCGCGCACGCCGAAAGGAAAACCATGCAGCGGCCAGAGCGACGATAAGGGCACAGGCTAATAGCCCGAGGCTTGTCCACAGGTAGTTGGTCTTTAGCGCGTTTACCTGCTCCATAGTGCGTGATACGCGCACTACCGCCAGCTCGTCTTGGTAGGTGCAGGAAACCGCCACGTACAGGTACTCGGTGCCATCCGTCTCAGATACGCGTCGATCGCTTCCCTCCTCGCCCAAGATGGCTTCCATGAATTCGGGACGGTTTGCGTGGTTTTGCATGGCCGCATCGTCCTCGATGCTCTCGGCAAGTACCGTGCCGTCGGACGCTATGAGCGTCAGGCGCAGATCGTCTGTGGCGGCAATGCGTCCGAGCACGTCCGAGGCGGGAAGATCGCTCGTCTGTAGTGCGACGGCGGCTGCGTTGGCAACCGATGCCATGCCCTCTTTCATACGCTGCTCTATAAGACTGCCGATTGGCACGACGATGGAGTAGCCCCACACCGCAACCAACACGGCGGCAACCAGCACGTACCCGCCAAACATCCAGCGTCGCCAACCATGGACGCGACCAGTCTCCGTCATCGTGCGTCCTCGTTACGTGCGTTGCCTCCAGGCACCGTGCTTTCTGTGCACACCGCCTCAAACCTATACCCCATTCCGCGCTCGGTGTGGATGTAGGTCCAGCCATCAGTGTCGATTGCTCGACGTAGGCGACGTACATGCGTGTCGAGCGTACGCGAAGTGGGCAAAAACACCTCGCCCCACACGCGCTCTGAAAGCCACTGCCTCGTGCACAAAGACCCCTCGCGGCTTGCAAGCGCAACGAGCAGCGCGTATTCCTTGCCCCGCAGACGCAAGGGCTTTCCCTCCACTAAAACTCGGGCTGCGTCTGTGTCGATGCGCAGCGCACCCGACTCTATGATTGCTGGCAGTTTGTCCCTCGTGCGTATCCTGCGCAGGTGAGCGCGCACGCGGGCAAGGAGTTCGGCCGTGGAGAAGGGCTTGGTAACGTAGTCGTCGGCGCCAGCGTCGAGCCCGGCGACCTTGTCTTCCTCTTGATCGAGCGCGGTGAGCATGATGATGGGGGTGTCGAACCCCTCCGCACGCAGCGCACGGGCAACATCCAAGCCTGATCGACGAGGAAGCATTACGTCCAACAGCACGAGATCGGGATCGCACCTGCGAGCGGCATCGAGCCCTGCCTCTCCGTCGCCGGCGACGCTTACCCCGTAGCCCGCACGTGTGAGGGCAAACTCAAGCGCCATCTGAATGGTGCGATCGTCTTCGATAAGAAGAATGCTCGGCATGCGGAGTCCCTTCCTCTTGCGCTTCGTTTTGACTGGCCCAATGCTCTTTGATTTTAAATTCGCGATATGGAGCGCGTGTAGCTGCTGACAAGAGTTCACGTTGGTGTCACGTCGGTTCACATCGCGTTGTCATTGCGGAGGTGGCTCGCTGCCTAGTATGGGTCAAGGGGATGCCAGTCATCCAGTTTGTCCGTCCAGGAGAGAGGAACCTCCCATGGAGTCGTTTGTCGAGTTCGTACAGAGCATGCTCGCCAATCCACTGTTGACTCTGAGCATGCTTCTGGTGGCAGGGACGATCTTCGTGAACGGGGCCACCGACGCGGCAAACGCAATCGCCGAGGCGGTGGGAACAAGGTCCATAACGTTTAGGGGTGCCGTTTGCATGGCGGCGGCCTGCAACTTTGCCGGCCTTGTTGGATCCGCCGTTGTCTCCACCGCCGTTGCCGCCACCATTGAGAACATGGTGGACTTTGGCGGGGACTCCCGCGCTGCCCTTATTGCCCTTTGCGCGGCAATGGTGGGAATCGTGGTGTGGGCATCCGTGGCGTGGATGTTTGGCATCCCCACGAGTGAAAGTCATGCGCTCATCGCTGGTCTCACCGGCGCCGCCATAGCGTTACAGGGTGGCATAGGTGGAATCAACTGGGCGGAGTGGCAAAAGGTCCTGTGGGGGCTCGTCCTCTCTACGGTGGCGGGATTCGCCATGGGGTTTGGCCTCACGGCGCTCATTCGCGAGCTGTGGGCATTTGCCGAACCGAGGCGTGCCAATAGGCTCTTCGGAGGGTTGCAGGTCGTCGGTGCAGGGTTCGGCGCACTGATGCACGGGGCGCAGGACGGCCAGAAGTTCCTTGCGACCGCGATGCTCGCCAGGCAGCTCGCCATCGGCCTGAAGGTGAGCGAAGATGTCGGCTACCCCCTTTGGCTCATGCTCGCATGCGCACTTCTCATGGCGGCGGGCACGGCGGTCGGGGGACCAAAGATCGTGCGTACTGTGGGTTCCGACATGGTGCAGATGGAGCGATACCAAGGCGCGGCGGCTTCGCTCACGGCGGGTGTCAGCCTGCTCGCTGCGACGCTTGGGGGCCTGCCCGTCTCTACCACGCACACCAAGACTGCCTCCATCATGGGCGCTGGAGCTGCAAAGAACCCCCGCTCTGTGAATTGGCGCATAGCGAAAGACATGCTCTTGGCGTGGCTGCTCACCTTTCCGGGTTGTGGTCTTATTGGCTACGTGCTCGCTCGCGTGTTCCTTGCCACAATGGCGTAGACCGTACCAAACCGAAA
>JAUMWL010000202.1 GCA_030529665.1 Coriobacteriales bacterium
GGGCAAGGCCTACGCCTCCGCGGCAACCGGCACCCTCGACCCAACGGACGCAAGCGTCTATGGCGGCATACACACCTACCAAAACGAATACGATTTCATACCCCTGCTACCACCCTCATCCTGGGGCTTTACGCGCTACGGCGTGAGCTGCTCGCTGGATGGCGACGGCGTGGTTAGCGCTCAGGATATGGCCGCAGAGCTCGCCGCCATTAATGGAGAGATGTACGGCAGATATACAAACGGTGGTGACCCATCGCAGTTTGCTCAGGTCAAGCCCTATGTGCTCAATCTAGACCTCAACAACCTCAATTTGGACGACCTCACGTTTGTATCTGCAAACGGCAAAGGAGACAAGAATCTGCGCGAGTTCCTTGAGTTTAGGGCGGCAGGCTTGGCCAAGGACGAACCCACCAACGCTGACTACGTCTCTCGCGGGTACGAGGATGTGCTGCAATCTGCCATGGGCACCTTCTTCCTCACGAACGACAAAGTGATCGATGGCGGAATCGCCACCGCGATCAAGGGAGACGACGCCCTCATTAAAGCCCTGTTGTATGGCTATCTGTCATATGCGGCAGACCAGCTCAAAGCCCAAGGCCGCGCAAAAAACGAGGCTGAGGCATGCGCCATCGTGCTTGCTGACGCCTTGTCCTATGTGTACGGCGACACGATTACGCTCAGCACCGACGGTGACTTCCTCAAGGCCCTTGGCAAAATCGTCAATACGCACGAGTACACCAAGCTCGTGCAGAGCCTGCTCGACAAGGTCGCGGCGGCTGTTCCCGAGGACAAGGTCAGCCTCCTTCTGTTTCTGTTAACCAAATACCAGCCCAAGTCGGGAGCCAAGGCCGATGCCCAGGTACAGATCCAATCCGACGATGATCTTTTGGAGCTGGTAACAGACGAGCAGGACTCGTCCAATGGCATCGAGGTAACGAGTGACCCGTTAGAACTCGTCGTCGACGTGCAGAGCTCATCGGAAGGTCTGTCGGACAATCTTCTACAGGACTCGACTGAGGACCATGAGCTCACCGACGAGGAGATTCGTCAACTTGCAGAAATCGTAGGAGAGACGCTGGTTAACCTCCTAAACGAGAACGCCTTTAGCAAGGATTCTTTTGGTGGAACCGACGAGCCAGACATAGACGTTGTAGTGCAGGCAGACAACAGCCAGATACTCAAGCAAACGCTTGCAAACTTCATGAAGGCTTGGGAGACCTCCCGCGATGCGCGAAGCACTCTTTACACCGTACTCTCGCTTGTCTCTGGCAGCATGGGCATAGACTTTGGAAGTCTTAGCGATAACACTCGTTTTGTTGACACGCTTGGCCGCGTGCTGCCAAGCCTCTTGAAGAAGGACGACGGCAGCTCGTTTGCATCGTTTGCCGAGGCATCCGATGCCATGCTTGTTGAGGGCATCCAAGCGATTAGGCCCACAATCGTTGACGGCGCACAGCGCGCATACAACGATTCCTACGCAAACGAGCTCGCGGGATATGTGGACACGCTCGCGGCTCACCCGACCCAGCTAAGGACCATCCTGTTCAACACGTTGTTTGGTGCCAAGGGTTACGATTTTAACTATCACCTTGTAACCGTATCCACCTTGCTAAACAACTCGGAGATCTTTGTGGTAACGCACGTGGGCGAGCAGTATCTGGCATGGATGCGCGCGGTGCGCAAGGTCAAGGTGGCTGTCGAAGAGCCGGTCATCGACCCCACGCCCGTTGCCACTTCTCACTCCATAACCGTAACGGCTGAGCCCAAGGCGGGTGGTAGTGCGTCTGCGAACGTCTCCAAGGCAAAACATGGGACCAAGATAGCCCTTACGGCAAAGGCAACGACCGGACATACCTTTGCAGGGTGGACGGTAGTCTCTCCCAACGGACTCACAATAAAGAACAACAGCTTTACCATGCCCGACTCAGCCGTAAAGGTATGCGCGAGCTTTAGGGCAAACAAGTACGCCGTAACCTTTAACGCCAACGGTGGCAAGGGGTCCATGGCAAAGCAGAGCTTTAGCTATGGCACCAAGCAGGAGCTCGCCGCAAACGCCTTTACCAAGGCGGGCTTCTTGTTTGCCGGGTGGAACAGCAAGGCCGACGGCTCCGGCACCACCTACAAGAACAAGCAGGAGGTGGTAAACCTCGCCTCCAAGGACGGGGCCGTCGTCACCCTCTATGCCCAGTGGAATAAGGATGCCACGACCGTCCCGTCAACAAAGGTCAGTGCCCGCATGCAAAGCAAGGGCTGGCTCAAGGCCGCAAAGGGCGGGGCCGTGGCTGGCAAGAAGAGCGGCAAGCTGCGCCTCGAAGCGCTAAAGATCAGCCTCTCAAGCTCAAAGACAACGGGCGGCATAGAGTATCGCTCCCACCTGCAGGACAAGGGCTGGGAGAACACGTGGGTGCGCGACGGCAAGGTGAGCGGCACAAAAAAGAAATCTCAGCGCCTCGATGCCGTGCAGATTCGCCTCTATGGAAAGCTAAAGAAGAGCTTTGACGTGTACTATCGCGTACGCGTGCAGGGTTATGGCTGGATGGGCTGGGCCAAGAACGGCCAGAAGGCAGGTACCACAGGCATGGGTCGCTACGTTGGCGCAATCCAGGTCGTATTGGTAAAGAAGGGCGATAAGGCTCCTGCAAAGACCTTTAAGGGTGTTACCCGTTCGTACGCAAAGGCCTTTGTAAAGAAGTAGCCTCAACGCAAAATAGCTGTCTGCGGGGATGCCATCCCAAGAGGTTCGTAACCTCTGGTGGTGGCATCCCCGTCTGTCGTTAAAGCGACGTCGTTGCCGAATCGTAATATAGTGTTGAATGTATTGGCCTCACGTTTTATAGGGGGAAAGAATGAGAACTCGGACGTCTAGGCTCCTTTGTTGGCTCATGAGCGTTTTGCTGTGCGCGCAGCTTGTACCCACCCAAGCGCTCGCGTATCCCGCTCCCCAAGTGGTGGAAGGCACGTACAGCTTTACCACCGCTACCGCCATCGACAACAGCATACACGTGGCGGACACGTTTACGTTTCGCGAGGACTGCTTTATGCGCTCGTCCTTCTTGGGATGCACACATCTGTCGGAGCTCTCCGCACAGCTAGCCATGTCCTCCTTCGGCTGGTTTGGCGAGGCAGGCGACCCATACGAGGACAACATTGGCGACACGGGTCACAATATGAAGAACCTGCTGAGTGCCATGGGCTTTAGCAACGTGCAGACCAACGGATACTGCCAGTCTGACACGCTCACCGATTCCGTGGGCGTGGCCGTAGGACGGCGCACCATATCGGTGGGCGACAACACGTACACCCTGCTTGCCGTACCCATACGCAGCAGCGGCTACAAGCGCGAGTGGGTAGGCAACTTTACCGTTGGCAACGAGAGCTTGCTGTGGGAATCAGGACCACCGGCGTAGCCGGTGGTTTGATGTCCGCAGCTCTCGCTGCGATGTTGCGGTTGCGGCAGGGCCGCGGGCAGCGGTGCCTTAGCCGGCTATCCTGCTCGCATCCTCCTGGTCCCTTACGTACTTCCTTATGACGGCCTCGTTAAGGCCGACCGTGCTGACGTAGTAGCCCCTGGCCCAAAACGTCCTGTCCTTGCCGGTCCTCGACCTCCACTCACTCTCGCACCTGGAAAACGGAAAGGAGACGGCCGAGATGGGAAAGGCCCTGTACCTCTTACAGATGCTCGGCGTCGACCTGTACGCCAAGGAGCGCTCATGATCGAGCGGTACGCCGTGTCACGAGTCATCGCAGCGTGCCAGGGGGACGGGGGAAGTGAAACACTATCCCCAGACAGTGTGTCACTTCCCCCGTCCCCCTGGCACGCGGATTTCGCTCGTTGGCTAGTCGTTTTTCCTAATGTGCTCGGAAACCGACAGGATGTAGCCGGAAGGCGACACCATAATCGCAATCTTGGACGACTCAGTCTCGATCGTTTTGTCGGCCGCCTCGTGCCTTGCGCGCCTGAACCCATGCGCCAAAAGGAAGTCGATCGCCTCGTCGAAGTCGCGTACGTTCATGCGAATCATGGTCCACTCGCTGTCGCCCTGTGCGATGTCCAAATGGAATCCTTCGTCATTCTTCATGCGTACATCCGTAACGCCATGAATGCCGATGCCCTCCTTGGTGTGACGCCTCTTGAACCCCAGCTCCTCGAACAGCTGAATAGTGGGCTCGGGGTCCTTGGTAATGATGAGCGGATTGAACGTGGTGATCTTCATTTTGCTTTCCTTCCTTATTTCCCATTGTTTCCTGGCATAAAAAAGCTCGAATTTTTACGCCTCGGAAAACCATTTATATCATAGGTTCAGAGATACGCAAATCTAACAGTCAACCAAACGGGTGATACTATCGCATCCTCGAACTGCGGAAATGCC
>JAUMWL010000203.1 GCA_030529665.1 Coriobacteriales bacterium
TTAGCCTGCCCATGGGCGCCGGCAAGACCTACCTCATGGCCGCGTTTATCTACCTCGACCTGTACTTCTGCCACATCGACCCCACCAATACCGCGTTTGCGCGCAACTTTGTGGTATTCGCACCGAGCGGTCTCAAATCCTCGGTGATTCCCAGCCTAAAGACCATAAGGGAGTTCGACCCGTCCTGGGTTATCCCTGAACCTGCCGCGAGCGAGCTTCGCGCGTCGCTGAGCTTCGAGGTCCTGGACGAACAGAGAAGCGCGAGCAAGTCCAACCGCGCAAAGAACCCCAACGTGCAAAAGGTCGCCATCCACCAGCCGTTCCAAACACTGCGGGGCCTCGTGCTCGTAACCAACGCCGAGAAGGTCATCCTCAGCAACGTCAAGACCGACTCGACGGGCAACCTGCGGCTCTTTGGCGACGACGAGCTGGACGAGGCGGGCCGCATAGAGAACGAGCTGCGCGACATAATTGGCAAGCTACCGGGACTGGCCATCATAATAGACGAGGTGCACCACGCGCAGAACGACGACATAAAGCTGCGCGCCGTCGTGAGCCGCTGGGCCACGACCACGGGTAACGTCAACTGCGTGCTGGGCTTCTCGGGAACGCCCTACCTGCAGCGCAAGGCCAAGGTGGAGCTGGGCGACGGCGGCGGGTTTAGGTCCGCCTTTATGGCCAACGTGGTCAACTACTACCCGCTGGCCGCAGGCATCGGCAACTTCCTCAAGCGGCCGACCGTAAAGATCGTGGACGGCACGAGCGACCAGATAATCCGCGCGGGCGTGGAACGCTTTTTGGACGACTATGGGTGCGTGACCTACGCCAACGGCACGGT
Organism: Coriobacteriales bacterium; assembly: GCA_030529665.1. Lineage (GTDB taxonomy): Bacteria > Actinomycetota > Coriobacteriia > Coriobacteriales > Atopobiaceae > RUG440. The sequence goes on from JAUMWL010000203.1 coordinate 839, forward strand.
ACCCAAGCTCGCCATTTTCTGCGGCACCGTGATCAAGCTTGAGGAGGAGGTCGCTCCTCTCGTGGCGCAGGTGCTCACCGAGCGCGGACTGGACCCGGACACGCTGGTACTCAAGTATCACCGCGGCGGCACGGGTTCCAAGAGGTTCCCCACCTCGCCCGAGTGGGGCGTGCAGTTTGCCATGCTGGACAGCGACCTCTCGCGCAAGCGCATCGTGCTTCTGGCGCAGATTGGCAAGGAGGGTTGGGACTGTCGCAGCCTGGCGGGCGTGATTCTCTCGCAGGAGGGCGACTGCAGCAGAAACATGGTGCTGCAGACGAGCTGTAGGTGCCTGCGCGAGGTCGTGCACGGCGAGCCGCAGACCGCCCTTATTGTGCTCAACGACAAGAACGCGTTACACCTGGAGAGGCAGCTCAAGCAGACGCAGCGCATCGACCTCAAGACCTTCCAGACCGGGACGGTGGATGAGGGCGTGGTGCGCCATTCTCGCGTGAAGAAGCTCGGACTGCCCAGGATCGACCACGTGCGCTTTGAGCTCTCACGCGAGATGGTGGTAAGCGAGCTTGAGGTGGCGGACATCGAGCAGGGAATCCTGGACGCGGCGCGCGCGAGCCGGGTGAGCGTGTCCATCGAGTCCGTGGAGAACCTGGACTTTAGCGGCGCGGCCACGAGCTACGAGCGTGCCGTGCTGCGGCAAGGGGCGACGCCCATAAGCTACCGAAAGTGGAAACACGACTTGCTGTGCGAGGCGGGTCCGGTGCCCGCGAGCCTAGAGCGGTATGCGGCGAGCGAGACGGGCGAAGCGACGCTGCGCGTTTTGTTTGGCATGCTTACCCAGGATGTGGAGGGCGTTGGGACCTGCTATAGGCCCAGTTGCGACCAGCCAAAGGCGCGCTCGGTCGTGCGGAGCCTGTTCTACCCGCGCCGAGAGGTACGCATCGACATAGAGGAAGTCAAGGACGTCGCCTTCGCGTCGTTTGTGGATGAGGAGAGCCTGACGCCCTTGCACGGCGTGCCTCGCGAGAACTTCTATCCCGACCAGCAACGCGAGGCAGAAGTGCTCGCGGCCGACGAGGCCCAGCTGCCAAGCAGCCTGCAGGCGGCCTACGACGCGCTCATGGCGGCCGGGCAGCCCGAGGTCGCCGCCGGAATCCTAACAAGCCAGGGAATCACGCCCGCCGTTGAGAACACCTACCAATATATACCGTACAGGTTCGACAGCCCCTTTGAACAAACCTTCTACCAGATGGTCATGGGGCTTGGAACCATCAAGGAGCTAGGGCTGGAGGTCTACTACAACGGAGACAACGCCGTGGCGGACTTTCGCATCGATTGCTTTAAGAAGGTGGGGAGCATGTGGAAGAAGGTGGGCAAGTACACGCCGGACTTCCTCATCGTGCGGCGCGACGGCGGGTCGATTGACAAGATTCTAATCGTGGAGACTAAGGGACTGGGATATTCTCGCGAGCGAAGCTTTGTGGAGAGGCGCGAGTTTATGGAGCACGTGTTTGTGCCGCAGAACAACACGCGCTTTGGGCGGGCGCGGTTTGACTACCGCGTGCTCACCGATGACCACGCCGGAGCGGAGCTGCGCAGCATGACCGACGAACTCTTGCGCGAGTGCTTTGGGTAGCGCGGATCTTCTTCGTGTGTCAAAGGGGTGCCACCCTAACGACACGGAGGGGGACTGTCCCCTATCAACAAGGAACAGTCCCCTCCGTGTCACTGTTCGTATTGCGCACGGACGATGCGTTTCTGTTCCTCGATCTCGGCCCTCAGCTCCTCCTCGTCCGGAAGGTAGAGCTTGTACTTGCTCATGAATAATTGGTCACTGTCGTGCAGCATCGAGTAGCGCGCAATGTCCTCGTCGGTCTCCGCACAAAGCACAATGCCCAAGGTGGGATTGTCGCCTTCGTTTCGCTTGAGGTCATCGTACATGCGCACGTACATGTCCATCTGCCCCACGTCCTGGTGGGTGATTTTGCTCGTCTTGAGGTCAATCAACACGAAGCAGCGCAGAATGTAGTTGTAGAAGACCAAGTCTAAATAATAGTCGGCCCATTCGGTGCGGATGTGCTGCTGCCGCGCCACGAACGCATATCCCTTGCCAAGCTCGAGCAGGAACTGCTGTAGGTTTGCAAGAATGGCGCTCTCTAGCTCCGACTCGTGCAGGCGCGGGTCGCTTGGCAGGCCCAGGAACTCGACGATGGTCGGATTCTTGATGAACGCGAGGCGTCGCGCCCTCTCTGCCGCTGCGCTTGGAACGATTGCGTGCTTGTGGGGAGGCTCGACGTAGTTGGAGAGCATACGCTCGCAATACTGGCTGGAGATGTTGCGCGACAGCTCCTCGACGCTCCAGCTCTGGCTCGCGGCCTCTATCTCGTACCACGCGCGTGCGGACGGGTTTTGCACACGGAGAAGCTCAACGTAATGCGACCAACTCAAACGAGGCAAGGATTGTCCAGACGCCATCTGGACAATCTCCGGAAACAGCCGGTAGAACTTTACGTACTGGTACAGGCTCGTGCGCGTGTAGCCCTTCCCGTACTCCTCGGTCAGTTCCTTTGCAAGCTTTGGCACTACCTTGCGTCCGTATAGCTCGGAGCGTGTGCTGTTGCCCAGCTCTTCTTCGACGATGCGGCGTCCCAAAAGCCAGTTACGCACCACCAGAAACGTGTTTATGGCACCGTGCGCGGCCCGTTGCGACGAATCGATTATCGTCTTCGCATCAAGAAATAAATCACCGCTGTTCGCGTATTCGATGCCTCCGTTGTAGCGTTCGATTTCAGCCATGGCCTAGCCCCTTATCCTGCTGGTCAGCACGTGTCAAAGGGGTGGCACGCTACGGCTTAGGCATACGCGGCTTTACACCCCTGCGACGTTTGCCTTCCGGTTTGAGGCACGTGTCCAACATTGGCACGGCAAATAGCGCCTCGTTGAACTCGGCGTCGGTTTTGTATCCGTACCAAAACAGCGCTTGCACCGTGCCAAGCTGTATCTCCAAGCCACGGGGCAGCTCCACGTCCTCAAGGTATACGGGCAAGATCTTCTTGCGACACATAATAGCGTAGTTGACCTCGTTCTTGCACCAATCGGAGACAAGCGACGCGTGAGAGATGAGCATGAGGAAGCACTCGCAGTCGTGCACGTGGTCGGCGATGTAGTCGGGAAACGTCGAGCACGCTTGTATGCCCTTGTCGTACCACACACGGTAGCCCTCGTCGTCAAGATCGGTGATTATGGGTATCACGGCATCGGAATCAGCGTGCGCGTAGCTCACAAAAATGAAAGGGCGATCGCCCTCGTAGACCTCTGGCATCTTGCCTGGCATCTCTTACCCCGTCCATTCCGCTTGTCTGAGTTGCAGCCTTTAGCTTAGCACACCCGTGGCACGCCCGTTCCCGGAGAGGGCTGCGCCGCTTAGCGGCACAGCCCTCCCCGGGAACGGGCGTGCCACCATCTTGCGACATTTGCCCACCTGACGCGCTTGCCACACGGGGCAAGCGCTAAGGTCG
>JAUMWL010000062.1 GCA_030529665.1 Coriobacteriales bacterium
CCGTCCGTCCATGTCTTCAGGACGCGAACGTCGGTGCCGGGATAGTTCTTTGCCGACATGGTGTCACCGGAATAATAGATCCAGTTTTCATAGTCTGCGACACCGTTCCCAGCAACCGTAAAGTTGTACTTAAAGTCTGGAAGCATGTAGCCAGCGGGCGCCTCAAGCTCTTCAAGAAGATACGTGGTGTCTTCTTTTATAGCCCAACCAAGCTGCGCTAGGTGACCTTCGATGTTTATCATGCCGTTACTGTCGGTAACAAACTCAACCGGTTTGTTGTCTTTGTCGCGTATGGGTTTACCATTCGCGTCTTGGAGCTGGAACTTTGCTCCAGGCAGCGTCTTTTTCATGTTACCGGCCTCATACTTCATGAGGTTGATGGAAGCAATGGACGCGGAGCCAGCGCCTTCGTTTTTGCGCACGGCCGTCTGCTCCACATTGTCGCTGTAGCCCTTCATCTCGGCAGTGTTGCTAAAGGTGATGTGCTGCGTCGTTCCAGGAGTCGGAGACGAACTCAAGGCAACGCGCGCCCGGTAGGTGATGACGACCTTAGTGGCATCGGGAATACTGTATGTTACTGTGTTGCCCGTCATGTCCCAGGTGACGCCTTCGCTCGGTTCGGCGCGAATGGACGTGATGTCCACGTTGAGGTTTTGAACAGTGTCCGTCATGGTAAGGGGCTCGCCCTTGTTTAGAAGCTCCGCTCCAGGGTTCAGCGTAATGCGAAACTCCGGCCAAATGTCCTCGTTTGTCTTTGTGAGCTCGGATTCGTTGAGAAGCTCCTTCTTGAGTCCCTCGTATTGATAGGTTACGTCCGCTTCCCCCGTGATTCCGTTAAACGTCGCCGCGTTGTGAATCTTATACACGCCACCGTCACTGGCAGCAGCCAGTGACTTTATCCTGTTGAGCGCGCTTGCGTCCTTAACCGTGAGGTAATACACGACCTTGTACATGTCGTAATATTGCTCTCCGTTGCGGGGGAGACACTGCGCGTTTGTGGTTATTTTTATGCCAGTGTCCGTAAGCGTTACGTTGAATTTGCCGCCACGTAAGTGCTGGCTATCTTTATTTCCATAAAACACATAGCCGGAATCCCAGTCGCTGACACCACCTTCTGTACCCGTGTAATACTCCAGGATGCTTGTATCAAAGTCGTCGGTAATCTCCAAGTCGTCGGACTCCACATCGGAGAAGGATACCTCGTACTTGTATACGGGCAGCTGCGCACCATTAACGGTACGAGACCCAACATATGTACCCGTCTTCTTTACGCTGGGAGGTATGACCGTCGCCTGGGCGCTTACTTGTATTTTGGAGCCATCGGCCTCAAGTGTGCCGTTATTAATATGCTTGTCCTGAAGGTATTTCCCTTCCTCTGTCTTGCTCGCGTTATACCACACGTCATTGATCTCGGTATCGAAGGTGATCGTTATGATGCGCTCCTGATTTGACGGATCGCATCCCTCGACCTCATACGTGGAGATTGGGTCTTCGCTGATGTTAGCAATCTTTTTGTAGTATCTCACGTGCGATTCGGCATCATAGCCCAATTGCGTCTCGGGGTCATACGTCGGAAGCGCGGTGGTCCCATTGTATTCTTTTATAAGCGTAAGCCAGATTGTGTCGCTCTTCTGCCTCATGCGTAGGTACTCGTTGTTTATGAGACCAGTAACTTGCACGGACCCAGGTATTATCTTTTCTTCGCGGTTGGCTCCATCCACCCACTGAGCAGGGTAAGTGTCACCAAACGCTGCCTTAGTAAGACCGTCGGCAGGCACGTTAAACGTAACCTTCCAGCTGATCCGCATGTTTTCGAGGTCTACGTTTGTGGCTTCCTTTTTAGCGGTCACGCCACCGCCCACTGGAGTCACTGACCCAGAGTTGCTTGATGTCTTGCCACCACCCGTCCTCACGGTGTTGCCAACGTTTGTGGTTGTTTGTATGGTCGTTGTGTCTACCTCGGTGGTATAGGTAATGGTGTACTTATATGCTTTTCCGGCATCGGATGCGGGAACCCTGTATGTCCATGTGGTGTCGGTCTTCTCATCGAGCTGACTCCAGGGAACGTTGTCGGTGCGAACCACCTTGTTGTCTGCGTCAATGACCTCTACTTTAATGCCGCTGCCCGAGTACTTCATTATACTTTGGGAGCCGGAGGCAATGGTGTCGGTGATGGTCGTACCGGCCATGGAGACCACGCGCCTACTGTTGGCATCGATGGTCCATTTTATGGTTTGCTTCTTCCCGTTTCTTTCGATGACGGTTCCTTTGTTTTTGATCACCGTTGGGGTGTAGTCGATGGTGGTTTGTACGGGTGCAGTGTCGTGCTCGGGATCACCATCGCTCCACACTTCTGCCTCGTTTTTGGTAACGCCCACAAAGCGACTGTTTTGATCAGCCGAAAGCTTGGTGGGGTCTATTGTGGCGTTGTACGTAATCGTTATCACTTCTCCGTCGGACATCTGTGGGATTACGTACTCAAACTGCCCGTTACCCATTGTGGGAGTTATGGAAGATACGTTGTGGCTCGAAACCGAGGACTTTATTGAGAATGAGCTCAGTCCCGATATCAGGCCGCTCGTCGTGCTGGAAATCGTGTCCTTCACATGCACATTCTTGCTGGTGCCACGGGATTGGACGGTAATGGTGTATGCAACCTTTTTGCCGTTTAGGTCCACCTTTGAGCTCTTGAGCACCGTTACGGAGTTGGAGTCGTCAACCTCAATGTCCTTCTCTATGCCATCGGCAAACAAGAGCTTATCAGCAGTCTTTGAGACAGAGCCTTCAAAGGAAAGCGTAAACCGGGCATTAGGTGCAGCGGCGAGCTTGCTGAAATACTCATGCCCTGAATTGAGGTTTACCTTAAGTATTCCGTTGTTGATGCTATACGTGTTATTGGTTATGTTGTAGACAGTGTCGGCGCCTTCCTTTACGGAGATGGTAAAGTAGCCCGTATGTCCGTTGGCAACCTCAAGGCCTGCAGGAAGGGTATAGGTCATGTCTGCATTGCTGTTGGGGAATTGCAGGGTATCATCGGTGTTGTAGCGCTCGGCAAACGTGAGGGTAAACTGATAATTGGTGTTGGGCGTAACAACGTACGTCCCATCTTGGTTTTGCGGGGCGTTGAAGGTCGCGCTTGTGAGGAAGTCCGCCAGGTTGGTGCTCTCGTTTATGGAAGGAGCCACGGGCTCATCCTGCGTTTCGTCCTGGGTTTGTCCCGCGTTCTGGGGCTCCTCTGCGCTCGCAGTGTTTCGGACTGCAAGAAGCGACAAGCTGTCCAGGCTCACCTCAACGGACTGCGTAAGAACGTCAGCGCTCGACTGCTCGGGAGCTTCCACGAGCACGTCCTGCGCGCTGATGCTCTTGGCATCGGCGGTGGTGTCCACGGAACTACGCACGGAGTCGATGAGCGGAAGGTGGGTCACCACAATGTCGGAGGGGTCATCGGTACCCAGCTTGTTGCTGAGCTGGTCCTTCTTGAACTCAATGTTGAGCTGCACCTGGCCAGAATCGAGCTGTACTTCCACCCACTCGTCGGCTATCTGCTTGCCCTTCTCGTCGAGTTTAGGCATGAGGAAGGCAACGTCGTAGAGCAGCGTGTTGGTGCTGTTGTACTTGTTCTCTTCGCCCGCGCTATTGTTGAGCGCCTCCATGTATGCGTCGTAGTTGTAGTCCTTGGACTTCTGCGTGACGGGAGTCACCTTAAACGTAACACCTTCGGGAAGAGCACTGGGGTCGGTGAGGGTCGCCGTCACCTTGATGGACTTGTCCTCATACTCAAACTCGCTCTTCTCGTTGCGCTGTACGTCTATGTCGTCCGCGCTCGTCTCGATGGCAAAGGGGTCCCCCTCGGCCTTGACCGAAAGAGAGATGCCGGCAACGACCTGCTCGGCCGGAATGGTGTAGAAGCCCTCCGCGTCGGGCTCCAGCACGGTCTCGTGCCCAGCGAGCGTGGCCTTTACCACACTAAGGGTGCATCCCTCGTCGGCCGCTGCGCTAAACCTAAAGTCGGTGTTGGCCGGGACGTTGATGCTCGTCATGGGCAGGCCAATCATCTGGCCCTGATAGGTTATGTATGCCTGGGCGAAGTCGAGGGAAAGCTCCACCTCTCCGTCTGGTGTTATGTCCTCGAGTTCGACTATCTCGGCGATCGGCTCCGTCTGGCTTGCGTCCTCATTCGCTTGTGTTGAAACGGTACTTGCAACATCGCTGGGCTCGTCCTCCGTGGAATCAAGCTCCACGTTCTGCAGCTCCTCTTCCGCCGGCTCAACGTCTGGCAGCTCATCGTCTAGCTGCCCATCGTCTGACTTCTCGGCGTCTTTGGAGTCCTGCTCCTCGCCAACCGTGCCCTCTTCCACGATCGTGCCCTGCTCAACCACTTTAGAGTCTTCTGCAATGTCGAGTGCCTCGGCCGCATACGCAAAGGGCGTGTTCATGGTAACCATGGAGATGGTTAGGAGAACGGTCAACGCCTTGCGAGCGAATTCCCTAAGGCTAAAGGCGCGCTTTGCTTCATGCTTCTTAGTCTTCATCTTTTATCTCACCCAACCATCTATTCCGAGAGGCCGTCGTCTGACGCCTCGTCCGTCCCACGCCTACGGCGCTTGAATATGAAGAATAGGACGATGCCCGCAACCGCCATGGCACCCAGGCCGCCGGCCACGACCATGGGCGTGGTGGCAATCTTGCTGGATGCCGCCGCCTCATTGGTCCCAGGCCCTGCCAAAGGCGTCTCATCGTCCTCTATTCGCGTGGTGGCAAGGTCGGTGCCGTCCTCGTCTACCAAGGTCGTTCCGTCATCACCCTCAATCGAGCGCAGGTTGGCGCCCGTTTGCAGACCGGTATCGGTGGCGTCGCTGGCAGTCGTCGTCGTGGTGCCCTCGTTCGCGGTTTGGGTCGTCTGGCCTTCCTGCGTGGTTCCACCATCCACGACGCCGTTGTCAGTAAAGGTGGTACCGTTGTTGATCACCGTGGTGGGACGCGTGTACGTGTTGCCCTCAACGTCCTTGTACTCAACACGTACCGAGCGAATTACCGTGGTCTTGTGAAGGTCATCGTTGACGTCGCGATAATACACGGTATAGGTGCGGTTGGGCGAATAGAAGCCGTGGCGAATGGGTTGCTCCTGACCGTCCAGGCGTACCCACTCAACGCCTCCCGCCGAGAAGGTCTCGGGGCTCGATATCTCTAGGTCGGAGCGCATGCTGGGACTTGCCGTGTAGGTCTGGGTCGTGATGACCGAGCCTGTGGCTATGTTGATGTAGTTGACCGTCACATCGTAGGCCTCAGGCTCAACGTAGTCTGTCGGAACGAAGTACACAACCTGCTCGACGTCTAGGTCCGCAACGCCAAAGGTGTGCTCATAGGTCTTTGCGCACGATGCCGTGGGCTTGAGCTTTTCGTAGTCAACGTAGTCCTTGGCATCCTTTGTGGCGTCAAAGGTAACGGACTCGCCAGGGACGCCTCGCAGCGTGATGCGGCCTATGACGCGCTGGGAATCAGTGGGCGCAACCGAGCCGTTCTCGAGAACGATGGTCCATGTGCGCTCCTCGTCGTCAGAAAGCTTTGTATACACCAACTCGTACACGGCAGTTCCCTCGGCATCGCCAGGGTTGAGCGTGAGCACGGGATCAGAGACTATCTTGTAGGCACCAACCGTGCCTTTGTAGTCAACATATATATTAGTAGGGGCAGTGTAGGTGTACTTCTTGTTTACGATTACCGTGTCCACCACGCCAAGGCTCTTGCCATCTTCGTCTACGTATTTGATCGTGGCCGTATAGAACGACCCCATTTGGCCCCAGTCATCGCTGAGCCTTTTGCATTGCACGGTGTACTCGGTGGTCCCGGGATACGACACGGTGAGCTTGTTGGCAAGCTGGATGGTACGATAGAGCTCTCCGCTATCCGAGGCGATGATGTCCTCCACGAACACGTCCTGCGAATCGCCTTTTGCGAGCTCGATCTCATCGACCCTTATGGGATCGGATGCTTCGTCTTCCATATTGTAGTAGGACACATGCGCGGTAACGGAATCTGCAACCTTGGAGGCGGCCTTGTAGTCGTATACCGTTCGGCCGTCTACCTCCACGGAGTCTTTTGATGAGAGCTCGTAGACTATCCCCTCGTGCTCAAGCGTGCTGGGTACTTCAAACGCCCTGTTCTCGCCCTTTGCAAGCGTGCGCAGCGCCAAGGGCACCACGCTCCCATCATCCTTAAACCTTGCAAAGAGCGTGGACACCGTCCCCTCATACAGCGGGATCGTCTCCTCACGATCGGCGAACACACTAATCGCGTACTTGTCGTCAGCCGAGAAGGACGTGCCGTTGAAGTTTACGCTCACCAGACCCACCATGTCGCCGTTGGCGTCGGTCTGTGCGTTCTCTCCATCCAACGTAAAGGCAAGGTGACTAGCCAATGCTCTCTTTCCCTTAGCCATGTTTATGTAGATGGTATCGCCCTCGTGACCGACGACACTAAGAATGTCCACCGACCCGTCTGTTGCCTGGGTGGCGTAAAAGCTGTCATAGCCGGAGACGCTAGGCGCCTCCGCAAATGCAGGCGTAACGCAAAGCATCACACCCAACAATATGAAGAGTGCTACCAATGGGTTGCCCCTTACCGACTTGCCGTAATTCTTCTCCATCTTCCACGCCCCCTGTATCTGAGAACCACTTAAGCATTATGTTGAGTATGTGATACATTTACACATACCTATAGTTATTTTTCAGTATACACTTATTGGCAAGTGATTTGCAAATAGCTTAAGAATAATCCTGTAACGTCCACGACAAAAGAAGAACAAAAGAGGGGTGCCTCCATCACAAAAAGTGAATAGAGGCACCCCTCTTTGGATATGATTCTAGTTCTTTGCTTATGCGCCAAACTGGAAGCGAACGAAGGAAACGACCTTGATGTCGTCGTCAACACTCTTGGAAACCTGCTCCGCAAGCTGAGCAACGGTGATGTCGGGGTTCTTGATGAAGTCCTGCTCGGTGAGGACGCTCTCCTTGAAGAACTTCTTCAGACGACCCATAACGATGCCATCCCAGAACTTCTCGGGGCGACCGGACTCGGCAGCCTGTGCACGATAGATCTCCTTCTCGTGCTCAACGATGTTCTGAGGCACGGACTCGCGCGTGGCACCCGCGGGAGCGGAGGCAACGACCTGCATGGCAACGTCATGCGCGAAGGTCTTGAACTCCTCGTTCTGGAAGGTCTCGGGCTTGTTGAACGCAAACTCCACCAGAGCGCCAAGCTTGCCGTTGTGGTGGATGTAGCTCACAAGGCCACCCTCGGAGACCTCAACGCGCTCGAAGCGCTGGATCTTCATGTTCTCGCCAATGACGTGAATCATTTCCTTGAGCTCTGCGTCAACGGTATTGCCGTTCATCTCGCACTCAAAGAGGGCCTCGATGTCTGCGGGAGCAAGCTCGGTAACAACCTGGGCAAGGTCGGTGGCAAAGCCCTGGAACTTGGCGTTGCTACCAACAAAGTCGGTCTCGCAGGTGAGCTCCAGAAGAGCGCCCTTCTTGCCGTCCTCGCTCACGAACGCAGCGATGGTGCCCTCGTTGGTGTCGCGACCGGCACGCTTGACGGCCTTGGCAAGACCCATAGTGCGAAGGACGTCTACTGCCTTCTCGATGTCGCCCTCTGCCTCTACCAGGGCCTTCTTGCACTCCATCATGGGGGAGTCGGTCATCTCACGAAGCTGCTTGACCATGGCAGCGGTTACTTTGGCCATGTTGAACCTCCTATATATGTATTACTACTCGGCGTTGGTAACGGACTCGACGTCTACCGCAGGGGTCGTGGCACCAGCGGCCATCTCCTCGGCAGAGATCTGCTCCTTGCCAGAGCCGGCCAAAACGGCGTCGGCAACAAGCTCGCACATAAGGGCGACGGAGCGGATGGCATCATCGTTGGCAGGAATGCCGTAGTCGATGATATCGGGATCGGAGTTGGTGTCGAGCAGGCCGACCACAGGAATGTGCAGGCGGTTGGCCTCCTTGACGGCGATCTCCTCGCGCTTGGTGTCAACCACAAAGATGGCCTGGGGCAGGGACTTCATGTTGCGCACGCCACCAAGGTTGCGCTGGAGCTTCTCGAGCTCCTTGGTAAGCATGGCCTGCTCCTTCTTGCCGAAGGCAGCCATGCGGCCGTCCTCAACCATGGCCTCAAGCTCCTCCATGCGGTCGATACGAGAGCGCATGGTAACAAAGTTGGTGAGCATGCCGCCAAGCCAACGCTGGTTGATAAAGGGCATTCCGGCGCGCTCGGCCTGGGTCTGAATGGACTCCTGGGCCTGCTTCTTGGTGCCCACAAAGAGCACGGTGCCGCCCTTGGCAGCGGTGTCGCGCAGCATGGTGTAGGCGCGGTCGCCGTTGATGATGGTCTGCTTGAGGTCGAGGATGTAAATGCCGTTGCGCTCACCAAAGATGTACGGACGCATCTTGGGGTTCCACCGACGTGTCTGGTGTCCGTAGTGGCACCCAGCGTCGAGCAACGTGTGGATGTTAATCTTCACAGCCATGTTTCTACCTCCTGTGGTTGGTCCTCCGCGTAAGGTCATTCCCTCCAATCCACCCGCAGTCTGGCTGTGATGCGGGCACCACGGACGGAGAGTCGTCACGCGTGCGATATTGTGCCGTGCTCATGCACGACAATCAGGCATAGTAACACACATACTCCAAACCGCGCAACCCACATGGACTTCTTTTGTGCGGAACACCGCTTCCGGGAAAGGGTGTTCCGCTAGGATTCACTTGCGCGAGGATGGGCAAGGGCTGCCACCTCCCTCAGGCGATCAACCGAGAGGTGCGTATATATCTGTGTGGTACTCAGGCTCTCATGACCCAAGAGCTCCTGCACGGCCTGGAGGTCTGCACCGCCGGCAAGCAGCTCAGTCGCAAACGTGTGCCTAACCGTATGTGGCGTGGCGCCATCGACCCCCGCCTTCTCACGGTAGTGATTGAACACTCGCCGCAGGGCCTCAGGACTCATGTTGTTGCCGCGTGTGGAAACAAACAGTGCGTCTGCCGTCCCCGCACTCCTTCTCGCACTCACAAGACCTGGCCTCGCACGCTCCACATATGAGCGCACGGCCTGCAGGGCACTTTGGTACAGAGGAACGACTCGCTCCTTTGAGCGCTTGCCAAACAGACTAACCTGCGCCTGGTTGTAATCTATGTCGTTTGGACGCAACGACGCAATCTCGGATATGCGGGCACCGCTTGCATAGAGCAGCTCCAAGAACGCCTTGTCGCGCATGCCCACCTCATCCGCGTCCTCACACGCCCCAATCATGCGCTCCATGTCCGCATCGCTCATGGTCTTGGGAAGCAGGCGCGCAATCCTGCGGCCAGGAAGCGCATCGGTCGCCTCCGTCGTGGCCTCCCCCTTTTGGTCTAGCCAGTCGTAGAAGGTGCGCAAGGCAGAGAGGCGACGGTTTATTGTCTTGTCGGCATACCTCGCACGAGACAAGAACGCCACGTATGCACGCAGCCGTCTGCGCGTAACGTCGAGCGCCTGCACGCCTTCGCGGTCGCACCACAAGAGGTAGTCGTCCAAGTCGTGACCATACGCCCGCACGCTATGCAAGGAGAATCGACGTACGTTTTTGAGGTATTCCAGGAACTCCTGCGCAAGCTCACGCGACCTCGCGTTTCTGTCCGGCTCGTCACTTGGCATCGATCGCTCCCAACGGCAATCCGTCCTTGTCCACAAAGAGGGCAGGATGTGCCTTGAGGTATGCGGCGAGGTCGTCGCGCGCTCGCGTGGCATATGCCTGGTATCTTTGTGCCTTTGGCATTCTTCCACCCTCAAGAGGAGGCACGATGCCAAAGTTTACGTGCATCGGCTGATACGGCATGGTATGCGGATTGGTTGCATAGGCCACCAACGACCCAAAAGCCCCCGTCTTGGGCAGATGCACGTGCTCGTATCCCCGCAGCTCGGCGGCTGTGTTTGCGGCAGCTAGGACACCAGACGCAATTGCCTCCACATACCCCTCGGTTCCGGTAATCTGACCAGCAAGCCGAATCCTTGTCCCTGGTATGGCAAAGGTGTCGTCAAGCGTGCGCGGTGAGTCCACAAACGTGTTCCTGTGCATAACGCCGTACCGCACGAACTCTGCCTGCTCCAAACCGGGGATGAGGGAGAAAACGCGACGCTGCTCGGGCCATGCGAGGTTGGTTTGGAACCCCACGAGGTTGTAGGCCGTACGCTCGGCGTTCTCGGCGCGTAGTTGCACCACGGCCCACGGGCGTCTCCCCGTCTGAGGGTCAACTATGCCCACAGGCTTGAGGGCGCCAAACCTAAGCGTATCGAGCCCCTTGCGCGCGACCTCCTCCACAGGCTGGCATGCGCTAAAGAGGTCACGCTCCTCGAATTCTTTTGCAACCACGCGTCTTGCGCCTACGAGCTCGTTCCAAAACTCGTCGTAGCGCTCCTTGTTCATGGGGCAGTTGAGGTAGTCGCCCAATCCTTGTCCCTCGTAGCGCGATTGCGAGAAGGCCACGTCCATGTCTATTGACTCTGCCGCAACCACGGGAGCCGCTGCGTCATAGAACGCCAGTCGCCCCTCCCCCAAGACCTTGGAGAGGGCGTCCGAGAGTCCCTGCGAGCACAGGGGCCCCGCGGCAACGACGACGGGCCCGTCAGGAATTGTGACGACCTCCTCCCGCACCAGCTCGATGAGCGGGTTCTGTTCCACTGCGTTGGTGACCATCTGGGAAAACGCGTTGCGGTTTACGGCCAAGGCACCACCGGCGGGCACGGCACATTGGCGCGCAAAGCGGAGCAGAAACGATCCCAACATGTCCAGCTCCGCCTTAAGGAGTCCCGCGGCACTGTTTGGCTTTGTCGATTTGAGGGAGTTGGAGCACACAAGCTCTGCCAAGCCATCGCCATGGTGGGCTGGCGCGCTTCCACCCGGGCGTTGCTCGTACAGCCGTACCGCAATTCCCCTTGCAGCCAGCGAGAGGGCGCATTCGCTTCCCGCGAGTCCCCCTCCTATTACCGTAACCGTCTGGCCCATGAGCCTCATCTCCTCGTACCCGCAGTCGTTTTCTCTACCATATCATTCATTGCACGCAAGCGTGTGGCACCACTCCTAGATGGGCACCTCGTTGGGGTCGGCGCGGCCATAGGTTCCTGCCGTCCTATAGTTCTCGTACGCTGTCGTCGTAAGGCTGTACCTTCCATCTACCAGATGCTCCACCACGCCCCTCGCCTCGTAATCCGTAAGGGTCCGCAAAAGGGTGAGCGTGTCTTGCCCAAGCCTTGTGGCCAGCTCGTCGGGCCTCATGGGATTGGCGACAAGGGCCGAGATCAATTCTCCCATTTGCGGCGCGACCCCTTCGGCCACCATTCGAGCAACGCCAAAGTCCAGCGAGAGGCGCGTCTCGAGGTCTACCTCGTTGCAAATGGGCAAGGCACCCTCCATTATAAGGCGATTGGTCCCTTGACTCGTGGGTGAGAAGATCGAGCCTGGCACGGCGTATATGGTGCGGTCCATCTGCAACGCCGCGTCCGCCGTGCTCATGGTGCCCGACCTCACACCCGCCTCTGCCACGATGAGCACCGAGGACAGCGCGGCTATGATTACGTTGCGCTTGGGAAACGTATAGGCGCGCGGAGACGTGCCCCACGGCTCTATGGCCACAATGGCGCCGCCTTGGGCCACCGCCTTGCGAAAGACCGCCTCGGACGAGCTTGGGTAGATGCGGTCCGCCCCACAGCCCGAGACTATTATGGTCTGTCCGCCTGCGTCAAGCGCCGCGGCACTGGCTGCGCAGTCGCAACCCATGGCACCTCCCGAAACCACCACTATACCGCTCTCGCCCGCAACACGACCAGCCATGCTCGACACGGCTATGCCATACGGCGTTGCCTGGCGCGCGCCAATAATAGAGACGCTCTGCTTTGCTAGAACGTTGGGGTCGCCGATGCCATAGAGCACCTCCACATTGCCCACCGCCTCGTTGAGCAGTGCCTCAGGAAACAGGTCGTCTCCTGGTCTTAGCTCAAACTTGTTTACCTCCATGCTTGCCATCTCCTTTCGTCTACAACGTCGTGCGCGTACGGTATGCGCACGCCTCCATAACATGGTCTCTGGTCACCATGTCCGACTCGTCCAGGTCCGCGACGGTGCGCGCGACCCGAGCAATGCGAACGATGTTTCGTCCCCCCAACCCAAGCCTCTTTGCCACGCCCTCAAGGGCGGCCTTTGCCGGAGAGTCCAGGTGCAGCTCCGGTACCGTCCTTGCACGGTCGGGCTTGTCTTCGTCTTCCCTTGCCCGCCTCCACGAGCCGTACTCGCGGGCGGCGGCAACTTGGACGGCCATCTGCTTTGACGACATGCCCTTCTCACCGGCGATTATGCGGCTGGAGTCCGGACGCGCCACGTCCACAAGCACGTCTATGCGATCCATGAGCGGCCCGCCAATGCGGGTCTGGTATGCCTGGATACGCGCCGCACTGCATGTGCAGGGATGGTCTGGGTCGCCCAGATAGCCGCAAGGGCAAGGATTGGCTGCTGCCACGAGCATAAAGTCGCTGGGAAACACGTAGGTGCCGTCCACGCGCACGAGCCTTACCTCGTGTTCCTCCAAAGGCTGTCGCAACGACTGAAGGACCCTGGGTCCAAACTCGGGCAGCTCGTCCAAAAAGAGAACACCCTTGTGTGCCAAGGACGCCTCCCCCGGTCGCATGGGACGCCCGCCCCCAATCATGCCGCCCAACGAGATCGCGTGGTGAGGCGCCCTAAAGGGACGCGCCCCACCTCGCAAGCACCCCAGCTCCAAGCCGGCCGCCGAGTGGATGACGAGCGCCTCCGCCTGCTCCTTCTCGTCCATGGGCGAGAGAATCGTTGGCATGCGCTTTGCCATCATTGACTTGCCCGCGCCAGGTGGCCCCACCATAAGCAGGCCATGGTCTCCCGATGCTGCGATCACAAACGCGCGCTTTGCTAGGTCTTGGTCTATTACGTCTGCAAAGTCGATTGCCGAAACAACATCTTCGTCGTCGTTGCTCTGCTTCAAGAAGGGCTTGGCAAGAGGAAGCGTGCCCACTCCCTGCAGAAGCATCACAAGCGACTCCAGGCTGCGCATCCCGCCATTGACGGTTGACAAGGCACCAGGCGGGCCTACGAGCGTGAGTCCTTGCTCCATCGCCAGCCTCTCGAACGCCACCATGCCTCGGGTACCGCACACGGCGCCAGATAGCGCCAGCTCGCCCACAAACATGCAGCTCTCCAGGTCCTTGGTGGGAATCTGGCCTGTGCAGGCCAAGATGGCCACCGCTATGGGCAAGTCAAAGCCCGTTCCCGTCTTTCGTAGCTCGCTTGGAGCCAAGTTTACGGTTAGGTGTGCGCGCGGCCACTCGAACCCGCACTCCCTAAAGGCGCAGCGTACCCTATGTCTGGCTTCGAGCACGGCGGTATCGGCAAGGCCCACAATGGTGACTCCGGGAATTCCGTTTGATGCGTTTACCTCCACCATTACGGGCAGTGCCTCCACGCCGCGCAACACGCCCGTCTTGGCCGCATACGAATCGCGCGCCATGGCTAGTAGTCCCACTCATAGGCGCCGCAAAGATGCCTTAGCTGCGCCACGTGCTCGTCAAAGACGTTTACGGCAACCACATCAAAACGTACGGTGTCCACGCGCGTCTGCTTGGACAGATACATGAGTGCGAGCTTTTGGTAACGGTTGCGCTTGCGCGCGTCCACCGCGATCTCTGGTGCCAGGGTGGGGCAACTCACTGCAGACAGTCGCGTCTTAACCTCTACCAACACGATCACGTCATCGTCTTCGGCTATTATGTCCGCCTCGCCAAAGCAGCAGCGCCAGTTGCGTTCCAGTATGTCGTAGCCACAGAACGACAGGTACTGGGCAGCAAGGTCTTCTCCAAGGCTGCCCATGACCTTGTTACCCAGCTCGCTAAGGGCTGGTATGTCGCTATCGGTGGCATATCTCACCATAACGTCCCGACCGGGACCGCAGTCGGGCGCTATGCTCGTTAGGCTTGCCGTCATCGCATGCACTCCTCACTCTTTTTGGAGTGCGGCCGTTTGTGGCCACGCTCCGTCTTGTTAGGGGAGCGCTAGCATTGCAAAGCCATCTTGCACGTATTGCGCATTTTTCTTGCACGATTTTCGCGGCTAAACAGCAGTGGTATGCGACCAAGATTCACCCAATCGTGGGGAACCGCAAAAAGTCGTTAATTTATCTATGTGTAGCCAAAAAACGACGTCCTAAAAGAGGCGAGGTGTCTCCACAATGTTTCCACAAAAGCTTACCCTATGAATGGGACACAGCCCGTGCTGGCGAATGGCCTCTATGTGCTCGGAAGATGCGTAGCCCTTGCATTCGCCAAGATGGTACTCTGGATACAGCGCATCGTATGCAACCATGAGCGCGTCTCGGGTAACCTTTGCCACGATGGATGCCGCGGCTATGCAGGCAATCTTTGCGTCTCCCTTTACCACACACGTCTCTCGCTCGTGGATGTGCATGGGATTGCCGTCTATGAGCACGCAATCTGGGTCGACGCCCGTATTTGCAATGGCCTCGCGCATGGCCTTTCTGAGGGCGGCCGCCATCCCCATGGCATCGATCTCCTCGGGCGGTACGTGAGATATGCCCACGGCATGGGCAACCTGCTCTATCTGCTGGGCCAAGGCCTCACGCCTTGACGGAGACAATTGCTTGGAGTCGTTGATGCCCCACACGGGCATGTCTGTGGGCAACGCCACTGCCGCTACCGTAAGGGGACCGGCCACGGCGCCACGGCCTACCTCGTCAACACCAAGCACGACGCCTTCGCCACCCAGCGTCCTTTGCAGTTGGTACATGCCAAGGACTCGGTCCTTCTCGCGCTGCTCTTTTTCCAGACGCCGGCGCGCCTTGCTGAGCGCAGATTGCACCTGCTTGCGGGGGTCGTCGGCATAGCGACTCTCCATCTCCAAGAACTCGTTCCAGCTCGCGCTTGCAATCGTTGCCGCGAGCTCCTTTGCCCGAATCATCCCCACATCCGACATTTGCTCCCCCTAAGACAGAGGGGACACGCCCATTGGACATGCCCCCTCTTTCCACACATGTGCGTTTTGCATGCACCTACATGCGCTTCTCGCGCAGACGTGCAGCCTTGCCCACGCGATCGCGCAGGAAGTACAGCTTGGCACGACGAACCTGACCGTGACGCACGACCTCAAGCTTGGCGATCTTGGGGCTGTGCAGAGGGAAGGTGCGCTCCACGCCCACGCCAAAGCTGAGCTTACGGACCGTAAAGGTCTCGCGCGCACCAGCGCCGCTCATACGAATAACGTCGCCCTGGAAGATCTGCTCACGCTCGCGCTCGCCCTCGCGAATGCGGTAGT
>JAUMWL010000204.1 GCA_030529665.1 Coriobacteriales bacterium
AGGACTCAATCCGAGCAAACGCAGTGCCACAGGACTCAATCCGAGCAAACGTCGAACCATCCCCGCCTCCGCAACCGGCGAGGTGGGCTGCTAAATAAGCCACACGCCGTTTGCGTCGTTGAACCAAGCACGCATTCTGTTGTAATCTATTAAAACAGCACCATAAACGCAGCAATCGAAATCCGGAGGAGCGATGGAAGTCATTCGTGTTGAGGGGGGCCACTCGGTCTCGGGTACCGTAACGGTTGAAGGCGCAAAGAACTCGGCGCTCAAGCTCATGGCAGCCACCATTCTTGCTCCTGGCGTAACCACACTCCAAAACGTTCCCAACATATCCGACGTCCACATCATGGGCAAGGTCCTCAAGGAGCTCGGCGCAACCGTTGAGGTTGTGGACGAGCATACTCTGCGCATCGATACCAGCACGGTGGACAGCTGGGAGACTCCATATAGCCTCGTGGCCCAAATGCGAGCCTCGACGGCAGTTCTGGGGCCGCTGCTTGCCCGGTTTGGCAAGGCGATCGTGGCGATGCCTGGCGGATGCAACATTGGGGCCCGCAAGATCGACATGCACATCCTTGGCCTTCAGGCGCTTGGCGTCGTGTTCGACATGGACCACGGAGACATTCATGCCAGTGCGCCCCAAGGTCTGGTAGGCGCAACGGTCACGCTCGACTTCGCCAGTGTGGGTGCCACCGAGAACCTCATCATGGCATCGGTGCATGCCAAGGGAGTTACGGTAATAGACAACGCCGCGCGCGAGCCAGAGATCGTCGACTTGGCAAACATGCTCAACGAGATGGGGGCAAACATCCAAGGCGCCGGCTCGCCGGTCATAGAGATTCACGGCGTTGGCGAGCTTCATCCCGTAACGCATGCCGTGGTGGGAGACCGCATAGAGGCCGGTACCTTTGTTGCCGTTGGCGGTTTGGTTGGCGAGCCCGTTACGGTGCGTGGGTTCGACCCCGAGCACCTCGGCTTGGTGTTGCGCAAGTACAAGCAGATGGGCATCAACATACAGCTTGGGGAGCGCGAGGTCACCGTAAGCCGATCGGGCCCTCTGGTGCCTGTGGACATACAAACGCTGCCTTTCCCGGGTTTCCCCACCGACATGCAGGCCCAGACCATGTGTCTTTTGGCCGTTGCCAACGGCGCGTGCGTGGTAACCGAGAACGTGTTTGAGAACCGCTTCATGTTTGCAAGCGAGCTACAGCGCATGGGGTCCGACATCGTGATTCAGGGACATCACGCGGTCGTGCATGGCGTGCCAGCCCTCTCGGGCGCTGAGGTGCGCTCCCCAGACTTGCGCGGCGGCGCAGCCTTGGTAATGGCGGGCCTTGTGGCAGACGGCATTACCACGGTGTCGGACATCTACCACATCGACCGCGGTTACGAGCGCTTTGTAGAGAAGCTCCGGGCGTTGGGGGCTCACGTGGGCCGCGTTACCATCCCCGACATTGGGCTGGAAGGGCTGTAAGACCACAGCGCATATGTCTAACAGATTGTTTTTAGGGTTGTGGCGTTAGTGCCGTCCCCCCGTCTCAGAGCGCCGCTTGTCGGCGCTCACGTTTTATTACCGCGGTTGGTGGGTATCATTTCAACGCCAATCCGCATGCCAGCCATGCAACAAATATCTTGGAAGGACATCACATGAAGTCAATCATACCTGCGGCCGGTCTTGGAACACGCTTTCTTCCCGCTACCAAATGTGGGCCAAAAGAGTTGCTGCCCGTGCTAGACAAGCCCGTCATCCAGTATGTGGTAGAAGAGGCGCTCGAGCCCAAAGGCGTGGACGGGGTCGTTATTGTCAATTCGCACGATAAGCCCCAGATCGAGAAGTACTTTGCCCACGACGAGGAGTTCGAGCAGATGCTGCGCTCTCGCGGCAAGGACGACCTTGCCGACAAGGTATGCGAAGCCGCCTCGCTGCCAGTGTCGTTTGTGTATCAAGACGAGCCAAAGGGTCTTGGACATGCCGTCTACTGTGCCGCTAGCGAGATGGATGGAGACCCGTTCTTTGTGCTTTTGGGCGACTATTTTGTGCCTGATCGCCAGATGTGCGTAAACATGGCCAAGGTTTCCGCCGCGCACAACGGTGCGTCCGTTATTGCGGTAGCGCCTGTGCCGGCCGACCAGGTAAGTCGCTACGGCATCATAGCGGGGTCCTGCGTTGAGTCGTTGCCTGGCACAACCGCATGCGACGAAGAAGAGGGAGCAGTATGGAAGGTGACGGGGCTTGTGGAGAAGCCAAAGCCCGAGGAGGCCCCTTCGCACTTGTTTATTGTGGGGCGTTACCTGCTCTCGCCTCGCATCATGGACCTCTTGGCAGACCAAGGCACCGGGGCTGGAGGAGAGATACAGCTTACAGATGCCATGGAGCGCCTTCTCAAGGAGGAGGAGATGTATGCCTTGGTGGTTGATCCCGACCAAGGCTGTGACACGGGCACGCCCGCTGCCTGGGCGGCAACCAACGCCCGCATGGCTCTTGCCGACCCCACGCAGGTCGAAGCCTTCAAGGAGGCGCTTGGCAAAGGCGTTAGGCTGGGCTAACGAATGCGCATCATTCGTTTTGACAACAAAGGTTGGCGCGTGCGGTTTGACGATGGGTTCAACGAAGAGAACCTAAGCCGCATCGCCGATGCCTTTGCATGCATTTGGGCTGACGCTCATCCGGGGGCCACCATCATGGTGGGCTACGACACGCGATTCAATGGCAGGGGATTTGCCGCGCTGGTCGCGGGGGTGCTTGCGAGCTACGGCCTACACGTATTGGTGTCTTCTGGCCCTTGTCCCACGCCGGCGCTAGGCTGGAGCATAGCGCAGGACCAGGACGCAAAAGGCGGGATCATGCTTACGGCCTCGAGTGCGTCTTGCGAGTTTGGAGGCATTTCGGCTCGTGGGGTGGATGGCGGGCCCGTTTCGGAGGGGTTCTATGATGCCGCCGCACGCATCGTGTCCTCAGCTCCCGTCTCCGAACGGGGAACGTTCTCGTACGTGGACATGGTGACCCCCTATGTGCAGCACCTAAAGGCCATGGTAGACGCAAAGGCCATAGCCAAGGCGGCGCTGGTCGTCGTTGTGGATCCCATGCATGGAGCTGCCTGTGGGTGTTTGGCGGAGCTGCTTCGCTCCCTGGGCTGTAGGGTGCACGAGATACACAACAATCTTGACCCAGAGTTAGGCGGGTTGCACCCCATGGCGGCAGAACCATGGGTGGATACGTGCGAGCAGGCTGTGACCACATATCAGGCCAATGTGGGAATCGCCCTTGACGGAGATGGCGACAGATTTGTGCTTGTTGACGAGACAGGTCGGCTTGTGTCCCCGCACAAGACGACGCCCCTACTCATGGAGCACATGATAAGGAACAGAAACGTCAGAGGGCGGGTTGTGGTAACCCACTCATGCTCAGAGTATGTGCGCCGGCAGGCAGAATACCTTGGGTGCGAACTAACGGCTGTCCCCATGGGATTCAGCCGAATACACAGCGAGCTCATAGAGAAGGACGTGCTTCTTGGAGCAGAGGAGTATGGAGGAGTCTGCATTCCAGCGCATCTGCCAGAGCGCGACGGCCTACTGGCCTCGCTTCTTATGGTTGAGTATATGGCCATGAGTCACAAGAGCCTGTCCGAACTCGTCAATCAGCTACAGCAGCGTGTTGGCAACATGCACTACATCCGCAGAGACATTCGCCTGGACGTGGCGTCCACTCAGTCTTTTAGAAACATCTTGCCAGGCCTCAACCTCAAAGAGGTATGTGGCATGAGGCCTGTCTGGGTGAGTCATTCCGATGGGCTCATCCTGCGATTTGAGAATGGCTCTTGGGTGCAGCTAAGACCGTCTAGAACCGAGGCTCTCGTTCGAGCGTGCGCCGAGGCCCCAAGCAAAGGCCTCGCAAACAGGCTCGCGGATGAGGCCTGTGAGGGTGTGCTTAAGTATTTGCCGAGGTAGATAGGCTAAGACAATAATAATAAAGGACCTGATCGCTACGTATTGTGAAGATGATGTGGAGCTTGGGTTTCTGGCTGCCGTGCGCCCGGGATGGGCGTATAGTTATTCCTCGCGCGGCGGTGACGCCACGCGGCGAACCTTGAAAACCGGATACTGCGATCGATGAGATCGACGAAGACAGACTAGCGAAAGATTGCTTCGCCCGGGGCACGCCCCGGGAGGAGAGACCTGAAATTCCTTAATTTCTTACTTAATATTTCGTGAATCCGAAAGATCAGCGGATCACCGGCCAGGCGGACCGAAGTCCGAAAGCTAACAACCGGCGGAAAGCCGGACAACATTTTTGAACGGAGAGTTCGATCCTGGCTCAGGATGAACGCTGGCGGCGCGCTTAA
>JAUMWL010000005.1 GCA_030529665.1 Coriobacteriales bacterium
CCAAACGCAGCGTATGCGGGCTGGGTTTCTTGGCTCACCACGCCTTGCTCTGGCGGACAAGACCATGCACGAAGACAACGTCTGCGTCTTCGTCGTACTCATACACGAGGTAGAAGGGGGACATCGCGCATTTGCGCACCTGAGGCCCAAACTCCCGCACCAAAGACTCCGGCACAAGGGTCAACCCACTTTGCGGAAAGGCCTCAATCATTTGCAGCAGACTCCTTAGATGCTTCTCCACTGAAGGAGACCATATTTGCGCAACATCATATGCAAAGCCCTCTGCGTACTCCATCCTAGCCACGAGCGCTCCTTATGGACTCAACCGCTGCAAAGAGGTTCTCGGTACCCACTATTACACGACCCTCGCTACGATCGATCCTTCCCGAGCGTATTGTTGCCCTCATGCGCTCGGCATAGGCAGCCTCCTCACGTGCCTCGGCGAGCTTTTGCTCGTATAGTTCTTCCGAAAGCAGGACAAAGGCAGCATTGCCATTCTCGGTTACGTGTACGACCTCCCTGCGCGCTGCGTCCTTTACTTCGCGTTGGCGCGTCTTCAAAGCCGCAGATGAATAGATGGCTGTCATAAGGTACCTCTTTTCGTATCTAATTTAGTACCTAATAGCATGCCAAATAACGGCCAGGCCGAGCAATGGGGAGTAGCTCCATTGCTCAGCCCGGGCGTTACTAGGCGACGCGCCTTACCTTACGACGACCTTACCGGTGACGGTCTTGGTCGCCGCCTTGTAGTTGCCGTTGCCGGCGGCGGTAACCTTGATCTTTATGGAGTAGGTCCCCTTCTTGGTTCCCTTCTTTACGGTAACCTTGCCGGTGTTCTTGTTTATGGTGAGTACTGCGGATCCGCCCGCCTTGGCGTAGGTGACCTTGCCCTGAGCCTTGGAGACGGTGACCGGGCACTTGACCGCGACGGCCTTCTTCTTGAGCGTAGAGAAGCTCGCGGTCTTTTTGCCCGCCTTCACCGTCATGGGGTTGGCAGCCTTGTTCACGACGACCTTGTACGAGACCGCCTTCGATCCCGCCTCGTAGTTGGCGTTGCCAGCCGCCGTAACCTTTACGATGACGGCATACGTGCCCGCCGAGGTTGCCTTTGGTACCGTGACCTTGCCGGTGCTCTTGTTCACCAAGAACTTCTTCGCCGTCGCGTTCGTGCTGGCGTTCGCGTAGGTCACGGCGCCATGGGCCTTGGAGACGGCCACGTTGCCGGCCGTGGCGACGGCCTTGGCCGGGCTGTAGGTCGTGGTCACGCCCGCGTGCTTCGCGCTCGCCTTGATTGGGTTGGACGCCTTGGCGATGGTTACCTGCGCCGTGACCTTGGCCTCGTTGTAGTTGCAGGTACCAGCCGCCGTAACGGTGATGGTTGCCGTGCCAGCGCCAACAATGGCCACCTTGCCGGCTGCGTCCACGGTGGCGACCTTGGCGTTAGAGCTCTTGTACGATATGGCACCGTCGACCGACCAATCAAGAACATCGAGCTCGAACGGCTCGTCACCATACGTTGCCCTAAAGACGTCTTCCAGGAGGTCGATGTCTTGGTCTGCCTTGGCGATGGCGAAATCTTTGCGTGCGGTACCGGTATAGTCGCCACAACCAGTTACGACGACAGTTGCCGTACCGGCGTTGACGTTGTTCTGGTATGCAACTTCGTAGTCAAAAGGCCAGTCTAGCTCAGCACCGTTGAGCGAAACCGTGACGCCCGGCTCGAGCTCCGACCCATCATACGTGAAGCTCTCTTGGTCCAATTCAATCGTGGCACCCGAGATGTTGGTGGGCTGAGGGCTGGCAGACCCCACAATCTGGAAGGTGGCGGTCCTCGAACCGGAGAAGTTGCCCTTGCCGGTAATGGTTATCGTGGCGGTGCCCGGCCCCACGTTGTTGCTGTACCCGAGCGTGTAGTCGGTACCTTTGTCGAGCGCCTTGCCGCCAAAGGTCACGGCGGGCTCGGGCATGAGCTCCTTCCCCGTCGCCGTCTGGTCCGCGATCTGCCCCACCGTCACCGCGTCGTCCGCGATGGACAGCGGCGAGATGGTGAACTGGGTGGAGAGGTTGCTGGGCTGCAGGTAGTTTCCGCTGCTCGCCCCGCCGAACGAGATGGTCGCGGTCGCCGTGTGCGTGCCGGCGCCCGTCGCGGCGCCCGACACCGTGGCGGTCACGGCCTCGCCGGGGGCGGCGTTGCCCACCGTGGCGGCGGGCTTCTTCGACGTGCCGTCGTAGGCGAGCTGGGTGCCCGTCCACGCGAGCGTGAGCTGGCGCGGCGAGATGGTGAGGTCCGCGCTCGCGCTGCCGGTGTAGTCGCCCTGGCCGGTGGCGACCACGGTGACGGCGCCCGCGCTCGCGAGGTCGGACGTGGCCTCGCCGCCGCGCCGGTACGACACCGCGTAGTCGCCCGCCCCGAGCGCGGTGCCGCCCAGGGTCACGGTGACGGCCGGCTGGTGCGCGGTACCGTCGTAGGTGAAGGAGCTCGCCGAGAGGGTCACGGTCGCGTCGGAGATGTCATTTTGCCCCAACGGATCCATGTCGCGTGTTTCGGTATCGTGGCATACCGAGCACTCGCGCGTCTCCTCGCCTGCCTGGGTTGCCGTTGGAGGCGTGGTAACATGCCAGTCTCCCCACGTGTGCTGACCAGTCGCGGGAATCTCAACGTTCTCCGTCTGGGTCGCAAACGCCGCGTTCAAGAAGGTCGCGGTGTAAGTCAACACGCCCGGTTCCTTACAGGTCGCGGCCGCTGTGACCTCCGAGGTCGTGCTCACGGTCTCGGTTTCTTTATGCGCGGAGTTGTTTGCGCACACGCGTGTGGCGGTCACGCTACCCTTATTAGCTGCCCACACGTACTCGGCGGCACCCCAGTTGTGGCCGCTTACCGTAATGGATACGGTACCGTCGCAGGAATTGTAGTTGGTCGTGTCACTAGGCGTGAACGTCCAATGGTAGGTGTTCGTGCCATACGACAAGATCGTCTCCGTAAGGCTTAGGGTTCCCGCCACGCTGGTATTGGTACGGCTCAACACAACCTTGGAGACGTCGAGGTCATCCACGACCGAGCCGGCCGTTACCGTTCCCAAATTGGGAGTTGCCTTGGAAATTGTAAAGTCTGCCGTCGCAGTACCAGACAAATAGGTGTCCGTCTCGGCTATGGTGGCCCTCACTATGTAGCTGTTTGCGTTGGTGGGAACAGCATTCGTGTAGGTGTTGTCGTCCGAGCCGGCAACCTTGTACTCAAACGTCACGGTACCGTTGCCAGGGTTGCTGCCCTCGGTTAGCTGCGGCGTGTTGGCGGCTTGGCCATACGTCCAGCCCTGTATGGTGACCTCGGGAGAGATGCTTTGCTTCTCTGTTGTCGGGTCATTCGCCGGATCATAGTTTGTGCTGGAAAGCTCCAAGTCAGACTGTGGATATGTCGAT
Organism: Coriobacteriales bacterium; assembly: GCA_030529665.1. Taxonomy (GTDB): domain Bacteria; phylum Actinomycetota; class Coriobacteriia; order Coriobacteriales; family Atopobiaceae; genus RUG440. The sequence continues at coordinate 3,421 of JAUMWL010000005.1, forward strand.
TTGGTCTCACCATCGTACATAAAGTAGTTCTTTCCCGTCTTGCTAAGCGTGGTGAAGCCGTAGTAGTTATTGGCATAGCCGCCTTCCACGTAGCCCTTTAGGAACAAATAGTCGGGATTGCCTGCCGAGCCCTCGTCGCAGTTGGTTACGTCTATTAGGTAGTTCTTGCTATCGGGCATGCGCACAACGTTCCACATGTGGCCACCCATCTCGCTGGTGTTTAGAACGTTGCCCAGAAGCCCCGTAACCGTTAGACACTCAACGTCGGTCCTGCCCGACAGGTCGCACAGATACTTGAACGCCTTGGAGTAACCTTCGCACACCACGTCGGTAGTAATATCTCCGTCAAACACCCACACGAGCTCCCAGGGATTGTTGGATCCATAGGTGGCAATGCTGCCAGCCTCCAGAGCGGCATCGTTGTATTCCACCAGATTGCAAATCTCCTGCTTGTAGGACGCCAGGCGCACAGACGCCACCTCGTTCTTGTGGTCGTTTGCAATGGTAGTCGCACGATTGACGGCCGTTTGAACAGACTGAGCAAGAGTCGTGTCTATATTGTAGTCACCCGCCGCATAGTTAGAGGCGACCTTGATACGAAGGCTTGCCTTAGTAAATATAAAGTCTTCGCTTGAATAACTGTAGCCAAACGATGTCCCGTAGGCTCTACCGTACCAATACATTTCGTAGGGACAGTCCGCCCAAACGGCATCCATCGCCTTGTCTACAATCGTGCCGACCTCTTGTGACCACTTGGCACTAATGGCCTCCTTAGCTTCTTGCGTAATCACGCCGTTCGACAACGGATTGGCAATGCCAACCTCGGCAAATTTCCACTTATCCTTGCTAAGCACCTCAGACAAGGGCAGCTCGATTACAGTGCTTGATTGCTCGCCGAGGGCAACCTGCTGCACGACCCCTTTTATGACGTCATATACTGCGTACTCTGATTCTGTGAGATACTCCCCCGCGCTTTGTATGGTGACATCAAAGTCATCTGCAGATTCGGGCAGCTTCATATCAAACTGCTGCTGAATGTAGGATTTAAACAACTCGTCGTTACTGACGCCGGAATCCCCATCCCGCACTTCTATGAATCCAGAGGCCTGGGAACCTTGGTTGGCAACAGTCCCCTCAGAGTCCCCGGGTTCTACCACGATTCCCTCTTCGACCTCGGTGAGCATCTCCGCAAGGGCCGGAACAGGCACCGACCCCCAGGCCAACAAGAATGCCAGCAGGACCATAAACGCCGTTCGTGGCACGTTGAAACAATTGGGTCTACGCTTGTTCATGAGCAGCTCCTCTTCTCGCGCGATGTTGCCCATACAACTTCATTGTATGTAAAAATCACGTCACAGAAAAGAAGAACGCGTCTGTTGAGAGACGCGTTCCACATATGTAGACGCCAGCGAATCACTTGGCAGAATAGTTTGATTCTTTAAATAACGTTGCCTAGATGCCCTGCGCGTGGCGAAGCTTGCGCAGCTCGGCGCGCTTGCGGGCGTTCTCGCATTCGGCGTGCTCTTCGTCGGTGTCGGCCACAAGTCCCCAGGGTATGGGCTTGGGATGGCCGTCCTTGTCCACGCACACCTCGGTGAGGTAGGCGTGATTGATCATGGTGCGCTCGCCCGTCTCGGGCTCTATGACGTAGGTGTCCACACGCACCTCCATGGAGGTTCGCTCCACATGAGTGACCCATGCGTCCAGCACAACGATGTCGTTGAGAAAGGCCGGGTGACGAAACTCGAGCTTGTCGACGGCCACCGTCGTTATGTCGCCACCACACTGCAGCCGGGCCGCAATACCCGCAAGGTCATCGATCCACTCCATGAGCCTGCCGCCAAACAGGCGGTTGGACCCGTTGATGTCCTCGTGCCGCAACATGTACGTCGACGAAACGTGCGTATCGCACACGTGCTTGTAACCTATGCGCTCTACCTCTGCCATGAGTCTTCCCTCCGTCGAGGTCCTATGCAATTGGTTGTGTCAAACGGGGTTGGCCAAAAGGGGCTAAGCCCCTTTTGGCCAAAAGCGTTACGGGTGGTTATCGCTTGGTGCCAAAGATGCCGCGCGTGATTTGGCGACCAGCCTCGCGACCGATGGTGCCCACCACGCTGTTGAAGAGGTTGCCCACCACGCGGTCACGCGCCTTCTTGGCCTCCGCTTCCTTTTGCTCGGCCTCCTTCTCGGCCTTGAGGCGCAGGCGATCGGCCTCTTTCTCGGCCTTGAGACGCAGACGGTCGGCCTCTTTTTCCTCTGCGATGCGCTTTCGCTCAGCTTCTTTTTCTTCCTCGATGCGCTGACGCTCGGCCTCCTTTTGGGCAGCCTCCTGCCTCGCCGCCTCCTCTGCGGCTTCCACCGCAGCTGCCCGCGCCTCCTCTATAAGCTCGAAGGCGCTCTCGCGGTCAAACGCCTCTTCGTACTTGCCCATAAGGTCGTATCCGTTGGCAAGAACGTTGGCAATGATACCTGGGTCCGCAGCCGCCATGCGACAACCCGGGAACAACACACGTGCACGCTCCACCATGCTGGGACGACCGCTCTGGTCCAAGAAGCTCACGAGCGCCTCACCCGTACCCACGTCCTGCAACGCCTCCACGGAGTCGAACGCAGGATTGGCGCGGAAGCTCGCCGCCGCAGCCTTAACCGCCTTTTGCTCGGCTGGCGTATAGGCGCGCAGACCGTGCTGCACGCGGTTGGACAGCTGTGCCAAGACCTCGTTGGGGATGTCGGAGGGGGACTGGGTAATAAAGTACACGCCCACACCCTTGGAACGGATGAGCTTTACCACCTGCACGACCTTGTCGACGAGCTGCCTGGGCATGCCGTTAAACAGGAGGTGCGCCTCGTCAAAGAAGAACACGAAGCGCGGCTTTTCGGGGTCGCCCACCTCGGGCAGGCGCTCAAACAGCGTGGACAGCATCCAGAGCAGGAACATTGAGTAGATGAGGGGCGTGTTTATGAGCTCGGTCGCATTTAGGATGTTTACGTAGCCACGACCATAGGAGTCGCACTCAAACCAGTCCATGATGTCGAGGTTGGGCTCGCCAAAGAAGATGTCGCCGCCTTGGTCCTCCACGGCTATGAGGGCACGCTGGATGGCTCCGACCGACTGGCTGGACACGCGGCCGTAGGTGGTCTCGTACTCCTTGGCGTGGTCGGCAACGTAGGTGAGCATGGCACGCAAGTCCTTGAGGTCTATGAGCAGCATCTGCTGGTCGTCGGCCACGCGGAACACGATGTTGAGCACGCCCTGCTGCACGGCGGTGAGTCCTAGCAGGCGGCTGAGCAGCTGCGGCCCCATGTCGCTAATGGTCACTCGAACGGGTATGCCTGACCCGCCCAGCATGTCCCATATGCGGCACGGCGTCCCCTGGAACGCAAACTCTCTCTCGTCAATGCCAAACGCCTCCATGCGCGAACGCAGGGAATCCGTAAGCTCGCCAGCTTGGGCCATGCCCGTTACGTCGCCCTTTACGTCGGCCATGAATACGGGCACGCCCGCGTCGCTAAAGCCCTCGGCCATTACCTTAAGCGTAACGGTCTTGCCCGTACCCGAGGCACCGGCAATCAGACCGTGACGATTTGCCTGGTTGAGCAGCAAATAGCAGGGATTCTCTCCCTGGGCCATCCAAATCTTGTTGTCCTGGAGCATGTGACCTCCCCCATCGCGCGTAAGTACTCGCCCCATTGTATCAGGCAAGAGAGGAAGCGGTGCCGCGAAGGAGCGAACGGCAATTAGTGGCTTTTTTAGAAAATAGTTAAAGTTTTATCTGGGGTTTTACAAAACATCATTCCAGAATTTACCACTACGTATTTTATGTAGTGGTAAATTCTGGAAATGTGTTTGCACTCTAACCGGTGTTATTTCAGTATTTATATCGGAATTTGCCACTAATTACGAGCTCGGATTCGTCGCCACATCCCTCCACTTTAAAAACCGCCCCCAAAGACGAGTCGCGGCCCATAAATAAGGTGCAAAGCACACGCTGGAGTCTCCTTACGCCCCTCGCCTAAGGCATTTGGGGGTCCAGGGGACTCCAGAACCGGCTAAATCACATGCCCAACATGCGGATGCGTCGCGCACAGCAGCAAATCAATAACCTATGAGTAATCTATTATGTGATCGTACACCTCGGCACGCGGTATGGAGAACTGCTTGGCCAGCTTTCGCGCCAAGCGACTCTTTGACTCCCCCGCCTCAAGACCAGCCGCGATGGCCTCTTGGAGCTCGGCACCCCTTTGCGTGGCGTCCTCGCCCTCATCCGCGACGGGTCCCTCAACTACCAACACGCACTCCCCGCGTACCTCGCCGCGCTCGCGCACGCACTCCAGCAGCGCCGGCGCCACGTCACGCACGACTTCCTCATGCAGCTTGGTAAGCTCACGCACGAGCGCAACCCGACGCAACGGATAGATCTCGGCAAGTGCCTCGAGTGTTGCAACCACACGATGCGGCGACTCATAAAACACCAACGCACCAGGAACCGCAGCCAACTCACGCAAGCGACGTTCCCGGGCTCCCGCTTTTCGCGGCAAGAACCCCTCAAAGAAGAAATGGTCCATGGGGAGGCCGGAGGCCACAAGCGCGCAGATAACGGCACTCGGACCAGGTATTACCTCCACGGGAAGCCCCTGTTCCAGAGCGGCGTCCACCAGCTTTTGACCAGGATCAGAAACGCCAGGCATTCCCGCATCCGAGACAAACGCCACGCGCTCACCGCAATCAACCCGCGCAAGGGTCTCTCCCATGCGCAGCCCAAGCACGTTTTCGTCGCACCGCACCAAAGGAACGCGTATGTCAAATCGCGCCAGCAGCTTTGATGTGACCCGCGTGTCCTCGCACAGCAGCACGTCTGCCGCACGCAAGGTATCCAGCACGCGCGGAGAAGCGTCCTGCAAGTTTCCTATGGGCGTACCCACCATGGAGAGCATGCCGGCCATATGCGGCTCACCCCAACATGCTACGTTCGAAGCTGGAGAGGGCAATCCGCGAGTCCCAACCCGAAAGATGCCCGTTTGTCTTCCATGTTTGGAAGAACCATCCAGGAAGCTCCTCAAATGCGGCAATCTGCTCGGCGCTGTACACGCGCTCGAGGGCCACAAGACCTTCGGGGGTCATGAGGGAGTCCGCAAACGGCAACGCCGACGACCAGGCGCCAACCATAACCGGAAGTCTGCTCTTCTGTGCTCGCGCAAGGGTCTTTACGGAACGGTTTACAAGCGCCGCCGCACCCGCTGGACCAGTGGCGTCAACATGGTCGGCGTAATGGTATAGGTGACAGTCGAGCCACACGTTGTGATACCTGCGCGGCGCCATGAAGCTCCGCCACGCACCGGGAATCCCCGCGTCAGGCAAAACCACGCACGGTTCTTCTCCGCCGCCCGCCCGAATGGCTTCGTAGGCGTCGCGATAATAGTTCCGCAGCACATGGAGCGGAACGCCCTCGCTAATGCTCAGTATGCCCTTGCGTTTTTGCGCAACGGGCTCGGAGGCCACCTCTATGCCAAAGAGCGCCGACGAGCAGCTAAAGCTTCGGGCCATACCGCTCAGCACATCCAGAATCTCGTCTCGACGTCCCCACTCTGTATTGGTAATCAAGACCTCGTCCTCATCCACGCCAGGGCTGACGTCAAGCACGAGGAGCACCGCGATTCCGTGACGCTCGGCCCATTCCAGCGCGGACTCAACGTGCTGCGCACAGCCAACATACGGCCCGGCATCGGGACCTTGGTCTCCAAACACGTACCAAGGAACCGGAATCCTCACGGCGTTGAACCCGCGACGTGCTATGAGCCTAAAATCCTCTTCGGTTATAAAGCACGCCCGATGCTCCTCTACAAGGTCTTGGTACAGCTCGACTCCAAGCGTATCTATGATTCCTTGCTCGCCGAGCGATCCCGTGCCGGCAAAGAGCTCGGGCGTGACCCAGGACTCAAGGCTCAACCATCCTGTGAGGTTAACACCGTGAAGGGCGTAGTCTGTCATGAGATTCTCCTTACAGATTCCTAATCTCCACAAAGAGTATAGCCCTCATGGAAGACAAGAACTAAGCAAGGAGCGAATTGTTTTTGCGGATTGGGGCTTTTATTCCCAAACGGTAGCGTGACGCCTCCCTATTGTTGGGTGGGAGAATCGCCAGCGGGCTTGTTGTTGCCACCACGACGGCGTCGGCGACGGCGCTTGGGTGCCGTGGCCTCCTCGCCGGACGCGGCGTCCTTGGGCTTCTGCATGTGCTGAGGCGGACGGCGCTGCGCCTGCTGCTGTTGCTGCTGCGCGGGTTTTTGCCCACCACGATCGCCCGGACGACGCCTGTGCTTTGGCGGTTGCTGCTCTTGGTTTTGCTGGGCCTTTGGTGCGGCCGCGTCTCCAGAGGTCGTGCGATGACGACGCCTGCGACGGGTCTCTTGCTTCTCGGGCTGTTGGTCCGCCGCATTGGCCTTCTTTGGAGCTTCCGCCGCCGTCTGCTGGGGCTGGGTCGCAACAGCATTGGCGTTTGTGCGCTTGCGACGCCTACGGCGGGATTTCTTCTCGGCCGACTCGCCTGCGGCGCTCGATGCATCAGCCTGGCCCTGCGTCTGCGCCTTTTGGGCGGACGCCGATTCCGTCGGCCGCGCCGCAGCACTGCGACGGACACGCTTTTTGCGCGTCTTGGGCTCCACAAAGATGTCGGACTCGTCAAAGACCTCCTCGGGAACCACGCCGTTCTTGCGATCGAGCTCTGCCAGTGCCATCTGCACGTCGGGAGAGTTGAGCTTGTCCAAAGAGGCTCGTACCACCGTGTCCGGCCTGCAGGGACAATGCAGGTCCTCGGACTTCTTTCTAGCGGCCTCGGACACCTTCATCTCTGCCAGGGGAATCCTCACGATCTTGCCGTTTTCGAGCCTGAGTGCCAGCTGCTCCTTGGGCGTGTCGTACTCTGCCACCTTGGCCTTGCCAAGGGGCGTGTCAATGACGGCATTGCGCTTTGGTGCGCGCCCCTTAAAGTCGCGATATGCCTCAAACTCGTAGCGCAAGCAGCACATAAGGCGCCCACAGGCACCGCTAATCTTGTTGGAGGTAAGCGGAAGGTCCTGCTCCTTGGCCATGCGAATGGATACGGGCTCGAAGGAGAGGCCAAAGCGCGCGCAGCACAGCTCTTGTCCGCAATGACCAAAGCCGCCCACCACAGCAGCCTCCTCGCGCACGCCGATCTGCCTCATGTCGATGCGCTGGCGCAGCTCATGAGAGAGGTCGCGCACCAGCTGCCTAAAGTCCACGCGCTCCTCTGCGGCAAAGTAGCATACGACCTTCTCGCCGCCAAACAAGTACTCCACGCCCACGGGCTTCATGTCGAGTCCGCTTGCGGCAACGAGCTCCCTAAACAGGGGGAAGGCGTCGTCGCCCATTTGAGCGAGTTCCTCCGCCCGCGCCAAGTCATTGTCGTTGGCAACTCGCAAGACGGGCTTAAGCACGGAATTGCCGATCTTTTGTGCAAGCTCCTCGTCGCTCACCTCTTTTGCGGGGGCGGTTACCAAGCCTATCTCGGTGCCTCGCTCGGTGGTGCAGATTACGTGATCGCCTTCCTGGGCATAGGACCTCGCTTGGTCGAACCAAAGGTCACGCACGGCATAGGCAAATTTGACGGGAACGACTGACGTCATTCAAGCGCCTCCTTTATGGCAAAAAGCATGACCTCAAGGGCCAGCTGAGGTGTTACGTTGTGGGCAATGTCACTCGCCGCCGACTGGCAGGCATCAATCGCAGCCAACACTCCCGAGGTCGACGCGTCTTGCGCAAGGCGCTCGACGACATCGTCCATGTCCTCGTTTACGACGGGCTCCACTACCTCCTCGCAGCGCACGAGCACATCGCGAAGAAGCGACTCCGCCGCTGCAAGAACTTCCATCATACCCGAACGCTCGCGTGCCGTAAGCTCTCGCTTGTGCGCCTCCTCAATTTGACGAAGAGCCTTGTTTGAGAGGTACTCCGCCTCGTCGCTCGACACCGCGCTCTGGCGACCCTTCGCCTCTTCCAACGGTGCCCGCACGGCATCGCAGATCTCTCGCGCCGCATTTATTACGTCCCACGCATCGTCGTTCTTGAGTTCGCCCAGCACGCGAACCATGGCCCGCCGTGCTCCCCTGCGCCCCGCAGACGCGAGGAGGTCCGACGCCTGCTCGGGCGTAACCGCAATGGAGAGCGCGATGCGAGCCTCCTGCTCGCTCGCCCCCGTCTTGCGCTGTATTGCGTCCACCGCCGCAGCAGGAGGCACGACCCTAAAGGGCACCTGCTGGCAACGCGAGACGATGGTGGGAAGCACGGCGTCGGCCGAGCGCGCAACAAGAATGAACATGACGCCACGCGGGGGCTCCTCTATGGTCTTGAGCAGGGCGTTTGCCGAAGCACCTCGCAGCTTGTCGGCGCCGTTAATGATGTAGACCTTGCTCTGTGCCCGCACGGGCGTCAGGGCGACGTCCTCCATGAGCTCGCGCACCTGGCTCACCAGGTAGCCCGATACGCCGCCCGGTTCCAGATGATGCACGTCGGGATGCGTGTGATGCGCCACCCTTACGCACTCGTCGCATGAGGCGTCTCCGCCGTTGGGGCACACCACGCACTGGGCAAGCGCGTCCGCAGCCTCCAGCATCCCCGAGCCAGGCGCGCCCAAAAACAGATAGGCATGAGAAAGCCGACCCTCTACGAAGGCCGACGAAAGAAAGTCTCGCACGCGCGGCTGGTTGAGAATCTTCTTGAGTGCTGGAGGCGTAAGGGGAACGTTTGCCACGGATGTCCTTCTTTGCTTGACGATACCTTGAAGAATGGTACCACGAAGACTCGCCTTGCACGGTGGAACACCGTTTTCCCGAAAACAGCGTTCCACGCGCTAGCTACGCACAGGGCGAGAGGTCAATCGACACGCCACCGTCGGAGCCCAGGCAAAAGACTCCCAGCGTGAGCTTGTACGTACCGGGATTCAGGCCATCGATCACGTTGGTGCTGTACTGCTCCCTCTCCTCCAAGAAGTCGGTGCCCGAGAGCAAGGTGCCGTCGTCCCCTTTGAGGAACCAGTAGGAGTCAAAGATTTCTTGGCCAGCCGCGTCGCGACCCCACACCTTCCAGCTGTAGGCTATGGCCCCCTCGCCGTCAAGCTTGTAGGTCACGTCCATGCATGCATGGTTTATGCGTCTGTTACCATCCACGCGATTGAAGCCCGACGCGTGCAGCACGCCGTCATCGCCCCTCGTCCACGGTAGCGAGTCGTCATGGGCCCGGCTGAGGTCCACCACATCCATTGGTGCCGCCACGTTGCTTGGTGTTGGAACGTTCCAGAGTTGCCCTTGGGCGGGATTTCCCGTCCTTGTCATATGTCTCTCCTTAGTCGATATGGCTATTGACACTGATGTAGCCATATCGACATGGGTTCAAACACCGCAAATAATAAATGCAACAAGCCTTATGTATGCTTAAGACGAATGCTTACAGCTCCACCACATCGCGGAGCGCATCGAGGGTTCGCGCGTGCACGGTTGCAATCTGGCCACATGCATCCACTATGCGCACGCGCTGGGGCTCGTCTTTTGCAAGCTGCGCATAACCCGCGCGCACGAGTTGCTGAAAGCCCGTGCCCTCGCCTTCCAGACGGTCCGCACCGTCCTTTACGGCGCGCCCATATGCCCGTGCTGGATCCAGATCGAACACAAGCGTAACGTTGGGAACCAAGCCGCAGCTGCCAAGGCGATTCGCCATGGCAACCAGATCGGGAGAGATTCCGCGACCATATGCCTGATAGGCAAACGTGGAGTCGTAGAAGCGGTCACACACCACCGTGGCCCCACGCTCGAGCGCGGGAAGTATTACCTCGCGCACGTTTTGGGCACGCGCCGCCTCGTAGAGCAGCAGCTCGCACTCGTCGCACATGTCGTCGTTGCCGGGATCGAGCAGCATGAGGCGGATCTTCTCGGAAAGGCGCGCGCCGCCCGGCTCGCGCACGCGCACCACCTCGTGGCCCGCCGCCTCAAGCGCCTCGACCAGCAGGTTGGCCTGAGTGGTCTTGCCGCAGCCGTCCACACCTTCCAGCGTAATGAACAAACCCTTGCCCAACATGTTGCTCCTTCCCTAGCCAGGCCAAGACCCATTTTGGCCGTTTGGGGCCTGGCCCCTTTCGGCCAGTTAGCCCCTTTTGCGGCGTCCGCGACCGCGTGTGGTGGTCGTGGCGGTCTTCTCCTTTGAGGGACAGTCCATGTTTACGCAGATGCGCCACGGACCGCGCTGCGTGTGGACCTCAACCATGGGTGCGCCGCAGTCGGGACACACCTCGTCCAAGGCCACGAGCTTGCCGCGTGCCGGCAGCGGATAGCTCGTGCCGCACTCCTCGTAGTTCTGGCACCGGATAAATCGCTTTCCCGTGCGCTCGCTCTTGTGTGCGATGAGGTCGCCCTTCTTGCCGGCCTCGGCACATGCCTGGCACTCCCCCACCTTGAGGTCGGGCTCAAAGTTGGTGGCACAAGCGGGGTTGACGCACGTCTCGTAGGCACGCTGACGAAACGGCTGTACCTTGACCCGTGGCGCACCACACTCCGCACACGCCCCCTCAAGCGGAGAGATGCGTCCCGTGGGCACCGGATACGTAACGTCGCACTCCGGCCAACCCATGCAGCCAATAAACGACCCGCGCGTCTTTGCGGAGGACTTCATAACCAGGTCCTTGCCGCACTTGGGACAGGTGCCAACCTTGGCGTCGGCGGTAACGGCGTCCGCGATCTGCTCTCCCAGCTCGTCCACGTGCTCTATGAGCTTGTCGATCCACTGTGCCAAGGCCGCGCGCGACTGGTCGACCACATGCACCTGCGTGTCGTCTCCCTCGGCCACGCTCGTCATGCTCTGCTCCAGCTCCGCCGTCATCTCGGGCGTGGTGATGGGCGGCGCGAACTCATGCAACGCCTTAATCACCGCCATGCCCAGCTGGCTCGGCTCCACCGGGTCGTTCTTTAGGTACTGAACGTCATACAAGCGCTGGATAATGCTCGCGCGCGTGGACTTGGTGCCCAGGCCCCGCTTCTCCATCTCTTGGATGAGCCTACCCTGGCTGTAGCGGGCGGGCGGCTCGGTCTGCTTTGCCTCAAACGAGAGCGATCGCACGTCGCATACGTCTCCCACTTCTAGCGGCGGCAGCTGGTCGTCCTTTTTGAGCCCATAGGGATAGATGGCCCTAAATCCCGGCTTTACCAGCACCGATCCCGTGGTCACAAAGGGCTCGCCGCCAATCTGGAGGCTCACCTTGGTGCCTTCGCTCACCGAAGAGTCCATGAGCGTGGCCAAGAAGCGCCGCGCAACCAGGTTGTAGAGCTTCCACTCGGCCGGTTGCATGTCGTGCGGGCCCGCCGCAGCCGTGGGATAGATGGGCGGGTGGTCGGTGGTCTCTTCCTTGCCACGGGTTGGGGTGAGCTTTTGCTGCGCCAGCAGTCCCTTGCATACCGGCGCATACTCCGCCACGGAGGAGAGCGTCCTTACGCACTCGCGCAGATCGAGCGAGCGGGGATACACCGTGTTGTCCACGCGCGGGTACGAGATAAGACCGCGCATGTACAGCGACTCAGCCAAGCGCATGGTGCGCGCCGGCGACAAGCCCTCGCTCGCCGCAGCCGCCTGCAGCGAGGTGGTGTTAAACGGCGCGGGCGGCTTTTGGGTGCGGGCCTTCTTTGCCACGTCGGTGACCGTCGCCGTCTTTGCGTCGCGCACGCGCTCGTACGCACGATCGGCCTCCGCCTTATCCTTAAAGCGCGCCGTGGCATGCGTGGTCTTAAACGGGTCGGAGTCCTTGTGAGTGAGCTCTCCCCCTATGACCCAATAGTCCTCGGGCACAAAGGCGTTGCGCTCCTCCTCCTTCTCCACCACAAGGGCCAGCGTAGGCGTTTGCACGCGACCGGCAGACCGCACGTTGCCAAAGCCCCCGCGACGCGCCAAGGTGAGGTAGCGCGTGAGGACAGCGCCCCATACGAGGTCTATGTACTGACGGCTCTCGCCCGCGTCGGCAAGGTCCTGGTCAAGCTCGACCAGGTTGGAGAAGGCGTGGTCGATCTCTGCCTTGGTGAAGGCGGAGTAGCGTGCACGGCTCACCGGCACCTCCGGCGCAACCATGCGAATCTGGCGCAGCGCGTCGGATCCAATGAGCTCGCCCTCGCGATCGAAGTCGGTGCCGATCACCACCGCGTCCGCCTTCTTTGCAAGGTTCTTCAGCGCGCGAATGATCTCCTTCTCGGCCGGGAGCTTCTCTATGGGAGCCCATACCAAATAGGGCAGGCTGGGAACCTTCCATCCCTTTATGTCCACGCCATCCTTGAGGAATGGCTTGCGCTTGGTGTCAAACGGCGGGTGGGCAAGCGACTTGGGCACGCTTACGGGCATGACCTCGCCGTCGCTCGTTATGCCATACCATCCCTGCCCGCGCTTGTACTTAAGCTCACTTGGAAAGTCGGGAGCAAGAATGTGTCCCCGCAGACCAATGGTTACCCACTCGTCCCCGTTGTGCTTAAAGCGATAGATCGGCGTGTTGTACACCTTGTCCGCCTTTGGCTTGCCCACGTCGCACAGAAGGCGGGCAATCTGCGTTGCGGCATCGTTCTTCTCGGTAACGACCAGTATCAAAAGAAACTCCTTTGTGCTGTCGATGAGTCTTGGGTACGTACGGGCGGTGAAGAGCCGTCGTCTGCTTTAGCCTGGCAAGGTCGCGATGCGTCGCGCGGACCAGGTGCAGCAAAATAACAGCCTGCCGGTGGCTCTTTGTTAGTCCTTCTCCAACTCGTGCTCTGCGTATTGGTCACGCGTCCAGTACAGCGCCTCCTTGCCGTCGCGCAAAACGATGACGCGCCGGGCAACGGCCAAGGAGACCTCGTACAGGGCAAGCATGACCGCATACATAAGGATCATGGTTATGGGCGATGCGTCGGGCGTTACGGCGCCGCACAGCGCAAGCAGCACGACGTACACGTAGCGCCACTGGCTCCTAAACGTGCGATAGGGAACCACGTGCAGAATGGAGAGATAGAAGATGATGAGCGGCAGCTGAAACGCAATGCCAAAGCCCACCTCCAGAAGCATCATTATGGAGAGGTAGTCCTCGGCGTTTACGGTTGCCGTAGCAAACTCGGTAATCTGCTCTATGAGCCATCCAAACGCAGCCCTTTGGATCACAAAGTAGCAAAAGATCATTCCAAGGAAGAACAGGCCCACCATGGCCGCCACCGTGGGCAGGACCCATTTACGCTCCTTGGCGGTAAGCGCTGGCAAGAAGAACCCCAGCGTCTCCCACAATATGATGGGCGTGCAGGTTATGGCACCAAAGAACAGGGCTATCTTAAAGCGGATGCTAAATCCTCCCAACGCCGAGAGGACCGTGAGCTCGGACCCCTCCGGCAAGACCGCATTAATGGGGTCGAGCATGATCTCTATGAGCGTTGGCGTGGCAAAGTACACCACCAAGGCGGCGCAGATAACCGATACTATAACGATGGTAAGGCGCCTCCTAAATTCGGCCAAGTGGTCGAACAGGGGCATGCGTGCTGGTCCTATGGGCATGGTTTTGTCGAGAAGGCCTAGGCCTGCTCGCCCTCCTCTCCCGACGGATCGTCCTCACCTTGCGAAGCGGCTTCCTTTGCCTGTGCCCGCGAGCTCCTTTGCGAGCCAAGCGCATAGAGGTCGGCAGCGGTCGTGCGCACGGGCTCGTCCTTTAGCTCGTCGCCTGCGACGACCTGTGGAGCGGCGTCATCGGACTCTGCCTCCGCAGCCCTTGCAGCCTCGGCCTCGGCCGCAGCCTTGCGCTCTGCCGTTAGGCGGGCCTTCCGCTCGGCAAACGTCTCGCGTCGAGGTTGCGGCTCTTCGGGCACTTCGCTGGCCTCTGTCGGCTCGCCGTCGTCCCCATTGAGCGCCGCAGCCTCGCGCTTGCGCTGCTTGGGAGACTTTTCCAGTTCCTCCGACGCGGGGTCCATGATGTTTGTCTGAACGACCTCCGTAAAGCCGTCGGACGCCTCGCGAAACTGCCGAAGCACCCTGCCCAGCGTCCTTCCCATTCCCGGCAGCTTGTCCGGGCCAAACAGCAAGAACGCGAAGACCACGATTATTACGAGCTCGGTCTCCCCTATGCCAAACACATTGCCTGCCTTTCCGCGCCTAGGCGCGCACTCCCAGCTCGTCGCTCACACCCAGCATGGTAAGCACTCGAGCCACGTTGCGCTGGGGATGCAGCACGCAAAACGATGCACCGGCATCGGCCGCACGGTGCGCGGCACCAACCAACACGCCAATCCCCGTGGAGTCGATGTAAGACGTTTGAGCAAGGTCGACCTCAATCGTAGGCTTGCCCGCCTCGGACGCCTCCTCAAGCGCGCGCCGGAGCTCATTTGCGTTCGACACGTCCACCTCTCCCGCAACGGCCACCACGAACTTGTTGTCTTTTGCCTGGCTGGTCACGTTTACAGACATGCTGGACCCCCTTACTACGTACTATATGTCGTTATTGTTTGCAATGACTCCCGGCAAGCCCGCCTGCGGCTTGGCGTTGGTGCCCAGCAGCTCCTCGTTGGTGAGCTTGGAGAAGTCTGCGGAGTAGGAGTTTATGCTGGCGATGTGCTCCTCAGCAAAGCTCTTTACCCCGTACTCGTTATTCGCGTCGGTCTCCGCCGCCTTTTGGTAGGCGGACAATGCGTTGGTAAAGTCATACTGCCACTCATAGAACAGACCAAGGTGCGCCCAGGCAAGCGGGTAATCCGACTTCTCCTCCGCGATCTTCTTCATGGCATCCACGGACTCCTGGGTCTTGCCCAGGTAGTATTGGGCCGAGATCTTTTGCACCTCCACCGCATCGGAGTCCTGAATCGCCAGGTAGCGGTCAAAGTACTCCACGGACTTGTTCAGGAGGTCGTTGGAATACGCCTTCTCCTCGTCCGTGCTGCTGCTGTATTGCGCACTGTAGCCCCAGTTCATATAGGTCTGCCCCAAATTAAGAAGGGCCGCGAGGTTGTTGGGGTCTTCCTCCAGTCGCTTCTGGAACTTCTTTACCGTGTCCGCATTCTGTTCTGCGAGGTCTTTGAGGGTATCGTTGTCGGGGACCCCGGCGGTTACGTCGTCGGTGGTCTCCTCCGTTGCGGACTCCTCCGACGCCTTGGCATCGTCATCCGTCTTTTGGGAGTCGTCCGCGTTCTCGGTGTTCTCCGTGTCCTGGGCATCCTGGGCGTCAGCCTGGTCGGCCGAGTTCGAGTCGCCGGCAAAGATAGGCGCGAGTGAGGGCAGCATCATGGAGAGCGCCATAATAACCGCAAAGATGCCGATTACGATCTTTGTTCCCTTGGACATTTGCCGCGGGCCACCGAGTTCCTTGTTGGGCTTGTTCGCCATCTGTTCCATCCCCTTTGAGTTGGAAACTTCCTAGGTAGAGAGTTGCAATCTTTAGAGTTATGCGCGCAAAGGCCCTTTAGTCAAGCGACCAAAGGGCACGTTTGCTCATTCTCCACAACTCTGTACGTTTTTTAAGCGGCACACGGTTTCCGGGAAATGGTGTGCCAATGCCACCGGCTTACGAGCGAGAGGATCGCTCCATGCGCACGGCAACGAGCTTTACCGCCAAGACGAACACGTCGAGCGCGGCATCGAGCTCGTCAAGCGACGGGAAGGTGGGCGCTATGCGAATGTTGGTATCGCGCGGGTCGTTGCCATAGGGCCACGTGGCACCCGCACCGGTGAGGGTAACGCCAAGCTCTGCCATAAGGGCAACGATGGCCTTGGCCGAACCCTGCGGCCCGTCAAACGACACGAAGTAGCCGCCCTTGGGATTGGTCCATGTGGCAATGCCCAGGTCACCCAACCCCTCTTGCAGCTTGCGCTGCACCAGCTCGAAGCGCGGTCGCAGCACCTCGGCGTGCTTTTTCATGTGCGCGTGCACGCCTTCAGCATTCTTGAGGAATCGCACATGCGCAAGCTGCGAGATCTTCTCGGGGCTGACGCGCTCAATGGCAAATGCCGCGCGCAGCTCTGCCATGTCGGCGGGGCTGGCCGTAACAAAGGCCATACCGGAGCTGGGAAAGGTCACCTTTGCCGTTGAGGCAAACTCATACACGAGGTCGCACGCGCCGGCCTCCTTGATGGCATCAAAGATGTTTAGAAGCTCGTCACCCTGGTCGTAGAGGTCATGCACCGCATAGGCGTTGTCCCAAAAGATGCGAAAGTCCGGTGCGGCCGGCTTGAGGGAGGCGAACCTTTTTACCACCTCGTCGGAATAGGTGATGCCAGTGGGATTGGCGTACTTGGGAACGCACCAGATGCCCTTTATTGACGCATCGGACGCCACCAGACGCTCCACCTCGTCCATGTTGGGGCCATCGTCGCGCATCTGGATGGGTATGTTGGTAATTCCATATCGCTCGGTTATGGCAAAGTGACGGTCGTAGCCAGGGCTCGGGCACAAGAACTTGACCTCGTCCAGCTTGCACCAAGGCACGTTGCCGCCAATGCCCTTGGTGTAGGCGTTAACGACCACGTCGTGCATGAGGTTGAGGCTCGATGAGCCGCTTACCACAACGTTTGCAGGATCGACGCCCAAAATCTGGGCAGCAAGGCGACGCGCGGAAGGCAGGCCGTTTGGCACGCCGTAGTTGTCGGCGGGCATGCCCTCGTCCGTGAGGTCTGTCGTGCTGTCAATGAGGTCAAGCATGGGCAAAGACAGGTCGGTCTGCTGCTTGCTCGGCTTTCCGCGGGCCATGTCGAGCTTGAGCCCCTTTGCACGTACCTCGGACTCTTGTTGCTCCAGCTGCTTCAAGGCGGCTTCGAGCTCGGCGTTACTCATGGATTCATATATGCTTGGCATGTGCTCTCCTTCGCAACTGTTCGGTGCCATGTCCATTTTTGTCACGCATATTATGGCACACCTTCCCTGTGGGGTGTGCCATACGGTTCTGGTACCATAGGTTCTTACACGACACAATGGGAGGACCGCATGAAGTTTTCCTCGGGACCCATATCGCCTTCGCACCCAGCCGATGAGTTTGGCGAGCTTCAGCACCTTGTTGACGACCTCTACAAGGTAAACCCATCGCAGGCCGTCAAGCGCGTGGACGTGCTCGTCCGCGCCGAGGTCAACGACCTTTCGGATGACCTCATGGAGGTCGTCAACCTCCTGCCCGCAGGCTCATACAAGCGCTACCGGCTCTGCGAGCAGCTCAACTCCATCATCACCGCCCACGGATGGGCGTATTTGTACGGCACCGTGGAGTGAGCAGAAAGGGGTTACCCCTTTTGGCTACCTTGAGTCAAAAGGGGTAACCCCTTTCTGCTCACCCTTCCTTCTTCATGCCAGATAGGACCGCGTCGGCAATACGCACAAACGCCAGGCCCACAGTGGCCGAGGTGACCGACCCCGCAAGGATTGCGCACTTGGCCGCCATGACCAGTTCAGGCTCAGGAAACGCCAGGCCCGCAATAAGAATGGACATGGTAAATCCCAGGCCGCCCATAATGCCCACGGCTATTATCTGCATCGCGTCCACGTGCTTTGGCAGTTTGGCAAAGCCGATCTTTACCAGCCCAAAGGTAACCAAGATAATGCCAACGGGCTTGCCCAGCACCGCCCCAAGGTAGGCTCCCAAGGTAACGGAGTTCGTAACGATAGCGCCAATGTCGGCCCCCACCAAGCGCACCTGTGCGTTTACGAAGGCAAACAGCGGCAGAATAACAAAGTTGACCAAAACCGAAATGTTGCGTTCGGCACGTTGCAGCGGCGGCGTCACGTGATGCATGACACGCTCCACGATGTTTGCGTCGTCGGTAAAGTCGTGCTGGCCAAGCACGTGGCTCTCGTCGTTGTAGTCGTTAACGAGCGCCTCGGTCCATTTGTCCAGCCAATCGTGAAGTGCCGTAAGGCGAATGTCGCTCTTTACCGGCAAAAAGAAGGCAAGGATAACCCCAGCAAGCGTTGCATGGATGCCCGAATTGTACATGCACACCCACAGGAGCAGCCCCACGGCCGCATATGGCTTGAGGGTGTACACGCGCGCATTTTGCAAAAGCGCCAGGATGAGCACGGTGCCCACCGAAGCCGCGACCCATGACACATAGGGCGTCTGCCCATAGCACGAGGCTAGGACCACAATGGCCAAGATGTCGTCTGCGATGGCCAGCGTTTGAAAGAAGACCTTGGTCTCCGGCGCTATGCGATCGCCAAGCAACGACATGACGCCTAGCGCAAACGCTATGTCGGTCGCTATGGGTATTGCCCAGCCGCTAGCGGTCGAGCCCTGATTGAGGAGCAGATAGATGAGCGCCGGCACCGCCACTCCACCAACGGCGGCCAGCATGGGCAGGGCAGCCTGACGAGGTTTTCTGAGCTGCCCCACGGTCATCTCGTACTTTAGCTCGATGCCAACCAGCAAAAAGAATATGGACATGAGCCCGTCGTTTACAAACTCCTCAAACGAAATGCTAAACGAGAAGGACCCAATCATAAGGCCGACAGGTGTCTCGAGGACCTTTATCACATACTTATGAGCGGGCGAATTTGCCACGATGACTGCCAAGATGGCGGCAAAGACCATAACCGCTGCGGCAATGGTTCCGTTTGACGTGATCCCCTCAAATACCGAACGCTGATGCAGCCGCCGGATCACGGCAGGATCGTCAATAATGGACTCGCGATTTCCCTCGGAGTCCTCAAACTCGGTTACAAGTGCACCGTTTTCCTCGTGAGCCAATATATCTGACACGCGCCGCCCCCTTTTGACCAAATCACAAGCCTGCACGTACCATTTTAGTATACGCCTTGCTCAAAGATGTGGTAAGGAAGCGCATTGGACTGGGTGGCGTGTTAGCATAGACGCATGACGTTTAACGGCACGCGTTGCGGTAGTAAAGAGGTGCTTCTTATGGCATGGAACACAAACGTACTCGTAGGACAATCCGGCGGACCAACGGCTGCGATAAACGCAAGCTTGGCAGGCGTGTTTGATACGGCGCGCGATCTTGGCGCGCATGTGCTGGGCATGCGCTACGGCATAGAGGGGTTCTTGGCGGGACGAATCGTGCACCTCGACCGTACGCTGGGAGACCCCATGGACGTTGAGCTGTTGCGGCGCACGCCTGCGAGCTTTTTGGGCAGCTGTAGGTTTAAGCTGCCCCAGCCCGACGAGGATCCCGCGTTCTATGAGAACGCGTTCAAGAAGTTTGCGGACGCACGGGTCGGCGCCGTCTTCTATATTGGTGGCAACGACTCCATGGACACCATCGACAAGCTCAGCCGATGGGGAAACGCGCACAACAGCCCCATTCGCTTTATTGGCATTCCCAAGACCATAGACAACGACCTTGTTGGCACCGACCACACGCCCGGATATGGCAGCGCCGCAAAGTACATTGCGACCTCCATGCGTGAGATAGCGCGCGACTCCAGCGTCTATGACCTCAAGAGCGTCACGTTTGTGGAAATAATGGGCCGTGACGCCGGTTGGCTCACGGGATCGGCGTGCTTGGCCGGAACGCAGGGCAACCCCTGCCCCGACCTCGTGCTTCTTCCCGAGGTCACGCTCGACCAAGAGGCCCTGCTCAATCGCCTGGCACTGCTTTTGGACAGAAAGAACACCATCGTGGTCGCGGTAAGCGAAGGCGTGCGGCACCGCGACGGCACGCTGTTGTGCGAGGCGGCTGCCGAGGCGGCGGATGGCACGCGTCTGGATGCGTTTGGGCACGTGGCCTCTCTTTCGGGCACCGGACGTTACTTGGCAAGCGTCACGCGTGCCGCGCTGGGATGCAAGACCCGTGCCATTGAGCTCTCCACCCTCCAACGTTGCGCCAGCCACGTTGCCAGCGCGACCGACCTTGCCGAAGCCTACTCGCTTGGTGGGGCGGGCGTCATCGAGGCGCACAACGGCAACACCGGCATGATGAGCTCCATCCGGCGCATCTTTGACAAGCCCTATTTGTACGACACCGTTATGACCCCCATTGAGGACGTTGCCAACAAGGAGCGCAAGGTTCCGCGCGAGTTCATATCGGTGGACGGAATGAACGTGACGGCGCTGTTTGAGCGTTACGCCAGGCCACTCATTGAGGGGGAGGTGTCGCCCACCTATCTGGGCGGTGTCCCCCATCACATTACCCCGCTTGACGGCGACCGCGCATAGTACGGCCGCGACAAAGGCAGGTTCGCGCGCCTAAACCGCGGTGTAGGCGCGCGAACCACAGCGAAAACCTCCGCTTTGATGCGCAGCAAAGCGATCGCGCGCAAAAGCGGAGGTTACATAGGCCAAAACGCCCTGCAAACCTCCGTTTTGACGCGCAGCGTGCATAGCGTGTGCCAATACGGAGGTTTGGATGCCTCCAAAGGTGATTTAACCTCCGCTTTTGCACACGCCGCGACTTGCGCGCGTTAATACGGACGTTTCGGCGCCCAAACTGGTCGCGTTACCTCCGGATAAACGCGCGACGCGGTCGCCCGTCTACAGCAACGCCACACGTGGCACCGCAAATCCACTTGGAATGCCAAAGCTCGACATCAAATGGCAGAACTTCTTTGCATTGAGCACATCCGCATACGAGAACCGCATCACCTTTGCATTCGCTCCGGTTAGCCGCGACTCTCTTAGCCGTTCATCCGCCAACACGTCCACAACGTCTCGCCCGTTCGTCATCTGTGGGTTGCGGTACTTCTCACGCCCATCGAGCTCACCCACCACATTCCCACTTGGTAATTTCCAGTAGAAGTCCACATAGTATCGGTCCTCTTTGTCTACTGGATCGCGAATCTCGTATTGCAGCGTCGGGACCATGTATCCATTTCGGATTATCATGGCCCGGGCAACCGACTCGCCGCCATCCGCAGCCTTTGGATTTGCAAGCATGGCAGTTTCTGCCGCACGCCATGAATCCTTGTTTCTGCTGCGTATCGTCTTCATCTGGCTTGCCAAGTCTTCGGATTCCACACCATACATCCGCAACGCAGAGTCCGCAATCGCTAGACCGGCAGGAAAGCTACAAGAGCATGTGCAGTCATACACCGTTCGAGCCAGCGAGGTCACCCTTATTCCGTCAATCACGTTGGTTTTGTCATTGCTAATAATATGGCGCTCAAAGCTCGCATTGCTCCGCGCATGGGATTCTCGACTGCACGCAAGGTGCACTCTGCCATACAAACGATACGACACTTCCAGTCCATACATCGTAGCAGCACAGAAGGACGCAAACACCCAGCTTGGATGCAGCTGGCTCAATGCACGCAGGCGATGCCTTTCTTGTTCCGCGGGTTTTAGCTGACTCCAGAGCTCTGGCAGGGCAAACACGCGTGGGGCGGGAGAAATGAGCGCCCCACGCTTGCATGCGTCACGCAACCGATGAGCCTCAGACGGCGACCTTGCAAACAGGCACGATCCCGCTCGATGCGCCTCGCACAATCGATTGAACAGATCCTTACGTATGCCTCGTTCCATGGCACCTCCCGATCGATCCGTATTTGGAAGGGCATGATACCCCAAGGCCTATTGCGCACTTTTGCAGCCAGCTCGCAGCCATTTTGCAGATAAAAACATAAGCATGGTAAGAAGCGCCGCGTTTGCAGACGTATAACCATGTGTCGCGCATAGGTATTTAAACCAGTCCAAAATGCAGGGAACCGTTTGGGATTTTTTCGATGGACGGCAGCGAGGAACAACGCAGAGCCCAACAAAACAATGGCACGCGCCCTCATCAAGAGGCGCGTGCCAAAAGCAGTGTTGTTCTTGCCGTACGCTAGCGAATGACGCAATAGACAAAGTCGCTCCGTCTTGCCACGTCACGAACCACGTCCTCAAAGCCATCGAACCATTCTTTGCGATGGCCCTTGCAGCGTTTGATGATTATGCGCGTTGGCACATAGACGTCTTCCAAACAGTCCTCAAACGCATCGAGGTTTGCACCGTAGTAGTCGGGAAACCCCAGCTCTTGCGCGAGCAGAGCATGCAGCTCTGCAGGAGACTCAAACGACTTCTCCTTTAACACCACCTTGCGCAGACGCGTCATTGTGCCCTCCTAATACAGCCGCTCAAACGTGTTGTAATGATCATCGGTGTAGTATATGAGCCCGTCATCTGAGTACAGGATGCGCTTGGAATTGCGCGACCTGCCTCCGTCGTAGTCTATGTCGCACTCGTACCACGTGCGTCCGCTGGCTTTTGGCAACCTTCCCTCGCGGTTGGAGAACCTGTCTCCTCCTATGGACTTGCCCGGACATGCTTGGGCCAGCGTGAGACCCTTTTTCTTCCAGCCAGCATTCTCTGCCTCGCGCTTTGTGATGTAGTTGCTCGGCAGATGGGCATAGGTATGGATGTACAGCGCCACCTCGTCCTTGGACGTGTACTCGCCGTCCTCGTCAACAAGGACTTCGATTCCCTCGTCGGCCGATCCCTCCTCTGAGGCAGAGACGTCATCCTCCGTGGCAGCGGGCGCTTGGTCTTCTTGGGCGTCTGCGCCTTTCTCGTCTGCGCCTTCCTCTGAGGAAGCGTCTCCCTCAATGGGTACCTCCTCGACAACTTCGTCCTGTTGGACCAGCTCCTCTTGCTCGGCAACTGCCGTCTGCGAGTCGGACGCGCTCTGTTTGTCCCCAGCAGATGCCGAGCACCCTCCGAGCACCAGGTTTCCCGTAAGCACAAACAGCAGCGCGATGAATAATGCCAGTAGCCTTGTCTTCTTCATATGCATCACCTCTCGCCCAGTATGCCATACGCACTTTTGGACCTGCGATCCAACTCGCCGGACGCTACCCCACATGACCCAAGTGGATGCGACGCCCTACCACCTCAGCCTAGAGGTGCGCATGAGCCTCATGCCATTAAGAATGACTATTAGGGCAACGCCCGTGTCGGCAAAGACCGCCGCGCCCATGCCCGCAAGACCAAGCACCACCAGTACGAACACGAGGGCCTTTATACCTATGGCAAAGGCAATGTTCTCGCGCACAATGTTCATGGTCCTCTCTGACAAGGCAAAGAACGCCGGGAGCTGCTCGAGGCTGCCGGACAGCAACGCCACGTCGGCAACCTCGAGTGCCGTGTCGGACGCTGCCGCGCCCATGGTGACGCCCAAGTCGGCCTTGGCCAGCGCCGGTGCATCGTTTATGCCGTCGCCCACCATGGCTACGACCTCGCCGGCGCGCTGGAGCTCGTCAATGCGGGCAAGCTTGCCCTCGGGCAGCAACTCGCTGCGGACGCTTGAGACACCGGCCTGCGCAGCCACTGCCTGCGACGCATGACGATTGTCGCCAGTCAGAATCTCCACGGTACGCGCGGCCTTTCCAGACCCAAGCGCAAGCACCATGGCCGGCGCCGAGGTACGAAGGGTGTCCGCAACGCCTATGATCCCAATGATGGCATTGTTACGCGAGACCACCAACGCCGTTGCCCCAACCTGGCCCAAACGCTCCACGGACTCCTGAATCGCAAGATCTACGGGGCCGCCATCAACGACAAACCCCACCTTGCCCACCGCGCACGGCACATTGTCCACCATGCCACGCACGCCTTGCGCGGCTGTCTCCTCAATCGACGAGGTTGGGAGCGTCTTGAGCCCTCGGTCTTGTGCCTCTGCCACCACTGCACGCGCCAGCGGATGCGTGGACGCCTCCTCAAGCGAAGCCGCCGTAAGCAGCACGTCCTTCTGGTTTGCGCCACCAAGGCAGACCACCTCCACCACGGAGGGATCTCCTGTTGTCAGCGTGCCGGTCTTGTCAAGCTCGACGTACGAAACACGCGTTGCTATGTCAAAGAACGCGCCGCCCTTTACCAGCACTCCATCCTTTGCCGCCCGCGTAAGCGCCGACACAAACGAGACCGGCGTGGAGATGACCAACGCGCAGGGACAAGCAACCACAAGCAGCGAGCACGCGCGGTACACCCAGTCATGCCAAAGTCCGCCGTCAAAGCTCCCGCGCATGAGCGAGAGCACAAGCGGCACGCACATGCCCAGCACCAGTGCTCCTATCACAACAACTGGCGTATAGGCTGCGGCGAACCTATTCACAAAGCTCTCGTAGGGCGCCTTTTCAGCTTGCGCTCCCTGCACCTGGCTTACAATGCGCGCCAAGGTGGAGCAGTCCTCGTCTGCCGTTACCCGCACGTCAACCACGGCGCTTGTGTTGAGCGTGCCCGCATATACCTCGTCGTCGACGCCCTTGTCTTGCGGTACCGACTCCCCGGTTACCGGCGCCTCGTTGAACGAGCTGCTTCCTCGCACGATAACCCCGTCAAGGGGGATGCGCTCACCCGCAAGCACGCGTATGGTGTATCCCTCCTCAACGCCCTTTGTCTGCACATCCACCACAGACCCATCGGGAGCCACAACATGGGCAACGGAGGGAGCAAGCTCCATGAGCTCTTGCACCGAGCCCGCTGTCTTGCGCATGGACCAGCCCTCCAGCCATTCCCCCACCTGATCGAGAAATATAACAATTGCGGCATCGCCAAACACCGACTCGTCACCCAAGAAGCCCATTATGAGGGCACCGATCACCGCTATGCTCATGAGTACGTTCATGTCGGCAGTACGCCGACGCAGGGACGCAAGGGCCATGGGCGCAACAAACACCAAGCCAGCCACTGCCGCAACGATGTAGAAGGGAATGGCCCTCTGTTCGTTGCCAACAAGGTGCTCGGTAACCAAGCCTGCCACCAGCGCAAAGGCCGACAAGCCCATGAGCACCTTTTCGCGATTCTGCTCGAACCACGAGCGCTCGGCCTCAAGCAATTGCAGCTCCTCGGCCGAAAGGGCAAGATCCTCGCCGCAGGACCTAACGGTAAGGAGCACCTCGCGCTTGCAATCCGTTACGTCCTTGTTTGGCCCAACCAGCACGTCGAGCGTTGCCGTGGCATAGACCAAGCGCGCGTCTTCCACAGACGGCAAGGCACGCACGGCGTTTTGAACGTTCTGCGCGCAGCTGGGACAATCCACCCCAATCACGCGATACGAGAAGGTCGGGTTTGCAAGCCCCGCTGGCTCCTGCTCGCAGGCGCAGTGGTCGTGGTCATGGTCGTGGCAGCCGCACCCGCAGGCCCCGTGGTCGTGGTCGTGCGCGTGGTCGTTATGGTCGTGCCCGTGGCAGCCGCACCCGCAGGCCCCGTGGTCGTGGTGGTCGTGCTCATGTGGCATGGTGCTACACCTCCTCGGCGGCATGCTCAAGGCCTATGCCGATGAGCAGCCCCACATGGTCATCGGCAAGGGAATAGATCACACGCTGCCCGTCTCTGCGCGCCGTGACCAAGCTTCTGTCGCGCAAGAGCCTCAGCTGATGCGAAATGGCAGATTGCGACACGTTACAGGCTTCCTGCAGCTCAGAGACGCTCTTGTCCCCTTCCATAAGCGTGGATAAGATCAGAAACCGCGTGAGGTCCGAGAGTGCGTCGAATATTTGCGTGGCTCCATACACCACGGCATCGTTGCTCAAAAGCTCCTTGATGCCACTGTCCATACCGTCCTCCATATATGTACATCTGTTCATGTGTTCATGGTTAATATACCACCAAGGCCGTGCGTCATCAACCCCACAAACCACAATTGCCAATTGCACGAGGTGCTTGATGTCGCGCGCTAAAGCGGAGGTTAGGAGGCCAATATGGGCACCAAAACCTCCGGATAAACGCGCAACCACCCCGGCGCGCGCAAAAGCGGAGGTTTGGAGCCGCAAACTGGCCTGCTAACCTCCGCTTTGGCACACAAAAAGGGGACGCACCCCCTGCGAGCGCGTCCCCAATCAAGCAATATGGCAGCCAGCCACAGCAACCGCTGGCCGGACCCGGTTTAGTCGTCCTCTTCCTCCATGCGAGAGAAGTGCGCGTACAGGTCGCCATAGGAGCTGAACTTCTCGTTTATGACCTCGTCGCTCGACATGCTGGGATCGCCGCCAATAAGCTCCTCGTCGTCGTAGTTGTGCGTAGAGGGAGCCGCGGTGCCCAAGAGCACGTCGTCGTCGGAGTCGGGCGAGAACACCATGTTGAGCAGCTGGGAGAGGTCCTCGTTGTCCGCCTCGTCGTCCTCCGGCTCGAGGATGCGCAGAAGCCCGCGCTTCTCAAGACCGTCCCGAAGCTCCTCTATGGCCTTGGCACCAATGCCGTCGATGCGCAGAAGGTCGTCCTCGGTCTTGCCAATGAGGTCTCCCACGGTCTCGATGCCAACCTCGCTGAACTTGTTGGTCCAACGCTGGGAAACACCCAGGTCATCGAACAGATAGAGCTTGGCGTCCTCCACCGAGAGCGTAAAGCCGTTCTTTGAGAATCCGCCAAAGTTGTAGTCGTCGCCCACCCAATCAAGGCGCTTGGGCAGCTGCTCCTCAATGCTCTTGAGGGAGTCGGGTGCCCACTCGGGCAAGGACTTTGCCATGGCGCTGGTGGGGCCATCGATGCGCTTGCCGTGATAGGTAAGCTCGACGTCCTCGTATGCCTTGAGGCCCGTGCCCGCAGGAATCTTCTTGCCCACGATAACGTTGGACTTGAGGTCGATGAGGTGGTCGGTGTCGCCCTTGATGGCCGCCTCCGTAAGCACGCCGGCGGTACGGATGAACGAGGCGCTGGAAAGCCAGGAGTCGATGGAGCTCGCGACCTTGAGCGTGCCCAGAATGGCGGGCTCGGCCTCGGGCGGGGTGCCACCAGCAAGCGTGATGTTGCGCACGGTGTCGGCAAATATGTAGCGGTCCACGTACTGGCCCAGCAGGTAGGTGGAGTCGGCGGGGTTGGTAACCTTAACGCGACGCAGCATCTGTCGGGCAATAACCTCAATGTGCTTGTCGTTGAGGTCTACGCTCTGGGACGTGTAGACGTCCTTGACGGACTTGACAAACGTGTGCATGGTGGACTCGATGTCCGTAAGCTTGCGCAGCTTGCGGAAGTTGACGAATCCGTGGGTGATCTGGTCGCCCGCACGCACGGGCACGTACTCCACCAGCACCTTGCGGTCGAACTCGGGCATAAAGCGCACCGACACGGGCACGCGCTTCTCAAACAGGATGCGCGAGGTGTCGTCGCGGTCCACAAACTGCAGCAGGTACTCGTTGCCCTCAGTGTATACGCGCAACAGGCCAGACACCGGCGCGAGGTCGGCCTCGCGACCAAGAATCTTCTCGTTTACGTTGCCTACCACGTCAAACATGCGAGCAACCGTGGGCAGACCCTGCGTGATGTCGTCGGCACCTGCAACGCCACCGGAGTGAATGGTACGCATCGTAAGCTGCGTGCCCGGCTCGCCAATGGACTGCGCGGCAATGATGCCCACCGCAGTGCCGATGTTTACGGGGCGACGGGTGGAGAGGTCCCAGCCGTAGCAGCGCTGGCATACGCCGTACTTGCTCTTGCAGGTAAGAAGCGCACGCAGGGGCACCTTCTCCAAGCCGGCATCGCGCAGACGCTCCAAGTCCTTGCGCGACTCGATGTAGCCGCCCGCAGGAATGAGCACCTCGCCATCCGGCGAAACGATGTCGTTGAGGGCGCAGCGTCCAATAAGGTCGGTGTCCACTTGGCTCTCGCCCGGCTTGACGATGTGGTAGGTGCAGAACTCGTCGGTGCCGCAGTCCTCCTCGCGCACGATAACGTCTTGCGCCACGTCCACCAGACGACGCGTGAGGTAACCGGAGTCGGAGGTGTGCGAGGCCGTGTCTACGAGGCCCTTGCGGGCGCCGTAGGTGGAGATGAAGTACTCAAGCGGCTCCAAGCCTTCGCGGAAGTTTGCCTTGATGGGAAGGTCGATGGTGTCGCCCTTCATGTCGGCCATGAGGCCGCGCATACCGGCGAGCTGACGAAGCTGCGTGGTTGATCCACGAGCGCCGGAGTCTGCCATCATGTAGATGGGGTTGTCCTCGTCAAAGCCGTCAAGCATCTTTGCACCAAGCGTCTCGGCGCACTCCTGCCAAATGCGGATTACCTCGCGGTGGCGCTCCTCCTGCTTGAGGAAGCCGTTCTCGTAGTTATCGTTGATGCGGTCGACCTTGTCCTGTGCCTCCTCCAGCATGTCCTTCTTGTCGCCGGGTATGACGGCATCCCACACGGAGACCGTAAGGCCGGCGCGGGTGGCGTAGTGGAAGCCCGTGTGCTTGATGGCATCCAGGATGGGCTCCACGTCAGAGGTGGAGTAGCGGTCACAACAGTCGTTTACGAGCGCCTTGATGTCGCTGTTGCTCATCTGGTAGTTGACGAACGGGTAGTCGGCGGGCAGGCACTGGTGGTTAAAGATGATGCGACCAACCGTGGTGGCGATGCGAGCCGGATGCTCAGTCACGTCGTACATGTGGGAGACCACGTCGCGACGCAGCTCAAACGACTTGTCGCCGCCACGTCTCCTCTCTTGCCAAGTGGCCTCGTCAATCTTGTTCCACTCCGTCTCGCCCTTTGCACGCATGGCGAACTCGGTGTCTTTGATGCGGAAGATCTTTCTGCCGCCCTCAAACTCGTTGGCATCCTCCGCGTTGATGCGCACGTACACCTTGGCCTGGATGTCTATGTGGCCGCGGTTGTCGTAGGCAGAGAGCACGTCGTCAAAGTCCATGAAGGAGCGACCCTCGCCCATGGCACCGGGCTTCTCGCTGGTGAGGAAGTAGGTGCCAAAGACCATGTCCTGCGAGGGAACGGTCTGCACCACGCCCGAGGCCGGCGAGCGCAGGTTGTTGGAGGAGAGCATGAGAACGCGGGCCTCGGTTTGGGCCTGCGTGGACAGAGGCACGTGCACAGACATCTGGTCGCCGTCAAAGTCGGCGTTGAAGGGCTTGCACACCAGCGGATGCAGGTGGATTGCCTTGCCCTCAATGAGGACCGGCTCAAACGCCTGGATGGACAGGCGGTGCAGGGTTGGTGCGCGGTTAAGCAGCACGAGGCGGTTCTTGATGACCTCGTCCAGCACGTCCCACACGATGGGCTCGCCACGATCGACCACGCGCTTTGCGCCCTTTATGTTCTCGATGCCCTTGCCCAGCTCCATGAGCCTGCGGAGCACGAACGGCTTGAAGAGCTCGAGAGCCATGGCGGAGGGCAGGCCGCACTGGTGAAGCTTGAGGTGCGGGTCCACGACGATTACCGAGCGGCCCGAGTAGTCCACGCGCTTGCCCAGCAGGTTCTGACGGAAGCGGCCCTGCTTGCCCTTGAGCACCTCGGCCAGCGACTTGAGCGGACGCCCGCCACGACCCGTTACGGCGCGGCCACGACGACCGTTGTCAAACAGCGCGTCAACGGATTCCTGGAGCATACGCTTCTCGTTGTTGACGATGATGGCCGGCGCATCGAGCTCGAGCAGTCGCTTGAGGCGGTTGTTGCGGTTGATGACGCGACGGTAGAGGTCGTTGAGGTCCGACGCGGCAAAGCGGCCACCCTCCAGCGGCACCATGGGGCGCAGCTCGGGCGGGATGACGGGAATGACGTCCAGAATCATGTTGGTGGGATCGTTGCCGCCCTTGAGGAAGGAGTCGACGGCCTCCAGGCGCTTGATGGCCTTCTCGCGCTTTTGCTTTTGCGTGGACTCGTCGGCAACGATGGCACGAAGCGTCTCAACCTCAGTTGCGAGGTCAACCTTGCTCAGGAGGTCGCGAACCGCCTCGGCACCCATGCCACCCTCAAAGTAGGTGGAGTAGTAGCGGCGCATCTCGGTAAACAGGAGCTGATCCGAGATAAGCTCGTGCTCCTCGAGGTGCATGAAGCGCTCAAAGGCGTCGGTACGCAGGCGCTTCTCCTCGTCGTACTCCTCGCGCAGGTCCGCGATGGCCACGCGAAGCTCTTCCTCGCTCATGGGCTCTATGTCGGCATACTCCTCGCCGGCCTCCTCGGCGGCCTGGGAGTCCTCAAACTCGTCGCGCAGCAGCTGCTCCTCGCGCTCGTAGTCGGCCTCGATCTCCTCAAGACCGGCGGCGAGCTCCTCGCGCAGCTCCTCCTCGTCGGCGGCGCGGGCCTCCTTGTCGAGGTCGGTGATGACGTAGCTGGCAAAGTAGAGCACACGCTCGAGGTCCTTGTTCTTCATGTCGAGCAGACGGGCCAGAGGGGCGTTGGTGGGGCTCTTAAAGTACCAGATGTGGCTTACGGGCGCGGCCAGCTCAATGTGGCCCATGCGCTCGCGGCGCACGCGGTGGTGCGTGACCTCCACGCCGCAGCGGTCGCACACGACGCCCTTAAAGCGCGTTCCCTTGTACTTGCCGCAGGAGCACTCCCAGTCCTTGGTAGGTCCAAATATCTTCTCGCAGAACAAGCCGTCCTTCTCGGGCTTAAAGGTGCGGTAGTTAATCGTCTCGGGCTTCTTTACCTCGCCGTGGGTCCAGCTGCGGATCTTGTCGGCTGAGGCAAGAGAAATCCTAATCGCGTCAAAGCTGGTGGTATCAAAATCTGCCACGTTCGCTACTCCTTATCGTTGGAATCGGCGCCGATAAGATCTGCGCTTGACATGCCTGCGTCGATGCCGGTCGCAAAGCTCTCTACCAGGTCGTCGGCACTTCCTGCTGCCGAGAAGAACCCAACGGTGTCGTAGTTCTCCTCTTTCTTTGCCGCGGAGCTGCGATCGGGCTCCTGCTTGTACACGAGCGGCTCGATGTCGAGAGCGAGGGAGCGAATCTCCTTGACCAGTACCTTAAACGACTCGGGGATTCCCGGCGCAGGCACGTTCTCGCCCTTGACGATGGCCTTGTAGGCTTCGGTACGTCCGGTGGTGTCGTCGGACTTGACGGTAAGGATCTCCTGCAGCACGTTGGACGCGCCATATGCGTACAGGGCCCAGACCTCCATCTCGCCGAAACGCTGGCCGCCAAACTGGGCCTTGCCACCAAGCGGCTGCTGGGTGATGAGGCTGTACGGGCCGTTGGAGCGAGCATGGATCTTGTCGTCAACCATGTGGCTGAGCTTGAGGATGTAGGAGGTGCCTACGGTGATGGGGTTCTCAAACGCCTCGCCGGTGCGGCCGTCGTAGAGCGTGGCCTTGCCGGACTCGGTAAGCTGAGGCACGAAGTCCATGTTCATGTGCTCGCCGTACTCCACCATGGCCCTGTTTACCAGGTTGATGTTGGAACGACGGATGGCCTCGGCCACCTCCACGTCGGTCGCGCCGTCAAAGACGGGCGTGGAGACAAAGACGTTGCCGGGGATGTATTCCTTTGAAACATACGTCTTGTCTTCGGGGTTGGTGCGGTCCCAGCCATGGCTGGCAGCCCAGCCCAGGTGGCACTCGAGCAGCTGGCCGACGTTCATACGGGAAGGTACGCCCAGCGGGTCCAGAAGCACGTCCACCGGGGTGCCGTCGGCCATGTAGGGCATGTCCTCCGTGGGGAGGATGCGGCATACGACGCCCTTGTTGCCGTGACGACCACTGATCTTGTCGCCTTCCTGGATCTTGCGACGCTGCGCCACGTACACGTGCACGCTCTCGTTGATTCCGGGCGGCAGGTCGTCGCCGGCGGCACGGCTGAAGCGCACCACGTTGACCACGCGACCGTAGGCACCGTGAGGCATCTTGAGCGAGGTGTCGCGCACGTCGTTGGCCTTGGCGCCAAAGATGGCACGCAGCAGGCGCTCCTCGGCGGTAAGCGCAGTCTCGCCCTTGGGCGAAACCTTGCCCACCAGGATGTCCGACGGACCGACCTCGGCACCAATGCGAATGACGCCGTCGTCGTCCAGGTTTGCCAGCACGTCCTCGCCCAGGTTGGGAATCTCGCGAGTGATTTCCTCGGGACCGAGCTTGGTGTCGCGCGCGTCGCACTCATGGTGCGAGATGTTGATGCTGGTAAGGAGGTCCTGCTGCACCACGCGCTCCGAGACGATGATGCCGTCCTCGTAGTTGTAGCCCTCCCACGGCATGTAGGCAACCGTGAGGTTCTGGCCCAACGCGAGCTCGGTCTGGTCTACCGAGGTGCCGTCGGCCAAGGGCTGACCGGCGATCACGTGATCACCCACGTGTACGATGGGTCGGTGGTTTATGCAGGTGCTCTGGTTGGAGCGCTGGTACTTGGGAAGCTCGTAGGTCTCGAGCTGACCCGCAGACTCCACGATTATGCGACAAGCATCCACGCGCACGACCACGCCGTCGTGCTCGGCGCACACCAGCTCGCCGGAGTCGAGCGCGGCACGAGCCTCCATGCCGGTGCCCACCAAAGGAGCATGCGCCTGGATGAGGGGCACGGCCTGGCGCTGCATGTTTGCGCCCATGAGGGTACGCTTTGCGTCGTCGTGCTCGAGGAACGGAATGAGGTTGGCCGCGACCGAGAGCAGCTGGCGCGGCGACACGTCCATGAAGTCCACGTCCTCAACGGGAATCTGGGCAGGAGCGCCAAAGGTGCCGTCGAAGTCGGTGGTACGGGCGATTACGTGGTTGGGATGCACGATGTTGCCGTTGTGGTCTACCGCAACGAACTCGCCGGTCTTGGGGTCGAAGGGCACGCTCGCGGGAGCGATGTTGTGCTCCTCCTCCTGGTCGGCCGTCATCCACACGATCTCGTCGGTAACGCGACCGTCCACCACCCTGCGATAGGGCGCCTCAATAAAGCCAAAGTCGTTTACGCGGCTGTAGAGCGCCAACGAGCCAATGAGGCCAATGTTGGGGCCTTCCGGCGTCTCGATGGGGCACATGCGGGAGTAGTGCGAGTTATGGACGTCGCGCACCTGTGCGGGCACGTTGGTGCGGCGGCTCGCGCCAGACTTGTGTCCGGTAAGGCCGCCAGGGCCAAGTGCCGAGAGGCGACGCTTGTGGGTGAGGCCCGAAAGCGGGTTGTTCTGGTCCATAAACTGCGAGAGCTGCGAGGAGCCATAGAACTCCTTGATGGCGGCAACGATGGGCCGGATGTTAATCAGCGACGTGGGCGTGATGTCGTCCGGATCCTGCGTGGCCATGCGGTCGTACACCACGCGCTCCATGCGCGACAGGCCAATTCGGAACTGGTTCTGCACCAGCTCGCCAACCGTGCGCACGCGGCGATTGCCAAAGTGGTCGATGTCGTCAAACTCGTAGTCGGGATCGCTCTCCTTGTTCTCCACGATCTCGTGAAGCCTCAGCAGGTAGCGAAGGGCGGCCACGATATCCTCGTGCGTAAGCACGCGCTGGTTCTCGTCGGTGTCCAGGCCAAGCTTCTTGTTGATCTTGTAGCGACCAACGCGCGCAAGGTCAAAGCGCTGGTTGTTGAAGAAGAGGCCATCAAGTAGGTTCTCGGCGGCGTCGCGCGTTGCGTGGTCGTCGGAGCGCTGCTTGCGATAGATCTCCAGCAGGGCTTCCTCGCGGGTGAGGAACACGTCGCGGTCCAGCGTGGCACGCACTACGTCGGAGTCACCCAGAAGCTCGATGATCTCCTCGTTGGTCTCGGCGATGCCCAAAGCGCGCAGAAGCAGCGTCGCGTTCATGCGCGGCTTGCGGTCGAGGAACATTACCAGACGACCGTACTTGTCAATCTGGAACTCGAGCCAAGCGCCACGTGCGGGAATAAACTGAACGCGCTCGAGGTTCTTCTCTTTGTCGACCTCGGCCGGCTCCGCGCCATCCTTTACCCTGCGCGCGCCCTTGGACTTGTCCACGTCCTTTACCTTCTCGGTCTCCAGCGAGAAGTACACGCCCGGAGAGCGCACGAGCTGCGACACGACCACACGCTCGGTGCCGTTGATGATAAAGGTGCCGCGAGAGGTCATGATGGGAAAATCGCCCATAAAGACCAGCTGGTCCTTAACCTCACCGGTCTCTTTGTTCATGTAAGTGGCCATAACCAAAAGAGCACGCTGATACGTGAGGTCCTTGGCGCGGCATTCTGCTATGCTGTGCGGGGGATCATCGAAGAAGTGTTCGCCAAACGTGAGCTCCATGGAGTCCGCGGAGTTTACAATGGGAGAAAACTCCTTAAGAGACTCGTGGATTCCATCGGTCATGAAACGCTCGAATGACTCCTTCTGCACTGAGATGAGATTGGGAAGTTCCATTGCGGGTGCGATCTTTGCAAAGCTCACACGCTCGCGCTTCCCCGTTTGAACGTTGGTGGAAGGCGTTGGAGTAGTCACCAGGCAGTTCCTCCTTCGAAAAAAGATACGGGAGCGGCAAAAAGTCGATTTGTCGCAATCTAATAGATTAACGAACTCGTTACGTTTCGTCAATCTTGGGTCTTGACTTTTAAGTGCTTTTCGAGTAGAACTTCACTTTTTGTACAAAAGTCAGATTGGCCAGGCACAAAAAAGGCCGGACCCAAAGGCCCGGCCACAAGAGTCGCTAAAGAGCTTTGACTACTTAAGGGTAACGGCGGCGCCGGCCTCCTCGAGCTCCTTCTTGGCAGCCTCGGCGTCCTCCTTCTTGGCACCCTCAAGAATGACCTTGGGAGCACCCTCAACGGCCTCCTTGGCCTCCTTCAGGCCAAGACCGGTGAGCTTGCGGACGACCTTGATGACGGCGATCTTCTTGTCGCCAAACGAGGTGAGCTCAACGTCAAAGTTGGTCTTCTCTTCCTCGGGCTCAGCGGCGGCTGCGGGAGCAGCGGCAACAGCCATGGGAGCGGCGGCGGAGACGCCAAAGACATCCTCCAGCTCGTGAACGAGCTCAGAAAGCTCGAGAGCGGTCATTTCCTTCAAAGCCTCAATAATCTCTTCCTTGGTGACAGCCATGTCATCCTCCTTTTGGTTTGGGTGCCCTCTTGCACCCAGAGTCTTTTTTAACTACACGCCGCTTCTTTGCGGCAGAACCGCTATGCGGCCTCCTTCTTCTGCTCGGCGATTGCGTCGAGCGCGGTAACGAGACCACGGGCGGGGCCAGCGCATACGGAAGCGATGCCGCGAATCGGGCTCGCCATAACGTACACAAGCTGTGCGATAAGGTCGTCGCGGCTGAGCAGGTCGGCGTAAGCCCTTGCCTCCTCGCCATTAAGACCCTTACCATCGGCAATACCGGCAACGAACTCGATCTTCTTCAGCTGATCGCTCTTGGCCTTGATGGCCTTTGCGGTATCCACAGGATCGTTTGCAAAGAAGACGTAGGCGCAGGTGCCCACCAGGTTCTCCCCAATATCGGGCAGACCCTCCTCTGCAAGTGCGATGCGCACGATGTTGTTCTTGTAGACCTTCATCTCGGAGTCGACCTCACGAAGGGCCCTACGGACATCCTGGGACTCCTTGACGGTAAGACCGCGATAGTCAATTACAAAGAAGCCCTTGGAAGCCGCGAGCGACTCCTTGACCTTCCCCAGCATCTCGACATTGTTCTTGTTTGGCATGCAAAACACCTCCTTCAAATTCGTTCGGGCACGAGCCGCCAACGCGGGCGGGCCACAAACGAACAAGGCCCCGCATGGCGCAGCCAAACGGGACCCCTGAAGGTTTGTATCAGAGACCACCTAGGCAGGCGGGACGCATCCCATTAAGCCCTCGGGCACCGGCTGTCTTTGGCAGCGGACGTGCTATTTGATTGACCGAAATATTGTTGCAGTGCGCCAACCGCGCGTCAACCCCTTCACAAAGTGAGCAAAGGGCGTTTTGGCAAAAGGGGTTTAGCCCCTTTTGCCAAAACGCCCCTCCCAACACATTGCTGGGAGGGGCGCGTCAGTACACTATGTGCTTGACGTATTGACTTACTCGCTCAGGAAGTCGCGGGTGCGCATGGTGTCCACGCGAACGCCAGGACCCATCGAGGAGGAGACCACGATGGACTTAACATAGCGGCCCTTGGCGCTGGAGGGCTTCACGCGAATGAGCTCGGTAAGCAGAACGCCGTAGTTCTCGGCGAGCTTCTCGGTGGGGAAGGAGACCTTTCCCAGGGGCACGTGGCAGATGCCGTAACGGTCGGCACGATACTCAACGCGACCAGCCTTGAGCTCCTTGACCATCTTGGCAACATCCATGGTAACAGTGCCGAGCTTGGGGTTGGGCATAAGGCCACGCGGGCCGAGGATACGACCAAGACGGCCGACCTTGCCCATCATGTTGGGCGTAGCGATGGCGGCGTCAAAGTTGAGCTCGCCAGCCTGAACCTGAGCGACCAGGTCGTCAGAACCGATGACGTCGGCACCGGCGTCGGCGGCCTCCTGAGCCTTGGCACCCTCGGCAAAGACGGCTACGCGCACGCTCTTGCCCGTGCCGTTGGGCAGGGAGATGGAGCCACGAACGTTCTGGTCGGCCTTACGGGTGTCTACACCCAGGCGAATGGAGACCTCAACGGTCTCGTCAAACTTGCCAGGAGCAATCTCCTTAACGAGGTTCAGGGCAGCCATGGGGCTGTAGAACTTGGTGCGATCCACCTTGGCAAGTGCTTCCTTGTACTTCTTTCCATGCTTAGGCATAACTCTTTCCTCCTTGTGGTAGTTGACGGATTCGACAAGAATCCTTCCACGGTTTCCCCGTATGGGGCTTTGTTATCGACTTCTTCGAAAGGCGAATCGCGAAGCGAGTGAGGCGAAGCCGAACGCTGAGCCGGGCGAAGAAGTCGATAACAAAGCCCAGCCCAGCGGTAAAACCAAAAGGATTACTCGGCGATGGTAACGCCCATGGAACGAGCGGTGCCGGCTACGATCTTCTTTGCAGCCTCGATGTCGTTGGCGTTGAGGTCGGGCATCTTGATCTCGGCGATCTTGGTAA
>JAUMWL010000001.1:0-32211 GCA_030529665.1 Coriobacteriales bacterium
GACAACGACAGCCCCAAAAACTCTCTGCGATTGAGATCTTGCACTAGTATCACTTCCTCAATGCGTTCGATAAAAGCCCGACAAGTATACCCGAATGTCTAGCAACCCAACCCCATGTTCTTATTCGCGAACGCAAGTCGAGTGCGCAAAGCGGATCACCAACATGGGAGGCCCTCCGTGTCCTTCTCTGCGAATCGCGAAGCGAGTGAGCAAAGCGAACGCTGAGCAAGAGAAGGACACGGAGGGCCTTCACGCAGGTCGTATTATGTGACGCTTACTCCAGCTCGAAGGCTCCCGTGTAGAGCTGGTAGTACGTGCCCTTTTGGGCGATGAGTTCGTCGTGCGTGCCGCGCTCGATGATGCGGCCGTGATCGAGCACTATGATGACGTCGGAGTTGCGCACGGTGGAGAGTCGGTGTGCGATCACAAAGGTGGTGCGGCCTTCCATGAGCGCGTCCATGCCGCGGCTCACGATCTGCTCGGTGCGCGTGTCGATGGAACTCGTTGCCTCGTCCAAGATCATCACGGGTGGGTCTGCCACGGCCGCGCGCGCGATGGAGAGCAGCTGGCGCTGGCCCTGCGAGAGCGACTCGGCGTTGTCGGTGAGCATGGTGTTGTAGCCCTGTGGCAGGCGCCTGATGAAGGAGTGCGCGCCTACGAGCTTGGCGGCCTGTATGCACTGCTCGTCGGTGGCGTCCAGGCGGCCGTAGCGAATGTTGTCCATAACGGTGCCCGTAAACAGGTTGACGTCTTGCAGCACGATGCCAAGCGAGCGGCGCAGGGAGGACTTCTTTATCTTGTTGATGTTGATGCCGTCGTAGCGAATCTTGCCGTCAGCAATGTCATAGAAGCGGTTGATGAGGTTGGTAATGGTGGTCTTGCCCGCGCCGGTGGCACCTACGAAAGCGACCTTTTGGCCGGGGAAGGCGTCGATGGACACGTTGTGCAGCACCAGATGGTCGGGTACGTACCCAAAGTCCACGTCGTCCAGGATCACGTCGCCCATAACCGGCATGTAGTCGGTGAGTCCCGTGGCCTTGTGCGGATGCTTCCATGCCCAAACGGCGTAGCGGTCGCTGGGGCTTACCTCCTCAAGCACCTCGGTCATCTCGTCGTTCATGCGTACGCGTACCAGCTCCACGTATCCCTCGTCCTCCTCGGGATAGACGTCGAGCATCTGAAAGATTCGCTCTGCACCGGCAAGGCCCATAACCACAAAGTTGATTTGGTG
Organism: Coriobacteriales bacterium; assembly: GCA_030529665.1. Classification (GTDB taxonomy): domain Bacteria; phylum Actinomycetota; class Coriobacteriia; order Coriobacteriales; family Atopobiaceae; genus RUG440. The sequence continues at coordinate 1,232 of JAUMWL010000001.1, forward strand.
GGAGATCTGGCCAATGGAACCTGCGAAGCGCTTGGTAAGGTTGAGGAAGGGGATCACGATGTCGATGGAGAGCACCATGCCCGAGATGCAGGGGTTGGGGATGCCGATGCCAAGGAACAGGCCGCCTGCCAGCGCAACGAGCACATAGGCCAGGTTGCCTAGGTTCATGAGCACGGGTCCCAGGATGTTGGAGTATATGTTGGCCTGCTTTGCGGCCTCAAACAGCTCGTCGTTGACCTCGTCAAACTCGGCCTGCATCTGCTTCTCGTGGGTAAAGACCTTAATTACCTTCTGGCCGTTCATGGCCTCCTCGGCAAAGCCTTCGGCGTGGCCGATCGCATGCTGCTGGGCAATGAAGAAGCTGGCCGACTTGCCGCCAAGGTAGCGTGTGAGCCAACCCATAAAGCCCACGGCGCACAAGACCACGCACGAGAGGGGCACGGAGTACCACAGCATAATAAAGGTGATGGACGTCATGGAGATCACCATCGTGAGCAGGTTGGGCAATGCCACGCCAATGAGCTGGCGCAGGGCGTCCACGTCGTTGGTGTAGTAGCTCATAACGTCGCCGCGCTGGTTCTGGTCAAAGAACTGGATGGGAAGGTCTTCCATGTGGTCAAACATCTTGTTGCGGATCTCGCGCAGGGTTCCCTGCGTAACAAAGGCACCAAGCTGCGTCTGTGCAATCTGGCACCCAAGGGCGATGGCGTAGGTGATTATGAGCATGAGGGCAATGTGTCCCACCTCAACGCTGGCGGCCGTCCAGTCCGCGCTTTGCCAGTAGCGACCGATCACGTCTATGGTACGTTGCAAATAGATGCTTGGCAGCGTGGAGAGTACCGACGACACAACCACGCATGCAAGCATGAGCGAGAACTGCAGAGGGAAGAACGAGAACACGAGCTTTATTGTGCCGCGGAACACCTTCATGGAGTCGGTCGCGCGCTTGCCGCGACTGCCCTTGCCAGGCACGCCTTTGTTTTCCGCTATGGCGGAACCCGGTGCCGGTGCGTCCTTCAGACGTGCGGGGTCTTCAAGTACCTTGCGCTGGGCCTTTGTGAGCTTGGGCTTACTCATGGCCGTTCACCTCCTCGTCAACGACTTCCATCTTTTCGTCGTGGCTTGCCTTGTTTTGCGTCTGGTAAATCTCGCGGTAGATGGCGTTGGTGCGCAACAGGTTCTCTGGCGTGTCGATTGCGTCTATGCGACCGTTGTCCAGCACGATGATGCGGTCGGCGTCCTCCACCGAGCCCGTACGCTGCGCGATGATGATCTTGGTGGTTGCGGGAATGTAGCTCCTAAAGCCTGCCCGGATGATCTTGTCGGTCTTGGTGTCCACGGCGCTGGTAGAGTCGTCCAAGATTAGAATCTTGGGCTTCTTTAGCAAGGCGCGCGCGATGCACAGGCGTTGCTTTTGTCCGCCCGAGACGTTGGTGCCGCCCTGCTCGATGTAGGTGTCGTACTTGTCGGGCAAAAGCTGCACGAACTCGTCGGCCTGTGCGAGCTTGCATGCCTCCACGAGCTCCTCGTCGGTGGCGTTTGGGTCGCCCCAGCGCAGGTTGTCCTTTATGGTGCCGCTAAACAGGACGTTTCTCTGCAGCACCACCGACACCTCGTTGCGCAGGGTGTCCATGTCGTAGTCGCGCACGTCCACGCCACCCACGCGCACGGTGCCCTCCGTGGTGTCGTACAGGCGGCTGATGAGCTGGATGAGCGTGGTCTTTGAGGAGCCGGTGCCGCCAATGACGCCTATCACCTCGCCGCTCTTTATGTGCAGGTCAACGTCTGCGAGCGCCATGCGGTCAGCCTTCTCGTTGTAGCGGAAGCTCACGTTCTCGAAGTCTATGGAGCCGTCCTTTACCTCGTAGATGGGGTTCTCGGGGTTCTTGAGGTCGGGCTCTTCCAAGAGCACCTCGCAGATGCGGCGGGCGCTCTCCTCGCTCATGGTCACGATGACAAAGATCATGGAGAGCATGTTGAGGCTCATGAGCATGGAGAAGCCGTAGGTTATGAGCGCGGACATCTGGCCCACCTGCATGGCCTGGCCGGCCGACGTTACGATTGAGCGGCTGCCAAAGAAGATCACAAAGGTGTAGATGATGTCCACGGCAAGGGTCATGGCAGGCTGGTTCCAGGCCAGGATGCGCTCGGCGCCCCAAAAGTCAAAGAACAGCTCGCCGGAGGCCGCGCGGAACTTCTTCTTCTCGTAGTCCTCGCGTACGAAGCTCTTTACCACGCGAATGCCGCTGACGTTTTCCTCAACCGACTCGTTGAGCTTGTCGTACTTGCGAAAGATGCGACGGAAGATGGGCATGACGATACGTGCGATGCCTAGCAGCACCGCCCCTAGGAAGAACGATACGATGACGTACAGAATTGCCATGGGGCCACCGGACACAAACGCCATGATGGCGGCAAAAACGATCATGAGCGGCGAGCGTACAGCCGAGCGAATGATCTGCATGTAGGCCATCTGAACGTTTTGCGTGTCGGTGGTGAGGCGGGTGACGAGCGAGTTGGTGGAAAAGCGGTCTATGTTGGAGAAGCTAAAGCTCTGGATGGATGCAAACATGTCGTGGCGCAGGTTGCGTGCCAGGCCGGTAGCTGCCACGGAGCACGCCACGCCAGCGCGGATGCCGCAAAAGAGCGATACGAGCGCAAGTGCGGTGAGGACGGCGCCATACATGGCAATGGTCTTCATCTCGGTTCCGGCTTGCATGTCGTTGATGAGCTGTGAAGTAATAAAGGGAATGGTGCATTCTATTATGACCTCACCCGTAACGTAGAGGGGTGCTCGCAGTGAGTCCCTCTTGTGCTCTCGCACCGAATTGCCAATGGTCTTGACAATTTGGCCGAGCGAGAGGTCGGACATGGTGCTGGTTTCTGCCATTATGCGTTTACCTCGCTTTCCTCGAGTTGGTTCCAGTGTTCCTTGAGCTTGGCAAGAAGGCTGGCAAGCTGAGCTTGCTCCGTTGGCGTGAGACAGGCAAAGGCCCTGCTCTCAAACTCCTCTCGCTTGTGGCGCATCTGTGCCGCGCATCCTTCGCCCGCATTGGTAAGCTCTATGAGGAGCTGGCGACGGTCGTGCTGGTAGGGCTCGCGGGCAATGAGTCCCTCGCTCTCGAGCTTTGCCACTACCTCGCTCAGTGCGGCGGGGCTGATGTTGGTGCGCTCTAGCAGCTCTCGCTGCGTAAGCTCACCACCGCTCTTGTGCAGAGTGGCCAACACAAACTGTTTGCCACCCCGTCCGCCCGCATGCATGTGAAGATAGTGGCCAAAGAACCCGAGGTCGTGCAAGAGCTCTTCTGTCATGCATACCTCCAATTCGTTAGGTGCCGAATTAATACTACATGAGTGGTAAAATTTGTCAAGTACCTAACTAATCTGGGCCCAGGGACGGGACCGGGAAGCACGGTCGTTTGTAAGAGGGTTCCAGAAGAAGAATTAGTGGTAAATTTAGAGAGTAGTTAACATTTTATCTGGTGTTTTGTGGAAGTCGATTCCTTAATTTACCACTAGCTATTTTATACAGTGGTAAATTTAGAAATTGACTACTAACATCAACTGGTGTTTTTTCGAGTTTTATGTCAGAAATTACCACTAATGTGCACGGGCAAAACTTCGCGGCGTCCTTGCGTGTTGATTGGCAGGCGTTCGACCCCCTAAATCGGCGTCCATAGCGTGCGTGCCGTTAAGGATGCGTTGCGCTACCCTATATGCGGGGGTCTGGAGACGGGGGTGGCGACATGGGATCGATCGCAGAGCTGGTTGAGCGTGCGCAAAGAGCGGATGACCCGTACATAGAGGGGGTGTCCGCACAGGGCGAGGTGCTGGCTGCGGGCTTTAACCTGCAGTTCTTTGAGATCCATCACTCTGATTTTGACCATTGCGGCCTTTGTGGCACAAACATGCGCAAAGCGAGCTTCTATGACTGCACGTTTACAGGCTGTGACTTCTCAAATGCCCTGCTAGAAGGCGCGTACTTTGCCCGTTCGCGATTTGTGGGCTGCAAGTTGGAGGGAGCCCAGCTTACAGGCGCGTTCCTTCGCTCGTCACGTATGGTGGACTGCGTGTGCCGTTACGCCAACATGGGCGAGCTGACCTTGGAAGGTGCGTTGCTGCAAGGCTGCGACCTGCGCGAGGCCTTCCTTAACGAGGTCCAGTTTCGCAAGCGCACGCGCTTGGAACGTTGCGACCTTACGCGAACCGACCTGTTCCGTACGAGTCTTAAGGGCATGGATTTGTCCACCTGCAACATTGCGGGGTTGCTTGTGAGCGACACGCGCCAAGAGCTGCGTGGAGCCATCATTGACGCCGAGCAAGCCGTAGACCTCGTGGGGCTTCTGGGAGTACAAATTAAGAGCTGAGTATTCCAAGGGCCCGTCTTGGGTCGTGATGGAAAAGTAGCGAGGAAAGAGGAAACATGGTCTATGGATATGCCGCACGCCGCATCCTGCTGTTTGCGTTTGCATGCGCATTGGTTGGATGCGCGGGCACTGTGGGGGAGCAGTCCGCAAAGAGGGTTTTGAGTCGTCCGGAAGACGATCCCCAGGCACTGCTTCCTGCAAACTCCTACGTGCTGGAAGACGTATTTGAGGTCGATGGTCGTCAAGGCGTTGCTGCGGAGGGAAACCTTGTGTGGGTAAGTGGGTCGACCACGCTCTCATGCTACGACGGTGACTGGAACCTCATTGCCACAAACGATTCGCCATTTGATGCGGGATATGATTTGGAGGTAAACCACATCGGAGACATAGACGTGTGGCAGGGCGAGGTGTATGCAGGTGTGGAGAAGTTCTTGGACGGAGAGGCCAAAAACATCCAGATTGCCGTGTACGATGGAAAGACGCTCAAGCTCAAGCGCACCTTTGGCTTCGAGCCCAAAAGCGGTCAAGACGAATGCAGCGGCATTTGCGTTGATGCGCAAACGGGCAGCGTGTGGATGTGCTCCTGGACCTCAACAGGTCGGTACCTGTATCGATATGACCTTAAGAGCGGGGCGTACCTCGGTCGCGTGCAGCTCCATGCAAGTCCGCAGTGGATTCAAGGCGTGGCATGCCATGAAGGTTCGTTGTATGTAACGGCTGACGACGGTGATGCCGACTTGGACGAGCCCGACCATGTGTATCGCATAACGGTACCCGAGGGTGCGACCCACGCTACCGTGGCGCTTGAGCGAACACTCGATGACGTTACGCTCCAAGGAGAGGTGGAAGGACTTACCTTTGCCGATGACGGTCACATGATGGTGCTGTACAACCGTGGTGCTCGCATCGTTGCAGGCATGCCTACGGGCTTTTATGACGGCTATGACCACGAGATTCACGAGGTCTTTGTGTATGGCGTGGAATAGGGGCGGCGGACTGACTCCTTTAATGTGTCATCAATCGCGCCAGAAGCACATTGGTGAGTACCTGGAGCGCCACGGCGTCGGGGGCTTGCCGGGGGAGGCTGTGGCCAACGTTTGGCACGACCACAAGGCGCGCACCGGGAATCGCGTTGGCGATGGCGTGCGTCTCTTCCTGCGTTATGCAGTCGTGCTCGCCCACGAGCACGCAGGTAGGGCAAGCTATGGTGGCAAGGCTCGCGGCGTCGATGTGGGGCTCGTCCAGCATGAGCTGCAGGAGCTCTGCCGAAAGACCCGCATCCTCAACAGAAGGGAAGAGCAGCGTGGCATCGATGCCGGACGACTGCGCCTGGCGCAGGTTATCCGGATTCGACCAATAGCCAGCCCAGGCACGGTTGAGGCTAATCGAGCCTTGGATGTCCCAGTCGGGCTCCTCTATCACGCCCTCGGGCGTGAGGTTTGCGCCGCCTGCCATGATCGACGCCACGCGCTCTGGATAATCTCGTGCAAGGAGGAGTGCCTCTATGCCGCCGTCGGAGTGACCCACAACGTGCGCGCGCTGTATGCCCAGATGGTCAAGAACCGCAATCGCATCGGCTGCCATCTGCTCGTAGGTAAGAGGTGCGGCGCCGCGTGTGGATTGCCCCTGCGCGCGAGCGTCAAACGCCACGACGGCAAGACCCGCAGCCACGAGGCGCTCGATGACCGCGCAAAACGTTGAGTGGGACCCACCGTTGCCATGCAGCGCGAGCACCGGAGTACCCTGGGCGGCGAGCGTGCCATACACAAACGTGGCTAGCTTTGCCTCGTCAGGTGTCTCGATTTGCTGAGCATAGCTCAGCGGCGCCTTTGGCAGCGCATACATGGTCGTGCGATACGGACTCGGTGGTGTGGGCATCATGGCCTCCTCCGATTCTTTGGGTCTGAGAAAGGTTGTGGCAATCGACGTGACTACGCCTCGCCGCACAGCGCGCGACGTGCGGCATCGAGGTCCATGGCCCAGCGGTTGGGAACGCCCGAACCGTCGAGGCCGCCGCAATCAATGCCTGTGAAGTCTTGCTGATAGACTTCCACGCTGGTAAACACGCCGTCTTCCCACTCATACACATAAGTCATGCAATTGCTGTTTGCTCGCGGACGCTCGAAGCCGGGCCCTAGCACCTCCGAATAGAACTGCCCAAGCGACCCGCCCGAACCTACCACGAGCACGTTTTGCGTGTTGGGATCGGCCATTATCTCGCTCATACACGAAGTGATGCGCTCACAGATCTGCTCGTAGCCCTCGCCGCCGCCGGCGCTCATTACCAGGCCGCGCACCTCCATGAGGCCAGGGCCAAAGCCCGGCTCTATGAAGTCGTCCTTTGCCTCAAAGATGCCAAAGCCGCACTCTCGCAGTCCCTTCTTGCGCACATAGGGCTTCACCTCGCCAAATGCGGTTTGGCACACGAGCTCCATTGTGTCGCAACAGCGCTCCGAGGTACTCGTATAGAAGTGGTCAAACGTAACGCCGCGACGACGCAGCTCTTCTCCGGCAACGCGACACTGCTCCACGCCTCGCGGTGTGATGGGAGAGTCGCACCACCCTTGGCTCTTGTGTTGGACGTTAAACAGGGTCTCGCAGTGGCGCATGGCATACAGGAGCTTCTTCATGACAGACCTCATCTCTTTTTGGGAACATAACCATAATACGCCAAAGAGAAGGGGCACGAAGCAAAGCTTTTGGACAACAAACATATGACAGTGCGCGTCGGTTGATATAAAGTGTTGAAGGAACATTCGGCGATGCCCGTCATCGGACGAAAGGAATGGCCATGAAAGTGATTCTCCACGACCTGGGGAGTGAGCACAAAGAGCTCATTGAGTCCAAGTGTGACCACGTGGTGGTGGCAGACGGAAGGTATGCCCCTTGTCAGGGATGCTTTGGCTGCTGGACCAAGCATCCCGCCGAGTGCTTTATGACGGACAAGCTTCAACGGGTGTGCCGCATTTTGGGGCGGGCGGACGAGCTGGTGATCGTGTCACAGAACCTGTATGGCGGGTACAGTACCGCCGTAAAGAACGTGCTCGATCGCTCGATCGGCACCTCCACGCCGCTCAGCACCTATCGTGGCGGACAGATGCATCACACACTGCGTTACGGCAAGCACGACCTGTGGAAGGTAGTCGTGTACGGTGATACCACCCAAGCCGAGAAGGACACATTTTGCCAGATGGCCGAGCGCAACGCGATCAACGACGGATTCTCGCGCTCTGAGGTCGTGTTTCTTTCTGACCTTGCGGAATTGGAGGGTGTGCTATGAAGACCGTGTTTATTAATTGCAGTCCCAAGAAGCGGTTTTGCGCCTCGGCATACTTTCTCTTTTTGCAGCGCCTGTTTGTGGGTGGGCAGAAGGTCACCGTAAGGCTGCGTACGCCGGCGGATTACGACCGTGTGCTTGAGCAAATCGCAGATGCGCAGGCCGTGGTGTTTGGCATGCCGCTGTATGTGGACGGCGTACCGTCTCATGTGCTGCGCTTTATGGAGGAGATGGAGACGTTCTGCAAGCAGAATGGTCTGAGCCTTAGCGTGTACTGCGTCGCCAACAACGGGTTCATCGAAGGCAGGCAGAACGAGCCGCTCATGCAGGTGCTCCAGAACTTCTGCATCCGCGCGGGGCTTGTCTGGGGCGGGGGCGTGGGAATCGGCGGCGGCGTGATGCTCAACGTGACCCGCATCCTGTTTGTGGTGGACATCGCCCTGTTAGTGATCAACACGGTGCTCAGCATCGTGAACACCGGCAACCTCTTTCCCGTGGACGCGTGGATCAGCTTTGGTACAAACGCGCTGCTTCTGCTGTACTTTAACCTTGGCGTGCTGTTCTATCTGGCGCGCATGGGCTCATCCATTCGCAAGGGCGGGCCATGTGGCAAGAAGTACACCCGCATTCTGCTTCCTTCATTTGTCTTTATCCTGTTTGCAGACATCTTCTTTGTGATCATATCCGTGCTGCAAGGTGGTATCTTTAGAGGCTGGCTGGCAAAAAAGTAGGACAGCGGGGACGGGGACGTTTGTCCTGCGAAGGCAGAACAGGCGTCCCCGTCCCCGCTGTGCGCAGCTACTTTATTGTGCTGGGGTGCTTCTGGAAGAAGTCGAAGCGCGGCGGCAGGGGCACGATGGCGTGCTGCTCGGGCGTCTTACCTGCCAGTGCCGCGAGCTCACGCGGGCCGTCAAAGGCGTGCTCCCAGCTAAAGAACACGTCCTTGTCAAATGCCATGTGCTCGCACACCTTCTCGCAACCCCAAGGTGCTGCGGCGTGCATGAGCAGCGTGAGCGTGCGCAGGGCCACGAAGGCGTCGGCCAGCGCCTGGTCGTAGGCAGCGTCGTCGCCCTTGGCCGCCTTGCTGGCATCGCCCCAGCGCTTGTTGGCCGCACGACCGTACTCCTCGGCCACGCCCAGCGCACCGTGTGCATCAAACTCGTAGGCCCGCTGCTCAAAGGCGAGCGTTGCCGCGCGGGCCTCTTCCACGACCTCGGCATGCGGCTTGGCCACGGGCAGGTGCGAGTCGCAGGCGTTTGCCGCGCCATAGAAGCAGCTGCGGGCCAGACGGTTAAAGATGTTGGTAAGGAAGGCGCTCTCCTTGAGGGCGGGGTCGGCCACGCGCGGGTCGTCCTTTACCAGCACCTCCTCTCCGGTCTTCTTGTTCTTGTGGCTTACGCTGGTGTCAAACGCCTTTGGCGAGAAGCTCACGGCCTTTTGGTCGAGGCCCAGGCTCAGCCAGTGGGTGCGCAGCTGTTCGGGCGTGTAGTAATCCAGCAGCTCGGCTGCCATGGGTGGGGCGATCTTTCCCGAGCTGGAGGCCTTCTTGTTCATAAAGAGAATATGGTGGTTGGCAACGGGTGTGTCTTGGAACAAGCCCCAGTCCAGCGCCTCCCACATGGCGGGCTGGGCCACGCAATAGAAGTAGATGTTGTCCTGGCCAATAAACTGATACACGCGGGCGTCGTCTGCGCACCACCAGTCGTGCCAGTCGGTTGAGCTGTAGCGGCCTTCCGGCGCGATGGCAAGCGCGGTCTGCACAAACGAGATGGGTGCCCACAGGCTCTCGGGCCAGCACCACACCGTGAGGTCGTGCGTGTCCTCCAAGTCGGGGGCTGCGACGCCCCAGGTAATGTTGCCCGTAATTCGGAAGGGCAGGAGCGTCTTGCCTGTGCGGAAGCGCACGCCCGCCGCGTCGAGCGTCTCGCGCGCGGCGTCGCGGTCTTGCCAGTTGGCAAACTCCACCGAGAAGGACTGCTGGTTGCCCTCGGCCTCGCGAAGCGTATGGGCGGGCAGCTTGGCCTCCACCGCGTCAAAGGCCTCGCGGAACTTGCTCTGAATGTACATCACCGGTGCCGCCAACGACTCGCGAACGGTCTTTGTTACCACGGCACGCACCTGCGGGTCGGCGTCCCACTCGTCCATGAGCTTCTGTAGCTCGTCGCGGAAGCCGGGCAGGTCAAAGTACCAGTTGTCCACGGGGCGAAGCTCGGGCGTGGTCCCTGTGAGCTGCGACACGGGATTGATGAGCTCCTCGGGGTCAAACTGATGTCCTAGGTCGCACTCGTCGGCGTAGGCCTTCTCGCTCTTGCAGCCACGCACAGGGCAGTGGCCCTGCACCTGGCGGCCATTGAGGAACTGACCCGCCTTGGTGTCGTAGAACTGACGCGTGGAGAGCTTGAGCAAGTGGCCCTTCTCGTACAGGCGGCGGATGAGCTCGTCGGTGAGCTTGGCGTGAAAAGGCGCCGCCGGCTCTAGGCCAGAACCAGCATATATGTCTAGCGAAATGCCGTAGGCGTCGAGTGCCGACTTTTGCGCGTCGTGGTTCTGGCGCACGTAGTCGATTATGCTGCCTTCATAACCGGTCTCCTGGCGCTTGCGGTAGCCCTCCATAATGGGGGAGCCGTAGCAGTCGGTGCCGCTCACAAAGATGACGTTTTCCTTGCCAATGCGGTCGCGCAGGAAGCGCGCAAAGAAGTCTGCGGGCACAAACACGCCACCAATGTGGCCAAAGTGCAGGTTCTTGTTGCCGTAGGGCATGCCACCGGTTATGACGGCGCGTACGGGAAAGGTTGGACGGGATTCGGAGGCCATGGTTCTCCTCTCGTGGATTTGTGATAAACGCAGGTGATTATCCCACACTGTGGCGCATGGCACAAATACCCGATAAGAACAGGTGGATGGGTCTGGCGCGAGCCATAGCGTTTGATACAATGCGTCGCATGAGACACTTGATGGACATAGACTTGCTTGACGACGAGGCGTTGCAGAGCAGCATGGCAACGGGCAGCCTGTGGATTGTGCTCGTTGGCACAGTGCTGGGAGTGCTGGGAGCGATTGCGCTTCCTCACGAGGACATAACTCCCTGGTGGTTCGTGGCCCTGGGCGTTTTGAGCATGGCAGCCCTACCCGTACACGAGCTGGTGCATGCGGCGGGGTTTAAGGTGCTGTCGGGCGGGAAGGCGCGACTTGCGTTTGGGTTCTCTAGCTGGATGCTCTATACGGCCGCGCCGGGATGCGTGCTCCCACGTGGTCGGTTTTGTGTGGTGCTGTTGGCTCCTGCCGTGGTGATTACGCTTGCCTTGGGCCTTGGAGCTTGGATGATGGGTTACCCGCTGCTGGGTTGGTCTTTGGCCGTAGTGCACCTTGCGGGCTGCACGGGCGATATGGCGTACGTGCGCATCATTGCCAGCGAGCCGCAAGTAACAATGGTGCAGGATACCCAACGGGGCATTTCGCTGTTTTGTGACGAGTAGCATCTGGTTTTGTAAACGCAATTACCAAATGTGGGGGACGAGCCGGTAGCGAACGCGCTGCACGTACTCGGCGTATCCCGGCAGGTCACGTTTAAGCACGTCCTCCTCGTTGGCGATTCGTCGGGCAATCAGCGGAAGATAGGCGAGCATGATTGCAAACGAGAAGGGCGACCCCAGCACCAGCGGCATGGAGAGAAACAACACAACCGTTGCGCTATACATGGGGTGGCGCACTACGCCATAGAGTCCGGTATCGATGACGTGCTGTCCTTCTTGCACCTTGATCGTACGCGAGAGGTACTCGTTTTCGCGCAGCACCTCGGCGTATAGGGCATAGGAAGCCAAAAACAACACGGACGCCGCCCACGAAACACCCATGGGCAGCATTGGCCAGTCAAACCTATGTCCCAACCCCGCAACCACAAATGCCGCGACAAACATTAAGGCGCTCCACGCCAGCACGCTTCGCTGCTCTGCCTCGGCCTCGCGTGCGCTCAGGCGCTCGCGCAGGAGGTTGGGCGCCTTGGCCATCATAATGAGGCCGGCTACAAACATGGGCACAAACAGGACGCCCATAAAGAGCCAGCCTTGCGTCCACGCAAGCGTACCCGCTGGCACAAACAGCAGAAGGCCAACCACGGTCACACCTAGGGCATACTTGGTGAGTGCAGAAACAAAGAGTTGCTTGTTCATGGCGTGAGTCCTTCCCCAAAGATTGTGCCTAGTATAACGGCGTCTTATGGGGCGGATGCCCCCCATTTCTCTGCAAAAGGGGATTCCGCAACAGTTTTTCGCCCCGTAGTGGTGGCAAGATCGCCTCGACTCGTCCCGATTCTGACGTTATGTAGCTTAACTACCCTCGCTGGGATGCTTGTTTGCCGACTGAAGCCGCACGGACCTCATCCAGTCTTGTGGTTGCTGCCAATTAGTGGTAAATTCCGACATCAAAATAGAAAAAACACCACATAGATCAATATAAAATGTCCAGAATTTACCACTGTATAAAATATACAGTGGTAAATTCTGGAACGCGATCGGATAAAACCCCAGATAAAACTTTAATTAAATTCTAAAATGACCACTAATTGGCTCCAACCGTCTGAGTGCGTAGGACGTGGGACGCTCGTTTGGCAGCGTGCAGTGTCGCATCGCGGTTTTATCACGGTTTTCCCGTGTTTGGTGTTTCTGCTGTGGCCACGCCCACCGGTTTGCCAGCCAGAAGCGAATCAATACCTGCGACTCAGCACCAGGTAGCTTACCCAATACACCACCAGCTCCATGCACATTACAACGCCAAGCACGTTGGCAACCAGATGGTACCCAAAGGGTCGCAGCACAATGTTTGCAATCGCGAGCCCGAGTATTGACCACTTAAACGTGATCTGTGCGGACTTGCCTGCCACAAACACGTTGCGTTCGTCGGAGGCATTGACCTCTAGCCGCTTGGCGTAGGCGGGGTCCTTGACGCGCCGTGCTTCCTGCACCAGCCGGATGGCTCCAACGCCCACAAGTCCTCCACCAATGCCGCAAAGGTACTGGTCGCCATTTCCGGAGACGTCGAGCATCCCCAGCACAAACAAGACGGCACCACCCACAACGTACGCCACATACCACGCAACCCTGTTCTTTACCGTCATGCTACTCATCCCCTTCAAACAAAAAGACCTGCTCAATTGCCAATCCAAAACGTGAGGCTATGCGATGCGCCAAGAAGATCGACGGGTTGTACTTCCCCCGTTCCAGCGAGATGATGGTTTGGCGCGAAACCCCCAGCTCGTCGGCAAGGGCTTGTTGCGTAAGCCCCGCTGTTCTCCGCAACTCGGCAATGCGATTGTTCACCACGGCCTCCCTTCCTGCTCCACCGTTGTAAAGCAAACTTTACATATATACTAAGCCTCCCGAGACAAATGTCAAGTAGGCTTTACATACAATCTCAAAACAAAACCGCATTCGGCACGCTACAATGGTGTGCACGCCATGTGGGCAGCAAATGGGGGACAGTGGGCTATGGTGAGTCTTTATTATCCATGCATGTTTATGCTGGCAATGCTTCTTGCGCTTGGTTATCTTGCCATACGACACAAGCACTTTGACATCCACGTAACGCTTGTCTTTGTGCTGGTGCCCATTGCCAACTTGGGATACGCCTTGGTCGCGTCGTCGCAGACGCTCGAAGCTGCCCTCATGGGCACCAAGGTTGCCTACATTGGTGGTTGCTACCTGCTCCTTCTTTTGATGCTCGCCGTGTATGCGCTGTGCTTCATCGAGGTGGGCCGCGGGGTGCGCCTCGTACTCATGTGCCTTAGCACGGCGGCCTTCTTTTGCGTGCTCACAATTGGCACGTCCCCGCTGTACTACGCAGACGTCACAGTCGCGCAATTTGAAGGGACGACCGTACTAAACAAGACCTACGGACCCGCCCATACCGCGTTTATCGTCTTGGAGATCGCATACTTTGTATCGAGTCTAGGTGCCGTGATCTACAGCTATCTGCATAAAAACCAGGTGTCGCGCAAGAACCTCTACCTGCTCTTTCTTACCGAGGTCGTGGCCATGATCTGCTTCTTTGGCGGCAGAATGCTCGCGCCGCACGTGGAACTCCTTCCCATTGCGTACGACTTCGCCCTTGCGGTGTATCTGATCATCTCGTATCGCCTCACCCTCTACGACGTTACCGACACGGGCATGGACTCGCTGTTGCAAACAGACGAGACGGGCTTTGCGTCGTTTGACTACAAGTTCAACTATTTGGGAAGCAACGAGACGGCAAAGAACGTGTTTCCCGAGCTGCGCCAGATTACCGTGGATCACCCGCTTGCAAGCAACGAGTACATGGCAATCACGGCGCTGCCTTGGCTCAAGGAATTTGCTGCCGACGAGTCACAGAACGAATTCTTGTACGAGCGCAATGACAAGAGCTACAAGATCATTGTCCACACCCTGTACAGCGGCAAGCGTAAGCGCGGGTATCAGCTCTTTATTACCGACGACACAAGGGACCAGCGCTACATCAAGCTGCTCAACACCTTTAACTCCTCGCTGCAAGACGAGGTGGAAAAGAAGACCGCGCACATTGTGAGCATGCACGACAACCTCATCATGAGCATGGCCACCATGGTGGAGAGTCGTGACAACTCAACGGGAGGCCACATACGCCGCACGAGCGAAGGCGTGCGTTTGCTCATTGAGCAGATGAAGGCGAGTGGGGAGTATGAGCTCTCAAACGAGTTCTGCCGAAACATTATTAAGGCGGCTCCCATGCACGACCTGGGAAAGATTGCAGTGGACGACGCGGTGCTGCGCAAGCCCGGTCGCTTTACGCCACAGGAGTTCGAGAAGATGAAGTGCCATGCCGCAGAAGGCGCGCGCATCGTCCACCAGATTCTGCTCGAGACCGACGACGAGGAGTTCAAGCGCATTGCCGAAAACGTTGCCCACTACCATCACGAGCGTTGGGATGGGTCTGGGTATCCGGAGGGGTTGGCGGGAGAGAGCATTCCCCTCGAGGCACGCATAATGGCGATTGCTGACGTGTACGACGCCTTGGTGAGCAAGCGCGTGTACAAGGAGGCCATGTCGTTCCAAAAGGCCGACGCTATCATAACGGAGGGCATGGGCACGCAATTTGACAAGGGCTTGGAAGCTGCCTATGTGGCCGCGCGCCCGCATCTGGAGGACTACTATCGCTCCCTTGCGTAATGGCCGTTTGGGGCTTGGCCCCTTTCGGCCATTTTGGCGCTAAATCTGCGTGAGGAGCTCCTCGATGCGCTCGTTCACAAAGACGGGGTTGTCCACGTTGGCGTTGTGGCCGGCACCGGGCACCCAGACCAACGGGATGCTATCGCCCTCGGACCACTTGCGGTTGAACGGCTTAACGTCTCCTGCGCGGTCGTGCTCCCCACATAGGAGCAGCGCGGGACAACCTATATCGTAGCTGCGGTCGGCCTCAATGGCATCGGCAAGAATCCTGTAGCCAAAGGCGGCGAGCTCCACATACGATGTCTTGTCGTAGTCGTCCATAAACGCACGCATAAGCTCCCTGCCATGCTTGGTGGTGGACACCCCATGCGCACCCCATGGCTTGAGGAGCCAAAACGGTATGACCTCATACATGCCTTTGGTGTGCTGCAGGGCCTTAACCTCCCACGTGGGATAATACCTGCGCTTGAGCGGCGCGGAATCGATGGACACAAACCCGCACGCCTCGTGAGGAAAGAGGTCGAGGTATGCCTGTGACACGTAACCACCCATGGACTGACCTACCAGCACGGGCCGCTTGACCCCCTCGGCCAAGAGCAGATCATGCAACATGCGCGCCATCTCGTCGAGCGTGAACTCCAGCGCAAATGGACGGGACGCACCATGCGCCGGTGGGTCCCACACAAGGCAGTTGGCCTTGCCGGAGAAATAGGCCATCTGATTGTCAAACAGGCGATGGTCGGCAGTGAGCCCAGGAAGAAACGCGAGCCATGGCGCTCCAACCCCCGCGCTGTCGTCAACCCAATACCAAATGGTTCCAAGCTTGGTCGCAAGTCGTCCCTCGCGCACCTTCTTTTTGCTCTTGTCCATAAAAGGCCTACCCCTCGCGAGCCAGCGACTGGTCGTCCGAATCAAGTCCGCGCTTCCAGGAGGCATCCACCTCGTGCGTTACGTCGGCCAAATATCCACGCTCGGAGATGGCGATCATAACCGCGTCCATGGCACGGGTGGCGTATTCGATGTCAGAGATAAACACGCGCACCGACGCGTTGGTGCCCAAGGCGCTCGAACCCAAAAAGAGCACCTGAGGCATGTGGCCGGGGGCGATCCAACCGTTCTTTGTGAGCACGTTGGCGGCCAGCGTCTCTATGTCGGTCTTTACAAGAGCGAGGTTTACGCCCGGGGCGATGTCGCACTCAAAGATGTGGCGGCACGCCATCTTTCCCGTCATGCGCATAAAGCTGTCGCTCATGAGCTCCGAGTTGGGAATGATGTGGGGAACGCCGTCCCGGTCGCGGATGGTGATCTGGTGCCAGTTGATGTCCATCACCTCGCCGCGGTGGTCTCCCAGCATGACCTGGTCTCCCACCGCCACAATGTTGCCGGCAACCACAAGCATGCCGGCGACCACGCTCTTTATGAGGTCCTGCAGACCAAGCGACACCACGAGCGTGGTGACCCCAAGTGCCTGTACCACGCCGCTCATCTCTACGTTAAAGAGGTTCTCGCCAAGGAAGAAGACCACCACTACGGCAATAACGGCGCGCACAAGGTTTGCTAGCAGCGAGACTGCGCCTACGTTGCGCTCCTTTAGCTGCTTATGGAGCAACCGCACCAAGAGGTGGCTCGCGAGCAATGCGAGCGCAACGGTTACGGATGCAACGAGCAGTATGGTGGGCAGTTCGCCGTGCAGCTGCTTAAGGTCCTCGATGAAGGTGATGGCTAAAGCATGGTTGCTCATGGTGCCCCCGTCGGCCGTGCGGATGGGTTATACGGGATACATAGTAGCAGAGTCACGAGCGCGATTCGTGTTCTGCGTGGTTGCCCTTGTTATGCCATGCGCACATGCGCTAAAGTAGGGACCGCAAAACCGTCGAGGGAGGAGAAACACATGAACGTATGCTGCCTGGACATGGAGGGCGTGCTGGTGCCAGAGATCTGGATCGCGTTTTCGGAGGCGAGCGGCATTCCGGAGCTGCGGCGCACCACGCGTGACGAGCCCGATTACGACAAGCTCATGAGGTTTAGGATGGACATCCTGCGCGAGCACGGTCTGGGCCTTCCCCAGATTCAGGAGGTCATCGCCACGATCGATCCGCTGCCTGGCGCAAAGGAGTTCTTGGACGAGCTTCGCACCATAAGCCAGGTAATCATAATCTCCGACACCTTTGAGGAGTTTGCCAAGCCTCTTATGGCCAAGCTCGCGTGGCCCACGCTGTTTTGCAACTCGCTCGTTGTTGGCGACGACGGCATGGTGGAGGGCATACGCATGCGTTGCGCCGAGTCCAAGCTCACCACGGTGCGCGCGCTGCAGTCGGCCGGCTTTGACACCATAGCCACGGGCGACTCCTTTAACGACCTCGCCATGATACGTGCGAGCAAGGCGGGCTTCCTCTTTCGCAGCACCGACGCAATAAAGGCCGACAACCCCGACCTTCCTGCGTTCGATGAGTTCGACGATTTGCTGAGCGCCTTCAAGAAAGCACTTGCGGCATAGCGTCATGCCAACGCCCCTGCTGCTTCATGCGTGCTGTGGCCCTTGTTCGCTCGAGCCGCTACGGCTTCTGCGCGAGGAGGGCTTCGAGCCCACCATATGCTGGACGAACCCAAACATCCAGCCAGTTGCCGAGCACGACCTGCGCCTGCAGACGCTTTTGCGGTGGGCTAAGGACGTTGCTCATGTGGAGGTCGTCATAGCGGCCGACGACCGCGACGCATGGGAGCGACTGGTTGCGCCTGCCGGATTCGACCGCGAGCGTAGGTGCCGTGCATGCTATGCGCTGCGCCTGCGCGAGGCATGTCGCGCGGCGGTGGAGCGGGGCTTCACGCACATCTCCACCACGCTGGCCGTGTCACCCTACCAGCTCTTTGACGTGTGCACGGAGCAGCTTGTGGCGCTGGCTCACTCACATGGTCTCACGCCGGTGGTGAGGGACTTCAGACCGTATTACCCAGACGCCACGAGGGAGTCGAGGGAGCTGGGGATGTATAGGCAAAACTACTGCGGCTGCAGGTTCAGCGCGGCCGAGGCATGCATCGAGCGGCACGAGGCGCGCGATGCCCGCAAGGCCGCAAAGAGAAAGGCATGAGCATGCGCACCGATGACTTTGACTACGACTTGCCTGACGAGCTTATTGCGCAGGCACCAATGGAGCCGCGCGACCAGTGCAGGCTGCTCGTCCTTCACAAGGACACGGGCAAGATGGAGCACCGCACGTTTTGCGACGTGGGGGACTACCTCAACCCTGGCGACCTCCTAGTGGCAAACCGCACGCGGGTGCTGCCTGCACGGCTGGTGGGCCGCAAGCCCACGGGCGGCTTGGCCGAGACGCTGCTGCTCCGCAGGCGAGAAGACCTCGATCCTCTGGGACAGGTGTGGGAGTGCCTGGTGCATCCTGGTAAGCGTCTGCGCCAAGGCGCCGTTATCGAGTATCGCGCGGGCGGCATGCTCGCCGCGACCACGGCACCCGTCGTGTTGGTGGCAGAGGTGCTCGACTTTGTGGAGGGGAGTCGCGGTGGCAGGGTGGTGCGGTTTTCTCCGCAAGGCGAATGGTCGCTTGACGAGGCCATCCACGAGGTGGGAAACGTCCCCCTGCCACCCTACATTACGGACTACAAGGGCGATCCCGAGAAGTACCAGACGGTGTATGCCATGAAGGAGGAGCACTCCGCCGCAGCTCCCACGGCTGGGCTGCACTTTACCCCGCAGCTCATGGCCTCGTTGCGTGCGCAAGGAATCAGATGGGCCGAGGTGGAGCTGGAGGTTGGCATAGACACGTTTCGCCTGGTTGAGGAGGACGATCCCACCAAGCACGTGATCCATACCGAGCGCTATCATGTGGGTCCGGAGGTCGTCGAGGCCGTCCAAGCAACGCATGAGGCGGGAAAGCGCGTGGTGGCCGTGGGAACCACGAGCGTACGCTCGCTCGAAAGCGCGTGGGACGACGCCGCGGGCAAGATGGTGGCACGCAAGGACGCGCAGACAAACCTCTTCCTCATGCCGGGATCTGAGTTTCACGTGGTGGACGCCATGATCACCAACTTTCATGTGCCGCGCTCCACGCTCATGATGCTCGTCTCGGCCTTTGCCACGCGAGAGCACATAATGGCCGCATACCAAGAGGCCATAGCGCGCAGATATCGCATGCTCTCCTTTGGTGACGCCATGCTCATTCTGTGATGTGGAACACCGTTTCCCAGAAAGGGTGTTCCACACCGTAGCTAGGCCTGTGGGGTGCGGATCACAAAGAACCACACAAGCGCGATGATTATGGCAAGCAGCACGATGATGACGGCGATGAAGGCCAGTCGGCTGCCTCGCGTGGCCTGACGCAATTGACGCTCGGATGCCGTGAGGTTGTCAACCTCCTCCTGGGCAACTGCCAGGTCGTCCTCCTCGTAGGCTATGCGCTCCCTTAGGCCGTCGGTCGTCTCGGGGTGGGCGTGGATCTCCTCGGCCTCATCCAGCACCGCCTGGGCGCCTTGTGCGCGGGTTTGTGTGGCGTCTTTGGCCTTTTGGAGGTCCCTGATGCGTGCCTCGCATGCCTTCGCAGCGTCCTCCTGGGCCTTCTCTCTGGTTTGGGCGTCCTTATAGAGCGCGTCGTACTCGTTCTTTGCCGTGGTCGCCTTGTCCTTGGCCTCGGCCGCAACCTTCTCGGCGGCCGAGAGCTCGCTTTGCAATGCCCAGAGGTCTTGCTGTGCCTGGTCCACGGCCTTTTGGGACTCTTGCGTTGCCAGGGCCACGTCGGCCCTGGCGGAATCCAGATGCGCCTGCTCCGAAGTCAGCTCAACCCTTACCTTTTCTGCGGCCTCATTGGAGGAGTTGCCATCGAGCGAGAGCTGGTCAAGCTCGGTCTGAACGGACCGCAGACGTTCCTGGGCGTTGTCTACCGCGCGGTTTGCCGACGAGATGCGCTGGTCGCGCCGCTTTACGGCGGCGTTGACCGAGTTTTCGGCATTGCGCACCGCGCGTCGGGCGTTTGCCAGGGCCTTTGCCGCGTCGTCGGACCTTCCGCGCGTGCTCTCCATGAGGTTGCGATACGGCCTTAGCTGCTGCTCGTGCCGCTCGCGCATGTTCTTTAGACGCGCCTGGATCTTTTGTAGCCTTGCGGTCTGCTCCTCAATGCCACTTAGCGCCTCGTCGTAACTGTTCGTCGCCTCCTGCAGTATTGCCGTCTGCGTGCGCACGATCTCGTCGTAGTTGTGCTCTATGTCCTCACGATGCTCAAGCGTCGCGCGATCCTCGGCCAGTCCCCGCTGGATCTCGCGCAGGTCGGCCAGGGCGTCGGCGCGCTGCTTTCTGGCACGGCGGACCTCCATCATAGCGGAGAAGCCGTTGGCCACCGACTTGCTGGCACCGGTCGCGGCTTGAACGGCGGAGGATCCGGCCATGGCCAACGCGGATTCTGCGGGTGCCTCGTCGTACGCCTCACCCTGTTCGTTGTATAGGTCTTCGTCGTATTGCTCGTCATCCCAGTCCTGCAAGGCTCGTTCCTCCCATCGCGTGCGAGTCCATCCACGTGTCTCTATGATATAGACCTTACCAAGTTTTTCCGTCAGCGGCACGAAATCATGCGTTCAACGAACAACAATCGCATCTCATCGAGTCATAGTGCACAAATCGCTTTTTCTGTGGTAGGGTGTCTAACAGTTTTGGATGGGGCACGAATAGGCGTTCCCCATTATCCGCAAGCGAGAGTTTAAGGAGCTTAATATGGTTTCCAAGCAGACAAAGATCGTCAACGCTACCGGCCTGCACGCCCGCCCTGCTTCCGTCTTCGTCACCGAGGCCAAGAAGTATGAGAGCACCGTCACCATCAAGGACGTCGACAAGGGTTCCGCTCCTGTTAACGCCAAGTCCATCATGATGATCCTGGCTGCCGGCATGGGCTCCGGCACCACCGTTGAGATCGCGTGCGACGGCTCCGACGAGCAGACCGCCCTCGACGCCCTGATCGCCCTCGTGGACAGCGGCTTTGGCGAGTAGTCCAAAAGACGGACAAATACCAGAGTTACACATGGGAGCCCGGCATCCAAGCGGTGCCGGGCTCTTGTTCTTTGACTTGGACGACACCATCATCCAGTCGGGTTTCCACATCTCGTCGCGTGTGCTCGACGCGTTGAGTTTGGCCCATAGCGCTGGATACGTTCTTTCCATAGCCTCTGGTAGGCCGTTGTGCTCCATCAACAAGCAATTGCTCGACACGGGAGTCATGGATTACGCCGTCTGCGCCAACGGAGCGGCGGTGGTAAGGCTGAGCGACCGTAAGGACCTGCGCCGCAAAGTGATGTCTCGCGAGGACGCGCTTTGCTGCATGGACCTTCTTGCGCAATTTGATCCCGCATGGAACGGGTTCTTTGACAACAAGGCCTTCTTTGAGTGGAAGGGCACCTCATACATGCTTACGGGCAGGGTTGGTGCCATCGCAAGGGTAAGGAGGTACGCGCCTGGCTCGCGGGGAACCCTTAGGCGTGTTGTGTGGCTGGCAAAGCGGGGAGTGCGATACGTCATGCGCATGGCGACCAACAGAAGCCACAAGCAGGTACCCAAGCTTCGGCCGCATGTTGCGCGTGCCAAACGAGGAGTCCAAAAGATCGGCTGCACCATTGCCTCGCCCGAATCGTGCCTTAAGGCGCAAAAGGTCCTTATGGACGACGGACGATTTGAGGTCGTGCGCATGGGTGCCACAGAGCTCGAGATCACGGCGCGTGGCGTGACCAAGGGAACCGGCGCTGCTTTTCTCATGGAGACACTTGGCATCGATCCGGCACGCACGGTGGCCTTTGGGGACGGAGGCAACGACCTTCCCCTCGCCAGCGCCGTGGGCACGTTTGTGGCAATGGAGAACGCCGACAGCGAGGTTAAGGCGGCTGCCGACGAGGTCTGCCCGTCTGTTGTGGATGATGGCGTTGCGGTGTGGATACGCAAGCGCCTGCTGGGTCTTGCGGACGAGTGATGATACCCTCTTGTGGACGCAGACGAAGGAGCACCCATGTTTACCTATGACATCGTAGCCGAGGACCCAACGACTCACGCCCGTGCAGGCGTCTTTCACACGCCCCACGGCGACATACCCACGCCCATCTTTATGCCGGTGGGGACAAAGGCCACGGTTAAGGGAATACTCCCAAGTTCGCTGGAACAGATTGGCACAAAGATCCTGCTTGCCAACACCTATCACCTGTCCATGAGGCCGGGCGCCGAGCTCATTGACCGTATGGGTGGCTTGCATGAGTTCATGCGTTGGGACGGGCCCATCCTCACTGATTCGGGCGGGTTTCAGGTCTTTAGCCTTGGAGACTACTTCAAGCTGTCGGACGACGGCGTGACCTTTCATGCGGTGGACTATGGTGGCGAGGTTGTAAGCTGGACACCAGAGGAGAACATGCGCATCGCCCAGCTTTTGGGTGCAGACATTGTGATGCAGCTCGATCAATGCCCGGGCTATCCTTCCGAGCGCTCGTTTGTGGAACGTGCGGTGGAACTGTCGAGCATGTGGGCGGAGCGTTGCTTCAAGGCTCACACGCGCGCCGACCAGGCACTCTTTGGCATCGTTCAGGGAGGCATGCACCTGGACCTGCGCCTTCGCTCGCTCAAGCACTTGGAGTCGTGCGGCGATTTTCCGGGATACGGGATCGGTGGCTATTCTGTGGGAGAAGACCATGCCACCATGTTTGAGAGTCTGGCACCGCTTGTGGGCGAGCATATGCCAAAGGGCAAGCCTCGCTACCTCATGGGCGTGGGAAACCCCACCACGCTGGTGCGCGGCGTCGCGTGTGGCATAGACATGTTTGACTGTGTGCTTCCCACGCGAACGGCGCGCATGGGAACGGCATTCTCAAACCAGGGCCGCCTCAACCTAAAGAACGCCAAGTTTAAGGAGGACCGCCGGACCATCGACGAAGGCTGTCGCTGTCCTGCCTGCTCGGATGGGTTTACGAGGGCATACATTCATCATCTGGTGCGCCAAAAAGAGATGACGGGGGCAATTCTGCTTTCGTTACACAACATCCACTATCTGCTGGACCTCATGCAGAGGGCCCGAGAGGCGATCATCGAGCATCGCTATGCCGACTTTGTGTCGGACTGGGAGAACAGTACCGCAGTAAACGACTTTTAGCGCATGGACAATGGGGACGGGGACGTTTGTCCGGCAAAGGCGGGACAAACGTCCCCGTCCCCATTGTCCCCGGACTGTGCTAAACTGGTTTGATATTTATCAAGATTTCGAATGGCTGAAAGCGAGTCACATCATGGCCAAGAAAAACGAGTCGCCGGAACGCAAGACAGGCGTCGCGGCGTGGAAGGAAGAGACGGGCGGCGCGACGCACGCGCAAAACAGGGCGGGCGCAGAGCGTCGCAACCGTGTAATTGCTTTGGTTGCGCTCGCGGCGCTCTGTATCGCCTGCGTTGTGTGCTTCATTCCCGTAAAGGAACGCATTACGCGAGGGCTTTGGCTCAAGGAGGGCACTGCCGTCACCTTTGCCGTAACTAAGGAGGACGGGTCCAAGCCTTCTGCGGAGGAGATGAATAACGCCGTCGGCGTTGTGCGCCATCGCTTGGCCTCCACGGGCATCTCGGAGTATGACGTAAGCACCAGCGGGGAGGACTCCCTCGTCGTCACCCTTCCGTGGAACATGGATGCCCAGACCATCGCAAGGTCTGTCGGTGGTGCGGGAAAGATAGAGTTTGCCCGCTTTGACAGCATTGGCGACGCGGATGCGTTGGTAAAGATAAACGCCGGTACCTCGGGCGTGGAGCTCAGGGACGGATCGTACACCGCCTTCATGGACGGCTCGATGATCGAGTCCGCCGAGGTAGCTGACCTGGGAAGCGGATCGTATGCCGTAACCCTCACGTTTAACGACGAGGGCAAGCAAGTGTTTGCCGACGTTACGAAGGAGCTCGCGGAAGATTCGGGACAGATTGCCCTCATTGTGGACGGCGCCGTGCTAACCGCTCCTTCCGTGTCGCAAGAGATTTCCGATGGCGTCGTGTCGATTAGCGGCTTCACCAAGGAGGAGGCAGAGTCGCTCAAGGCCTTGGTGGAAAGCGATACTCTCTCCCTAAAGATGACGGCATCGGGTACTGCGTCCACCGACCCGCTCATTGGCAAGCAGATGCTCTGGGGCCTGGTGTTTGTGGCTATCGCCTTGCTGGTTGGCGTTACCGTTGCCTCCTTTGTTAAGTTTGGCAGGCTCGCCGTGGTTATGGGCGGTGCCATGCTGGTGTTTGGGATCACCTTGTTGGGCATGCTGGCCATTGGGTCCATGTCAAACATGTTCGTCCTCACGATGCCAGGCGTCGTGGGCGGCGCATGTGCAGGCTGGCTGTGCGTAATTAGCGTCTGGCTCATGATTGCGGACTTTTATGGCAAGGTCTCTCAAGGCAGGAACATAAGGGGAGCGGCAATGTCTGCGCCTCACGATGGCATGCGGCGCATGCTCGTACCCGTGCTCGCGCTTTCGGTCCTCTCTGCCATTGCCATGTTCCTTCCCATTCCGGTTATTCGCGAGATTGGCACCACCTTTGTGCTGGGTGCTGTAAGTGGCGTAATTGCAGTCTTTTGGTATGCCGTAACGCTCTTGCGCCTGCTTGCATCCACCTCCATCCAGGCGCATCCTGAGTCCTGGGGCGTAAAGGCGGTTGCGGTGGATAACGTAGCGACAGCGGAGGCGTCCTAACGAAAGGAATGAGGGTATGCCGGGCCTGCTCCACAACAGACGTTGGGAGGTTCTATCCTCAAGCGAGGAGGACGAGCGTTTGCTATGCGAACAGCTTGGCCTGGCTCCCATGGTGGCACGCGTGCTGTGCGCGCGTGGCGTCAACAACGTCCAGGCGGCCTATGAGTTCTTGCACCCCTCGCTCGATCGGGATTGGGCGGATCCGCTCGACATTCCCGGCATGCGAGAGGCGGCCGACCGCGTTGAGCTGGCACTCCAAAACCACGAGCGGATTGCCGTCTTTGGGGACTTTGATGTTGACGGCATGACGTCCACCTGTCTGCTTACCCAAGCGCTCAGGGCCCTTGGCGGCGACGTGCAGCCCTACATCCCCCATAGGTTTGGCGAGGGATACGGCCTTTCTCGCAAGGCGCTCAATCGTGTCATAACCGGCTCGAACCCCGATCTGCTCATTACGGTGGACAACGGCATCGCCTCTGGAAAAGAAGTTGCCTGGCTCGTGGACGAGGGCATAGACGTGGTGGTTACCGACCACCACGAACCGGGTGACCTCGTGCCGCAAGGAGTGCCCGTAACGGACCCAAAGCTCGTGCCCGACTGCTACTCACGCGAGCTGGCAGGCGTGGGCGTGGCCCTCAAGCTGGTGTGCGAGCTCGGTCGCAGACGGTCGATGCCCAACCTGTGGTATGAGTTCACCGACCTCGCCGCATTGGGCACGGTCTCCGACATGATGATCCTGCAGGGCGAGAATCGCACGCTCGTGGCGCACGGCATAGCCCTCATGCGCAAGGGACTCAGGCCAGGCATTGCCGCGCTTGCGGCGACGGCTGGCATAAGCTTGGCAGAGGTCAATGCCGACGACCTGCCTTTTACGATAATCCCCCGCCTTAATGCCGCAGGTCGTATGGGCACCACGGAGGTCGCATTCGACTTGCTTATATCAAACAGTCCCCAGGAGGCCGTGAGCTTGGCCGGGATGCTCGAGCGCACAAACACCGAGCGTCGCGAGACCGAGGGACTCTTGTCGGAGGAGGCACTTGCGCACATAGAGAAGACCTATGCGGGCGAGCGCGTCATCGTGCTTGCGGGCGAGGGATGGCACGAAGGCGTTAAGGGCATCGTGGCGAGCAGGGTCGTAAACAAGTATCACGTACCTGCCATCATCTTTACCATTGCCGATGGCGTCGCGCGTGGGTCTGGCAGGAGCGTGGGCTCGGTCGACCTGTTCCACGCCGTGGAGCAGTGCTCCGACGACCTCATTCGCTTTGGTGGCCATTCCGGTGCGGTGGGCGTAACCTGTGCGGTGGAGAACATCGACCGGTTTGCCAAGCACCTGCAAAAGGTGATGGAGGCATTGCCCGAAGAGGAGTTCGTGGACAAGGGCGAGGTTGCCGCGCTCGTGTCGCTGTCCGAGCTCAACCTGCAGAGCATAGCCGACCTCGATGCGCTCCAGCCGTTTGGGCAGGGCAACAAGCGTCCTTTGTTTGGCCTGCGTGGCGTGCACATGAGCAATCGTGTGCGCGTGGGCTACGGCAACTGCCACCTGCGGTTCTCGGCGACAGACGGCGTGTATTCGCTGCCCGCCATTATGTTTAGGGTGCCAAACATCGAGAAGGCCTATTCGTGCGACGGCGTCGTGGACCTGGTGGTTGATGCGATAAACGAGTCGTGGCAGGGGCGCACCAACCCCAAGCTCATGGTGACTGACATCCTGTACAGGGAAGAGTCGGATGACGCACTCCTGCAACGCATACAGCGGACGTTTATTGCGGAGGCCCCCTTGCTGCCTGCGCAAAAGCTGGCGCTCGACAAGCTCCGTGCCGGCAAGTCAACGCTGTGCGTTATGGCTACGGGACGTGGCAAGTCGCTGATATTTCAGATTCATGCCGCTCGCATTGCGCTCGCGCAGCGTAAGGCGAGCATTCTGGTGTTCCCGCTTCGTGCTCTTGTGTCTGACCAAGTCTTCCATATGCGCGAGGCGTTTGCAAAGCTTGGCATAGGCGTGGAGGTGCTCACCGGCGAGACTCCGCTGCAAGATAGACCCAAGGTCTACGAAGGCATCGCGCAAGGTGTCATAGACGTGGTGCTTACGACTCCGGAGTATCTTGCGATTCACGTTGGGGAGTTTGCCCGCACGAGTCGCGTGGGATTCGTCGTGATTGACGAGGCGCACCATGCGGCACGCACCGGCACGGGTAGCCGCGCCGCATACGCGGAGCTTCCGCAGGTGCTCAGGACACTGGGAAACCCCACCACACTTGCGGTAACCGCCACGGCACCGCCCAAGGTCGCACATGGCATATGCGAGCTGCTGGGCATACGAGATGCCAACGTGGTCGTAGACGAGTCGGTGAGGAACAACCTGCGCATTGTGGACCATCGCAACCTTCGCGAACGCGATGCTATGCTTGCAGAGCTGGTGTCAAGTGGCCAAAAGACCGTGGTGTACGTAAACTCGCGCGAGCAGGCCTCCGTGCTTACCCGCACGCTGCGCATGGGCGCCTCCGGGCTTGGGCACAGAATTGCGTTCTACCACGCAGGCCTTTCTCGCGACGTGCGCCTTCGCATAGAGCAGGCGTTTAGGGGAGACCAGCTTTGCTGCGTGGTGTGCACAAGCGCCTTTGGCGAGGGCGTAAACCTGCCAGGCATAAGAAACGTCGTTTTGTATCACATGCCCTTTGGGGCCACTGAGTTTAACCAGATGAGCGGACGAGCTGGTCGCGACGGCAAGGAGGCGCACATCCACCTGCTGTATGGCAAAAAGGACGCGCTCATCAACCAGCGAATCCTTTCGTCACTCGCGCCGACCCGAGACGACCTCGTCGCTTTGTATCGCGAGCTCATGACCGAGGACCGCAGGGCAAGCTCCATGGGATTTTGCCTTGACAACGCGAGCTTGTTGGCAAGTACGATTCAGATCAACCAGCACGTCCAGCTTAGCGAGTCGGGCATTGCCTCGGGCATCTTGGTATTTGAGGAACTGGGCTTTTTGTCCATAGAGGGCTTTGGGGATCAACGTTTTATTCGCATGATACCTGCGCAGGGTAGGGTGGAGCTATCGGATTCGTTGCGCTATGCGGAGGGTCAGCGCGAACTCGGCGAGTTTATGGACTTTAGGGATTGGGCTCTGTTTGCAAATGCCAAGGAGATGCTGGAACGTATAAACAGGCCCATAACACCGGGCTTTGGATCAGTAGTTAGCTAGCGGCGCAAGAAGGGGGTCGAGCATGCGAACGCACGGAAAGCAGGCGGGCAAAGCAAGGGGAGCCAACATACCCGGTGCGGATAACTATCGACTCCTGCAATCCGCCTGTGCGGGTTACCTGGACGAGCAGGACTGCAGAAAGGTCGATGACGCGTACTGGTTTGCCGCCGAGTTTCACAAGGACCAGCGCAGAAGGTCCGGTGAGCCATACATCAACCATCCGGTTGAGGTTGCGCTCATCTTGGCCAAGGACCTGCATATGGATGCCGACACCATCTGCGCGGCAATTCTTCACGATACCGTGGAGGACACCACCGCAACGCTTGAGGACCTATCCCAACGCTTTGGCGATACGGTGGCCGAGCTGGTGGACGGCGTGACAAAGCTCACCAACATTCAGGTCTCCAACATGGACGAGAAGCAGGCGCTCAACCTGCGCAAGATGGTGCTCGCCATGTCCAAGGACATTCGCGTGGTCATCATAAAGATTGCGGACCGTCTGCATAACATGCGCACCCTTGCCGCGCTGCCTCCCCACAAGCGCGCGTTTAAGTCTCGCGAGACCATGGACGTCTATGCACCGCTGGCGGACCGCCTGGGAATCTCGTCCATAAAGTGGGAGTTGGAGGACCTCTCGTTCTTTTATCTGGAACCCGAGGAGTATGAGCGCATCGCGCGCATGGTGCAGGACTCCCGCGCGCAGCGCGAGCGCGATACCGACGAGGCCATAAAGGCGCTCTCGGACGAGCTGCATAGGGTAGGCGTAAAAAACTACCAAATAAACGGTCGCCCCAAGCACCTGTGGTCGATTCACCAAAAGATGCATCGCAGGGGCATGGAGTTCAGCGACATCTACGACCTCATTGCCATACGAGTCATCACCAACACGGTGGAGGAATGCTACAGGGTTCTTGGCGCTGTGCACTCGCTGTGGCATCCACTGCCTGGCAGGTTTAAGGACTACATCGCAAC
This sequence comes from Coriobacteriales bacterium, assembly GCA_030529665.1. Taxonomy (GTDB): domain Bacteria; phylum Actinomycetota; class Coriobacteriia; order Coriobacteriales; family Atopobiaceae; genus RUG440. Next base: position 29,912 of record JAUMWL010000001.1, read on the forward strand.
GCCAAAGGCAAACATGTACCAGTCGCTGCACACCACGGTTATCGGTCCGGACGCCCGTCCCATTGAGGTGCAGATTCGCACGGCCGAGATGCACGAGCATGCCGAATATGGTGTCGCCGCCCATTGGCTCTACAAGAAGGCGGGCAATTCCGAAGGCAAGATGTCGCGCGACGACAAGAGCATCAACTCCACCATCAACCACATACGGCGCAACTTTGACTGGGTAAGCGACGACGAGATCAACGACCCTACGGAGTTTCTCAACAGCTTGCGCGTGGACCTGTTTGAGGGCGAGATCTTTGTGTTTACCCCCAAGGGCGAGGTAATGAGCCTGCGCCGGGACTCCACGCCTTTGGACTTTGCCTATGCGGTCCATACGGAGGTGGGTAACCATTGCGTTGGCGCAAAGGTAAACGGCTCGGTGGTTCCGCTGACCTATCGCCTGCAGATGGGCGATCGTGTAGAGATCCTTACAAACAAGAGCGCTCATCCTTCCAGGGACTGGATGGGCATCGTGGTCACGCCCTCGGCACGTTCTAAGGTGCGGCGCTACTTTACCTATGCCAACCAGGCAGACGATGCCGAGCAGGGGCGGGCCGAGCTTGCGCGCGAGCTTCGCAAGCGTGGCTACGGCATATCCACCAAGCGTACCGTAAAGGCAATCGACGAGGTGCTTCCGCAGTTTGACGCACGTAGTCCCGAGGGACTGTTCCAGGCCATCTATTTGGGGAAACAGTCGGTAAAGCAGGTTGCAAACCGCATACAGGCCGTGCTGGAGAGGGAGTCGCGCGAGCAGCTCGCAAAGGCCCAGCGCGAGGCCGAAAGCGCTGAGGTGGCCCAGAGGGAAGCCGAGCAGCGCCTGCGCGTCCCACGCACGAAGGGCACCAAGTCAAAGCGCAAGAAGAGCAGCAACGGCGTGGTGGTAAAGGGCGACGCGGACCTTCTGGCACGCTTGGCGCACTGCTGCAATCCCGTTGCCGGTGACGACATCGTTGGCTTCATTACGCGCGGGCGGGGGGTCTCGGTGCATCGCACGTCCTGCCCAAACGTAAAGAATCTCATGAACAATCCCGAACGGATGATAGAGGTGGAATGGGACGCGTCCGGTGCGTCCGAGTTCCAGCTTGCCATGGTGGTTGAGGCAAACGACCGAATGGGTTTGCTCAAAGATGTTACTGCCGCCATTTCGGACGCAGGAGCAAACATTTTGTCTGCAACCACGCAGACGACCCATGAGGGATTGGCAAGGCTACGCTTTACGGTTGCCATCTCCGACGCCAACCTAATCGACTCGCTCTTGGCAGCGGTGAGCCGTGTTCCCTCGGTGTTTGATGCCCGGCGTCTGATGCCCGGAGAAGGTGCCAGCCAAATGAAGAGGAGGGCCTAGCATGAAGGAAAGCACGAGCATCCGCCAGTTTGTGGTGGGAGACATACAAACAAACTGCTTTGCCCTGGTAAGCAAAGGTGAATGCATTGTTATTGATCCCGGCGCGGCTGGTGCTCGCATTGCCCAGGAGCTGCAAGACGTAAGGGTGACGCGGGTAATCGCCACGCATAGGCACCATGACCATGTGTGCGGGGTGGCGGCCCTTCTTCGCGCCTGCGAGCCAAGGCCGCTGTTTTGTATTGGGCATGCTGACGCCGAGGGTGCTCAGCGCGCAGTCGAGCTCTCGTCCCACGTGTTTGACGTGGCTGGTCAGGACTTGGAGAATGCGCCAAAGCCTGACGTGTTGCTGCGTGAGGGCGACGTGATTAACGTCGGGGAAGAGAGTCTACGGGTGATCGAGGCGCCAGGTCACACGGAGGGCGGCATCGTTCTTTTGGGCGATGGGGTGGCATTTGTGGGAGACACCCTCTTTGCAGGGTCTTGTGGACGTACCGACTTGCAGGGCGGGGACTACATTTCCCTCATGCAGACCCTGCAGCGCTTAAAGGAAGAGATACCACCACAGACGCTCTTGCTGTGCGGGCACGGCCCGCATACCACCATGGAACAGGAGCTCACCACCAACCCTTGGCTCATGCAGTAAGCAAGTCGTTCGCGCGGCGATGCGAGTCGCGACGGAGCGTGGCGATGCGTGCTGACTTTTGGAGCAGTGTGAGTCGACCTGCTCCGAGTGTGCTGTGATTGCTAGCTGTGTGGGTCACTCCCAGACATGTGTGCTGTCTTTTGGAGCAGTGTGGGTCGTCAGTGCAGAAGCGTGCTGTAATCGCGAGCTGTGTGGCCCATCCAACCACACTGCTCGCAAAGTCAGCACACATGACCAGAAACAGCCCACACAGCTCGCCAACACAGCACG
>JAUMWL010000001.1:32311-44382 GCA_030529665.1 Coriobacteriales bacterium
GCAAAGTCAGCACACATGACCAGAAACAGCCCACACAGCTCGCCAACACAGCACGCTTTCGTGCGCACGAGCCACACAGCTCGCCAACACAGCACGATTCTCGTGACAGTAAATGGTGGCCATCATGCGCGCGGCGTCAACCTCCCGCACTGCTGGCCGTGCCTAGGCACGAGTCTACACCGGTCACGGTTCGTGATGCGAAAAGCGACATATCCGGCGGGGAAATGTCGCAAACCACATCACGAATGGATTCACGATGCGAAAAGCGACATATCTCAGTCAGAAATGTCGCAAACCACATCACGTCCCAAGGCGGCTTGGCATAGACAGCTGAGCTCATTGGCTGACCCGTGAATTGTAACCAGACGCCTCCGTTTTTGGGAAACGCCGCACCATTTTATCTTGTGAAGCATGGATGTTTTTGCTATAGTACACACGTGCTTTGCCCGAGTGGCGGAATTGGCAGACGCGGAGGTCTCAAAAACCTTTGTCGAAGGACGTGTGGGTTCGAGTCCCACCTCGGGCACCAGATTGATTGAATGTCCCCCTTACGACGTCCGTTGTCGAAGGGGTTTTGTTTTGCGTGACAACGATGGAGGGTGCTGTCAACCGTGTGGCTGCAACACCCTCCATTGCACAACTTCAGATGAATTCGACCCTGTTCTTGCTAGAGTGACGCAGTTCTCTGCTTCACAGCATCGCTAGGTAACGTCCCTGTTCCTCCTTGGGAACCATGAGGTTCTCAAGCGCCTCCTGGGCGCTCCAGCCTACAGTCTGCATGAGGCTGCGGACGTTCTCGAGCAACCTGCCCCGGGCTCCCTCGTCGCGCCCTTGCTCAAGTCCTTGCTCAAGCCCCTGCTCGAGTCCCCTGTTGAAGATCTCCTCGCTGATTGCGCACATTTGTCTCACCCCTTCCGGGTCTCGTTTTAGGTATTGTACCCTCTTTCGTAGGAGGGGGTCACGAATTCTGTCCGGGTCGCTCTCGCAAAAGTCTGCCATCAGTTGGCCCAGTTCGTCTTTGCCCCGGTAGGCGCCGTTGACCACGAGCGTGTGCGTCCCGTCGATCAGAGGCTCACCCGTGAGGGCGTCGCGGCTTTCAATCAGGCGTGTCGCCCTGCCACCCGCCCTCCCGTTGCGCTCGAGCACGAAGATGACCCACTGCTCCGGCAGGGCGGAGAAATTCTCCCTCGGCAGGAGGCGGTCCACGTCCATGCCAGCGGAATAATACCTCACGCGCTTGGCATCAAGTGTGCTGCCATACTGCACCTCGAGGTCGTACTGTGCGCCTTCGGCGTCAATACCGAATACGTCGAGCATGACCGAGCGCGAGCCCGCGAGGCTCTTGAGGTCGCGCTGGGTCTCGCTCTCCTTGAGGCGCAGGTCGTCGATTCTGGTTATGATGCGCAGAACGTGCTGTGTGAGGGGCGGGTTGTCCTTGAAGACCTGCCTCATAAAGGTGTCGTCCATCACGCGGAACCGCTCTATCATCTGCAATGCCCAGGCCTTGCGCTCTTCTGCGCTTGTTTTCTTTGTCTCTGACATGTGTCTGCCGCCTTCCTTCTGACTGTTCGAAATATAGTATACAAGAACAAATGTACCAATACAGATGTTCTATTGCGGAGTTTTCAAGGTTGCGAAAGCGGTAAAGCACTTCTTGATAACTGCGGTTATGATCCCCACCGACGTTCATGACCGCAGGACTGGCGCTTCCGGGGCCGGCATGCCACCCGGCTCGGCGCGCGCCGGGGGACGTGCGCGCAAAAGCGGAGGCTTTAGGGGCAAAACCCCGGCGCAAACCTCCGTTTCGGCGCGCAACGGCGCCCGTGCGCGCAGAAGCGGAGGTTGTGCCGCCTGCACCAACGCCCCACCGCCCTCGCACGCTGGATGGCAGGGAAAGAACTTGCCTGCGGCTACGAACGTTGGTGGGGTGCATAACTGCGGAACCTTAGGGTGGCATGTCGTCCTGCAGGCCAGCTCACGAATTGCATCCACCCGTCCCTCGCCAGCGAGGAACTCATTTAGTTCTTGTCGGAGTCAGACTGGGTATCGTGTAAACCCTATTAATGAATCAGCGTTCCTTCACGCGGGGGTCAGAACCTAGGATGGCGCGCCGAAATACAAACTGAGAGAGGGTCGAGTGATTGGGACAATGGAAGCGGAGGCAAAGCGCTACCCCTCCAATCCAATGTACTTGACGACGTCTTCTTTTACCTCATCGATGACGGGGAGACGAGCTGATTGCCAGGGAGGAGTCGATATGTGCAAAGTTCTTGGGTTTGTTCGGCGTGATTGAGAAGTGCGTGCTTGCCATCACGATGGCGCGGGTGGCATAGGCGTTTGCGGAGAACTACAGGAAGGGGTTGACAGACATGCAGGACGGGTGCGCGCTTCTCACGGCACGGCAGGCGGCGACGGCATGACGGGAAATCTCATCGTCGATGGCGCCACGGTCACTGTGTACGGCAGCAAGGCATACGCCGGCGTCCTCCACGGCACTTGGGCCGAGTAGCGAAGCTGGCAGTTTGGGCTTGGCGGTTTGGGGCCAGACCCTAATCCGCCACTCACTAGTGCAACGTCCCGCACCCGCGCGACGCGGGTGCGGGACGTTGCCCGATTCACCGCTTGCGCTCTTCGCGCGAGGGGAGCCGGATTACCGCCGCCGAGTCCCGGACAGGGTGGTCACCATCGGGGCCTGTACGAATTCATGGATGGGTATACGCACCACCCCTTGCGACACGTATTGTCGAAGGGGTTTTGTTTTACGCAATTCTTTTTTCAGCACTGACTTTGGTCTCATAGATCATTCGATAAAGTGGCCGGATAGTGGTGGCCTTGGTTAACTGTGCTAGCATTCATGGTATTATCTTTTTAAGATAGCTTACTGCATTCGATGGAAGGGATCGTATTATGTCCAGTCTTTACAAACGCTTTGTCATTTTGTCGGCACTTCTCTGCGCCTTTGCAGTATTGCCCACCACGGCTTGGGCAAGGACCGTGGCAAGTATTGGTTCCAAGAACTACACCAGCTTTGCAAGCGCTGTTAAAGCTGCTCGCAGCGGTCAGACCATCAAGCTCAAGAGTAATGCTACGTATACGGGAGACTTTAAAAAGAAGGTCACCATCAACCTCAACAACAAGCTGCTCAAGTTGGTAAAGAGTGGGACGAGTGGCATGAGCGCGTACGTAACCAACAAGGTCAATATTAAGTACGGAACGATCGTTGGAGGTTTCTATGTTGGCAAACGAGGGGACCTCTATCTGCAGAGCGTAAAGATAAAAAAGGGACAGTACAGCAGAGTCCAGATATACACAGAAAAGGCTGGATCAAAGTTGAGGCTGCAGAGGTGCAGCTCATCAGCACGTCTGTGCTTTGCCATTTGTGGAAATGGCTCTAATGCGCAGTTTGACGACTGTTCGTTTACAAACTGCAAGATACAGGTAAACGAGAACGCTTCCGCCAAGATACTGGATGGAACATATAAGACCAAGAACAACGTATATGACAGTCTGCTGGGTGTTAACGCAACGGGAAGGCTTACCATAAAGGGTGGAAAATTCCACTGTGCAGATAGCTATAATCCCTGCTGTTCGAACAATGGCAACCTTGCGGTATACGGCGGATACTTTACTAATGATAAGAACGGTAAGGAGATTTTTTCCAACTACGGGACGATGAAACTATGGGGCGGCACAGCTGTTTCTAAATCAACGTACGCAAACAACGTTATTGTGAATAATAGTGGTAAGTTCACCATGACTGGTGGCAAGGTCGTATCGCATAGCACGGGATCTTGGAGAAACTGCATACTTCAAGACGGTACCGATGGAACCCTTACGATAACGGGAGGCACCATACAAAGTGACTACGGGCGTGCTGTAAGTGGACCAAAGAGCTGTATCTCTATAAGCGGTGGCGTAAAGCTCATCGTTCCAGACGGCGTCGATCCCGTCTATTACTACTAAACTGCAACAACCCGTCAACGCTTTTATCACAAATTCGCCTCTTTCACTTGCCATCTGCCAACGAACAAGTTAATATACCTCCTTGTGTAAAGCGGGATGGAACGTGCGTCCCCACCTACGCGGCGCCAAGTTGCAGCTGCCTGGTCAGACAAAAGAGCTATCACCTTCGTGATGTTGTCGCATGCGTGCGGCATTTGTCTCCTGGCGTTGTATGGCACAGGAGTTTTTTATGCGGCAAGGCCGCAACGAGTGTGGCGTTTACGCCACGTAGAAGGGAAGGTGTAGAAGATAGCCAAGAACGAGGGTCCTCGCATTAACGAAGAGATTACGTCCCGTACATGCCGACTCATTGGCGCGGACGGTACGCAGCTTGGTCTCTTTGGTGTTCGCGACGCATTGCGTATAGCGCACGAGCAAAACATGGACTTGGTGGAGATTGCTCCAAACGCCGAGCCTCCCGTATGCAAGGTCATGGACTATCGCAAGTACAAGTACGAGCAGGATCGCAAGGCCAAGGCCGCGCGCAAGAAGCAGGTACGGGTCGAAGTCAAAGAGATGAAGTTCCGTCCAAAGATTGACGTGGGTGACTACGAGACAAAGAAGAACCACGTCATGAGGTTCTTGCGCAAGGGTGCACGGGTAAAGATCACCATCATGTTCCGTGGACGAGAGATGGCACATCCCGAGCAGGGTCTTATGGTGCTTGAGCGTCTAGCGGAGGACCTGCGTCCCTATGCCACCGTTGAGCAGCAGCCAAAGATGGAGGGTCGCAACATGCATATGCTCGTTGCTCCGATCAAGGGCGCCTTCGACAAGGAAGACGCAAGCAAGGGCAACGTCGCACGTACGGATAACAAGAAGGAGAAGTAACCATGCCAAAGATGAAGACGCACAAGGGTTCGGCAAAGCGTTTCCGCCGTACCGGTACGGGCAAGATCATGCGTGCCAAGGCGTTTAAGAGCCACATCCTTACCAAGAAGTCGCCCAAGCGCATTCGCGGTTTCCGTCAGGAGACCGAGCTCGCCAAGGGTGACGCCAAGGTCGTAAGCCAGCGCATGGGTAAATAACGAGGCGCTGTTTGCGTACCTCGCACGATATGAGGAGTTGATATCATATGGCAAGAATCAAGCGCGCAGTTGCCGGTCGCAAGAAGCGTAACACTCTGGCAGAGCGTTCAAAGGGTTACTATGGCGTGCGTTCGCGCACCTTTAGGGGCATGAAGGAGCAGGTACAGCACTCGCTGCAGTACCAGTATCGCGATCGTCGCAACAAGAAGCGCGACATCCGCGCTCTGTGGATCCAGCGCATCAACGCCGCCGCGCGTATGAATGACCTTTCGTACAGCAAGTTCATGCACGGCCTCAAGCTCGCCGGCGTAGACCTGGACCGCAAGGTACTGGCCGCCATCGCCTACGAGGACGAGAAGGGCTTCGCCGATCTGGCCGCCGTTGCCAAGAAGGCACTCGAGGCTGCCGAGTAGAACAGAAGTGAGTCAAAAGGGGCTACCCCTTTCTGCTCATACGAGCGGAAAGGGGTAGCCCCTTTTGACTCAGAAGATAGAATGCTCCTCGTCGAACTTCTCTTCCTCCTCCGCAAAGCAGGGATCTTGCGGATCCACGAGCTCGTCCGTACCGGTCTCGGGATTGTAGTGGTGCAGCAGCACGGGCCTAAACAAGCGTAGGCGCCACGAAAAGAGCACCGAGGAGAAAATCAGAATACAGAAGATAAAGATGCGGGGCACGACCGTTACCTGCGTCATCATTACCGACCCAATGCAGAGCACTGTCGTCCACGCATAGATGAACAGCACCGTCTGTCGCTGGTTTAGCCCCTCGTTCATGAGTCTGTGGTGAATATGGCCCTTGTCGGCCTGACCAATGCTCACATGGGCGCGTCCCCTGCGAATGATGGCAGAGAACGTGTCGATTATGGGTATGCCCGAGATGACCAGCGGAACGATTATGGACGTGAGGCCTGCAATGCGCTGCACGGACATGAGCGAGATGGAGCCAAGCACGAAGCCTATGAGCAGCGATCCCGAGTCTCCCATAAAAATGGAGGCGGGATTAAAGTTGTAGCGCAAGAAGCCCAACGTTGCGCCGGCAAGAATGATTGACAGGGCTGCGGCATCTAGATGCCCCGCCATGGCAGAGATGACGCACATGGTAACGCTGGCTATGCAGGCAATGCCCGCGGCAAGTCCGTCAAGCCCGTCGATGAGGTTAAAGATGTTGGTGTAGGCAACGAGGTACACCACGGTAATGGGGTATCCCACCCACCCAAGCTCTATGCCCGTGTTTGCCACGGGATTCACAATGACGTCTATTACGAGGCCGCTCGAGACCGCGATTACGGCTCCGAGCACCTGGCCGGCAAGTTTTTGTTTGGGCGAGAGGGTAAACCCGTCGTCCAAAAGGCCAGTAAGAAACACGACGCTCATTCCCACCAAAAAGAGCTCTTGGTTGCGACCGAGCGATCCCAAGGTTCCAAAGCCAAACAACGAGGGCCATCCCACCAGCCTAAAGCCAATCGTGTCGAGCAAGATGCAGGCAATTATGGAGACGTAGATTGCTATGCCCCCCATGCGGGGAATGGGTTGGCGGTTTATGCGACGCGAGCTTGGCCGGTCCACAACCCCAAGGCGCCATGCGAGACGACGAACAAAGGGCGTGAGGACGAGCGAGAGGGCCGAGGCGCTTAGAAAAAGGAAAATAAACGGCTGCCATAACCCCAGCATGCTCCAAGCCCTCCTCTCGCAAAGTCGTGCCCAAGCATTGGCACATTAGGTCATACTCTTCTATTTTTTCTTACATTGCCGCAATGTCAAGACTGTTCTTGTTCAAGGAAATACGCAATACTATACACAGCGTTCCCCACGATGGTAATTGGGTGAACCGACAATGTTTTTTTGGGAGTCCATATCTCGTGCTCAGTACAGAGATCCTCCGGTGTTGGGGAAGCTGGAACAGGCGTCGAGGGCACCCACCTATTGAGAGGTGGGTTCATTGGAACATTTGTGGGGGACGCGCTTTTTCTTTGCTCAACCATTACCTTAGCTCGGGACCAAGCACTCCGGTTGCGTCAAACGCCGGAACGAAGCTCTCGGACACGGTGCCGCCCTGTTGCCACCACAGGTGCTCGAATCCAAGCTCGTCGGCATGGCACAACACGATCTCGTAGTCATCGTTGTCAAGACACCTCGACAAGGGTCCGCCTGCAAGTCGGCATCGCTCGTTTGGCGTGTACTGGTTCATAACAGAGAGGTCGACCTCGTTGCCACACAGGCCCCAAACCCTGTCGAGCACGGCGCACGAGTCTTCCACGTGCCCAGGCAGCACCAGGTGACGAACGACGATGCCCTGAAGCATGGTGCCGTCCTCGCGAAGCCTTCGTCCCCCGTGCTCCCTAAGCCAAAAGAGCATGCGAGCGAGGGCCTCTGCTGACACGTGTGGATAATCCCGCGCGAGCGAGAGCTCATGTGCGAGCGCAGACGACGCATACTTTGCGTCCACGAGCCAGATGTCTATGAGGTCTGCCAGCGCATCGACGATCTGTGGAAGCTCGTATCCCGACGTGTTGCAAAGCATGGGGATGGCAAGGCCGGCCGCGCGTGCCTCCTTAATTGCCGCGCGCACGTGCGGGGCATAGTGCAGCGGCGTCACCAGGTTTATGTTGAGGGCGCCCTGCTCCTCAAGCTCGAGCATCATGCGGGCAAGACGCCCAACGCTCACCTCCACGCCAACCCCCTCATGGGAGATCTGGTGGTTTTGGCAGTACACGCAGCGAAGGGGACAGCCCGAGAAGAAGATGGCGCCTGATCCTGCGTCTCCGCTAATGGGCGGCTCTTCCCAATAGTGCAGGGCGGAGCGGGCAACGCGCAGAGCCGAGGAGCAACCGCAGGCACCCCGCAAACCCTTATTGCGGTTTATGCCGCACGCACGGGGACATAGCTTGCAGCAATCGTATGACTCAAACGAAACATCCATATGGTCGCTCCATCACGCTCCATCACCTAACTGGGGAAAACATATAGTATAAAAATAACCATTGACACGCCAAGTGCGTACTGCTTAAATATACACCACGCTTGGGGATGTAGCTCAGCTGGGAGAGCGCAGCGTTCGCAACGCTGAGGCCGAGGGTTCGAACCCCTTCATCTCCACCAGAAAAATCGAGCCCGGCACCTTTGTACAAGCATGTGCGAGGTGCCGGGTTTCTTTGTATGGCTGCCCATATTTGGGCATGTTCCATGCGCACGCGAGGAGGCAGCAATGGAATCGGACGCCACACCGCTTTCTGAGGACGAGCGGCGCGAGCTCGAGGAGCTTCGCGCGCAAAAACGTGAGCGCGAAGAGGCTGAGCAGGCCATGAGGGAGCGTAGGGAGCTGGAGCGCCTTCGCTCGGAGCAGGCTCAGGCGAGTGCGTCAAGAACAGCCGACGGCAACAGGCGGCTGCGCGAGCAAGCCGCTCGTGAGAGGGGAAGAAGGCTCATGGAGCCCGGTGAGGACCTATCCATGCCTCCTGGCCAAAAGATTGTGCTCGCAATCGTGTTTCTGATAGTTATCGGTTTCGTTTTGGCGATACTTTATATGCGGCGTTAATAGTAACCTAGGTATTTACTGCAACCAACAAGTGGGGAGTATGTCATGTCACTTACCGATCGTACCGTGCCCAGCGACGTAGCTCTAAACACGGACCTGTACGAGCTCACGATGGCCCAGGGCTTTTGGGAGTCGGGACTGGGCGATGCCCAGGGGTGTTTTAACGTGTTCTTTCGCGAGAATCCCTTCAACGGTGGATATGCCGTGGCGTGTGGTATGGGACAGATAGCGGAGCTGGTGGAGAACCTTCGTTTTGACGAGGAGAGCATCGCATACCTCGCCTCGGTTCAGGCGCCGGGCGGTGGTCCGCTGTTTAAGCAGGGGTTCTTGGACTACCTGCGAGACTTCTCTATGCATGTGGACGTGTGGGCCATCCCCGAAGGCGACCTCGTGTTTCCGCGCGAGCCCATGGTGAGGGTGCAAGGCTCGGTAATTGAGTGCCAGATCTTGGAGACCGCCCTTCTTAACCTAGTGAACTTCCAAACTCTGGTGGCGACCAAGGCCTCCCGCGTGGTGTATGCCGCGGAGGGACATCCGGTGTCGGACTTTGGCCTGCGTCGTGCCCAGGGGCCCGATGGTGGCCTGGCCGTTGCCCGTGCCTCCTACATTGGCGGCTGCGCCTCCACCTCAAACGTGCTGGCGGGCAAGATTTACAACATCCCCGTGTTTGGCACGCACGCGCACTCGTGGGTCATGGCATTTCCCTCCGAGATCGACGCGTTTAGGGCCTTTGCCAAGTCGAGCCCCAAGAACTGCTGCCTGCTTCTAGACACCTACGACGTGCATCAGGGCATAAAGAACGCCATAGTCGTGGCCAAGGAGATGGAGGAGCGCGGAGAGCGTCTGGCGGCCATCCGCATTGACTCGGGCGACCTTGCCAAGCTTGCCAAGGAGACCCGCGCGGCGTTTGACGCGGCAGGCCTTCCCTACGTAAAGATTTCGGTCTCCAACGACCTTGAGGAGTACACCATCCAATCGCTCTTTGCGCAGGGCGCTCCCATCGACTCCTTTGGCGTGGGCACAAAGCTCGCCACCTGCGACCCGCAACCGTCGCTTGGCGGTGTATACAAGCTCTCTGCGACCCGGTCGTCAAAGGATGAGCCGTGGCGTCCGGTAATGAAGCTCTCGGAGCAGTACTACAAGCGGACGATCCCCGGCATCCAGAGCATTCTGCGCTTTGAGGATGCGAGCGGATGCCCTGTGGGCGACATGATAGTGGACGACGCAACCGACACCGGCGAGCGCAATGCGATGACAGACATCATCGACCCCGTTACCATACATCGCCTTGGTGGCGCCACGCCGCGCGAGCTGCTGGAGCTTGTGGTTAAGGATGGCGTGCGTGCCAAGGAGCCCGATGGCATCGTGGCGGCCAAGGCGCGCTGCAAGGACGCTCTCATGCGCCTGGATCCTGCAACCAAGAGGTTCCTCAATCCCCAGACCTATCCGGTGGGCTTGGAGCGCGGACTCGCCGAGCTGCGCCAGAGGCTTGCTCAGGAAGAGCTTGGCATCTAACTGACCTTTAGCACACGATTCGTGCCTTGGCACGTGGAAGGAAGCACCTATGTCCCAGCATCTCGAGAACTTGGTTCGCGAGGCATTGCGTTCCGCGCAACAGGCGGGCGAGCTGCCGCAGTTTGAGGTAGCAGACCTTGGGTTCGAGCGACCCGCCGATTCGTCCCATGGCGACTGGTCGTCCACGGTTGCCCTCCGCTCGGCAAAGCTCGCGCGATGCGCACCACGCAAGGTTGCCGAGGCCATTAAGGCGCACCTTGCAGACGACGGAAGCCTGGAGCGGGTTGAGGTCGCAGGTCCCGGGTTCATTAACTTCTACCTTAGGGCAGCGAGCAGCAACGAGGTGTTTCAGACCGTGCGCGAGCAGGGGCGTTCGTTTGGTCGCTCCAATACCGGGGCTGGCCAATCCGTGCAGGTGGAGTTTGTCTCTGCAAATCCAGTGGGTCCCATGCACATAGGGCATGGTCGTTGGGCCGCCTTGGGAGACTCCCTTTGCAACGTTATGGAACACGCGGGCTATGCGGTGCAGCGCGAGTACTACATAAACGACCACGGAAGCCAGATGGACGTGTTTGGCCGCTCGGTGGAGAAGCGCTACATGCAGCTTGTTGAGCTTGTGCACCAAGGGAAGTCTCTCGACGAGGCATACGAGTGCCTCCTGGCAGACCGCAAGGAGTTTGTGGCGGACGAGGACGACCAAAATCCCCAGACGCATCCGCTCACAAACGACTTCTTGGAGTCGCTGGGCGAGAACTCCTATGGCGGAGACTACATCATCGACCTTGCGTTGCAGTTTGCGCAGGAGGGGAAAGACCGCTATGCGGGCCTTTCCCAAGATGAGCGCGTGGCCGAGTTTCGCGAGGAGGGCTATCTGCGTATGCTCGACTCCATTCGTGCCACCTGCCACGAGGCTCGATGCGACTTTGACGTGTGGTTCTCGGAGCGTTCGCTCTACAAGAAGGACGAGGACGGCATGGACGCCGTGCACAGGGCCTTTGCGCGCCTGGAGGAGCTAGGGCATCTGTACCGTACGGAGGATGGCGCGCTATGGTTCCGTTCGACCTCGTTTGGGGATGACAAGGACCGCGTGCTGGTAAAGAGCAACGGCGAGTACACCTACTTTGCATCCGACGTTGCCTATCATTGGAACAAGTTCCAGCGCGTGGAGCATGTCATTGATATTTGGGGTGCCGATCACCACGGCTACATAAAGCGCGTCGACGCCGCGTGCGAGGCTCTGGGGTATCCCGGTCAGTTTGAGGTGCTTCTTGGCCAGCTGGTAAACCTCTTGCGCAACGGCGAGGCGGTGCGCATGTCAAAGCGCAAGGGCACGATGGTTACCTTTGACGAGCTCTTGCACGAGGTTGGCGCGGATGCCACGCGCTACACTCTCGTGTCCAAGTCATCCAATCAGATGATTGACTTCGACATTGAGGTTGCCAAGCGCCAGGACAACACAAATCCCGTGTACTACGTTCAGTACGCGCACGCACGCATCTGCTCCATCCTCAGAAAGGCTGCGGGGGTTACGCTAGACGATGCCGAAAAGATTGGCATGGACGAAGTGGCCCGCATGGCCATTGGCAGCGAGGTGGACCTGGGGCTTCTTAGCGATGCCAGCGAGCTCGCCCTGTCGCGCAAGCTCTCTGAGTTTACCAGCCTTATAGCCAGCTGCGCCCGCGACCGTGCGCCGTTTAGGATTACGCACTACATAGAGGAGGTCGCGGCGGCGTTCCACTCGTTCTATACGCAATGCCAGGTGCTGCCAAGCGAGGGACGTCCGGTGGATGCACGACTGTCTTGCGCACGACTTGCTGCGTGCGATGCGGTGCGCATCGTGTTGGACCTCTCGCTCTCGCTCATTGGCGTCTCTGCGCCTACCCATATGTAGCTCACCCTTCCAGCAGCGTGGGGGCACCCAATGGGGGGGGGCCCCTTGGGTGGGCCGCGGCGGGGATGTTGGAAAATTTTTTTGGGGGGCCAGTTTTTGTA
>JAUMWL010000001.1:44392-83297 GCA_030529665.1 Coriobacteriales bacterium
CCCTACCCTTATGTAGCACACCCCTAACCCCGCGTGGGCAAAGAAACGGGTAATACCCCCATTGCTTGGCCCACGCTTTGTATTAGGAAAATTTGATGTGCGACACATTTTTATGAAAGACCTACATAATATCGTTTTTCTGTAGTATATTGTATTGTATTAGTTTGATACACGGCCATGGGGAGGTCCAGTGGAGCTACGGGAGTTTATGTCGGTGCGTAGGGCCTATAATCTTGTAAGACAGGAAACCGACACCTCTCGTCGTCTTACATTTGAGGAGTTTGCCATCCTCTGTAGGCTCGACATTATTGATGAGCCCATGAAGACGTCTGCCATAGCGGAGTACCAGGGTGCCTTGCGACCCACCATGACCCATCGAACCAATCATCTGGCAAAGCTTGGCTACATAGATCGCGTGGAAGGTCTCGTGGACCGTCGCAACATTGTGTGCACGATCTCGGACGAGGGCCGCGAAGAGGTGCGCAGGCTTGCGGAGCTTACCAAGGCACAGATCATTGCGGGGCAACCGCTTTCGCGCACGACCGTTGACCGCGTGTGCAAATACGTGGATGCGATGGGGTCTATGTACTGCACGGCGGGAGAGATGGTCTTGCTTGCGCTCATAGAGACCGATGAGGTGGCGACCATTACAACGTTGGTTGACAGGTTGGGCCTGCTGCAGCCTACCGTCTCCATGTCGGTGAGCACGCTTGCGGAGAATGGATTGGTGCAAAAAGAGTCCTTGGAAAACGTATCCTCGCGATCTACGTGCATACGCCTCACCGATGAGGGAAAAGCGGTTGCGCAGGGACTCGTAGACCGTATTGCCACCATAATAGTGAGGCGAAAGCCGCGCTTGTAAGCCCGACCATTCAACCTATCGCCTTCTGACGGTGGCATAAAAAGTCGCTTTGTGCTTCTTTGGTTTGGTTCAAAGTGGTATACTATGGCTCGCTGGGTCAATGCAGAAACAAGTGATACCCCTACCAGCTACTTTCTATGGCCATTCAGCCATAGCATCCAAATCTAAAGCGCATAACGGTTATTCCGTTTGGTATTCGTGCCATGTGTGTACGATTATGTGTATATGCCAGAAAGGCAGGTCCCATGACCGAAAACTCCGAGCAAAACGTCGCTGTTGTTGAAGAGGACGCTCGCATTTCCCAAGTTGCGGATGAGCCATCCCAGTCCACAGGAAAGTCAAAGAGACGCCGTCGCGTCTCAAAGCAGGCAGAGGAAGAGAAGGCCTTGGCAGAATCTCCAAATGACGATGCGCCTTCCCAAGACAATGCGGTGGCGGCAGAGCAGGGAAGCACGACAAAGGATGCGGAGGGTGACGCGGAAGATGCGCAGCTAGACCAGCAAGGTGCTCAGCGCAAGCGTCGTCGGCAAAACGGACAGGCGAACAACGGGCAGAATCGCGGCAAGAGCGCAAATGCGCGTAATCAGAGCAACAACAATAATAGGCGTCGCAATCGACGCGGAAACCAAGCCGATCCCGTGCCTGAGCCGTCGCTCAAGCGCGAGGAGCTCGAGAAGCTAAAAGTAGCAGAGCTTCGCTCCAAGGCGGCCGAGCTTGACATAGACTACGTTGGCCTGAGGAAGGCCGCGCTCATAGACGCCATCTATCACGCGGCGGCCGTTGCCGAGGGGTTCAAGTCAATAGAAGGCATACTCGAGATTCAAAACGAGGGCTATGGGTTCCTGCGTACGGGCAACTACATGAAGGGCGACAACGACGCCTTTGTTCACCAGCAGCTCATAAGGCAGTACGGCCTTCGCACGGGGGATGCGTTGGTTGGCACCCTTACGCCCGGTAGGTCGGGTAACAAGTACCCTCCCATTGGCAAGATCGAGTCCATAAACGGCGTTTCGCCCGAGGAGCTGCGCGGACGACCGCGTTTTCGCGACCTCACCCCCATCTATCCCAACGAGCGCTTGCTCATGGAGCATGGCAAGGACTCCATAACGGGCAGGGCCATAGACTTGGTGGCGCCCATCGGCAAGGGACAGCGCGGGCTTATTGTGAGTCCTCCCAAGGCGGGAAAGACCACGGTGCTAAAGCATATCTGCCAGTCCATTGCGGTAAACAATCCCGAGGTGCATCTTTTCTGTCTTTTGGTAGACGAACGCCCCGAAGAAGTTACCGATATGCAGCGCTCGGTTCGTGGCGAGGTAGTTGCCTCGACCTTTGACATGCCGTCCGACAACCACACGGCCGTGGCGGAGCTCGTTATTGAGCGTGCCAAGCGCTTGGTGGAGATGGGCGAGGACGTTGTGGTGGTCCTTGACTCCATTACGCGACTGGCCCGTGCGTACAACCTGGCCCAACCTGCCAGCGGTCGCATACTCTCGGGTGGAGTTGACTCCGCGGCCTTGTATCCGCCCAAGCGCTTTCTTGGTGCGGCTCGAAACATCGAGGGCGGCGGATCGCTCACCATCTTGGCGTCGGCGCTCATCGATACCGGTTCAAAGATGGACGAGGTCATCTTTGAGGAGTTCAAGGGAACGGGCAACATGGAGCTCAAGCTCGATAGGGAGCTTGCCGACAAAAGGATATTCCCCGCAATCGACCCCGTTGCCTCGGGCACGCGCAACGAAGAGCTCCTTATAGATACCGACCTGCAGCCGTTTGTGTGGGGTATCCGCATGGTGCTTGCAAACATGAACAGCGTCGAGCGCGCCGAATCGGCATTGGTAAAGGGCCTAAAGCAGACTTCCGACAACAAGGAGTTCCTCATTAGGTCGGCTCGCAAGGCGCAACAGATGGACTATTCGTAAAAGGACGCAGACTCATTGCCTCTTCACTGCTATACTCTATGGAAGTAATTGCACAAGCCCAACTAGTGTCGTGTCGAACCGGAGCGAAGCATGCGATATAACAAACTGACAACAGCGTGCTGCGGGCATGGCGTGTCCATGCTCATTGCTGGCGGTGTGGTTCTTATGCCTGCCTCCTCTGCATATGCTGCAACGTTGGATGAGCTGGTGAATACCGTAAAATCATCCACTTCGCTCACGTTTGGCGCAGGTGCTGCCGCGGGTGCGGTGGTTGCGGGTTTGCTGGGCGTAATCGTCCATATCCGCTCAAAGCGCAAGTTAAAGAAGCGGATTGAGTCGCTTGAGCAAGATGCGGAATCTGCCAAGCGGTCCATGGAAGATGCGCAGTCTCGCCTGCAAGAGCTCCAGACGGAATACGAGGCCTTCCAGCAAAGCGTCGTTGGGGAGGTCGAGGAGGCTGAGGAATCACCAGACGAGGGGCAAGACAACGACGACATCGTTGAGGATATGCCAGCAGAGGTGATTGAGGCAGCAGAAGAGCAGGAAGAGGAATCTGAGCAGGAGGAGCCTTCCGAGGCAATTGTTGAAGAGCCGGGTGACGATCAGCCTGTCGAGGAAGAGCCGTCTTTGGCGCAGCCAATCGAGGATCAAACTGCGGAAGATGCCGTCATAGAATCCAATGAGGCACAAGAGACCGTTGATGCCGACGAAAACACGTCGGTCTCGTTTGCGCACAAGAAGACCGTAAAGGTCGTTTTGGAAGAGAGACTGGCACCCGATGCCTTAAACGAGGGCGCGAGTCGGTTTAGCAAGCACCCCGTGTACACAAACGAGATACCTGCCTTCTTGGGGCATCGTCGTGCGCGCCAATACGACCCCGTGGTGCGTGCATCTCTTATTGACCAGCGCGTTCCTCGTTTTGACGAGAGCCTGTTTCCCGATGTCGTCTCGCACGTACACAACGAGGTCGACGTATTCGAGGCGGCAATGCGCGCGCTGGAAGACACGTTGCAGCACACGGCAGTGCTCGGAATTGAGGAGGAAGAACCCCCGCTGTTCTTGGGTTCGGAGTCCAAATCCCGTCCAGAGATGCTAGATGCCGCCGCGTATGTGGATTACCTCTATCAGGAAGAGGTGGAGAAGACCAAGTCGGGCGAGCCGCTCACCACGAATCACCCTCATCTAACAATGTTTGACGGAACGGGTGACCTCAACGCCTCAAAGAAGCTGGGAAAGCATCATCCCGATCACATGCGGTTGGTGCAGAACGAAGGCTAAGCCCTTGGAAAGCAGTCTTTATCATAGTTTGACACACCACAGAAGGCGATGGACAATCGCCTTCTTTGTTTGGCTCTGTGTTGTTTGGGGCCATTCGCTCATGTCGGGAGAGGCGTCGTCCGCCGAGTCATCGGACGTGGTGGATGTGCTTCGGCCCCTGTTTGCGCTTTTTGGAGTATCTGACCAGCACGTTATGAGCTTTGTCGTTCGCAAGACGGCGCACTTTAGCGAGTACGCGATTCTTGGTGGGTTAGGTCTGCGCATGGCGATTGCTTGGTTTGGCGCAACAAAGCGCGCCATTGCGCTTGCGTGCGGCATCTTACTGGTCGTGCCATGCGTGGATGAGGCTATCCAATTGTTTGTTCCCGGAAGGGCGGGGATGCCCACCGACATTCTTATTGACATGGCTGGTGGCGCGTTGGGTTTGCTGGCGTGCTGGCTCTGCATCTCCAAGCGCCAGTAAAACACCGATTCCCGGAAACGGTGTGCCACCTAGTCTATGCAGACGGTGGTTCCTTGGGGAAGGCCACATAGGATGCGGGTCCAGAGCTGGGGCATGGCGCTGTTGGCGGCCATAAGCACCTCTTGGGCACGCTCGTCTCCGTCTGTGATGGCAAGCATCGTGGACCCCGAACCAGAGATTACGAAGGCGCAGGCGCCTGCCTGCAACGACGTGGTGCGCAGCAGGTCGTAGTCGGGAATGAGGAGCATGCGATGCGGCTCGTGGAGCTTGTCGTGACATGCCTTGGAGATGAGCCCTGCGTCTCCACGCGCCAACGCGTCGGACATGGCCACGCAGCGGCCCATTTGCCAGACGGCAGTCTGCAAGGGCACCTCGGCGGGCAGGGCCTTGCGTGCCTCCTCGGTACGGACTTCGTAGGGAGGGGCCAAGGCCACAAAGCGGAGGTTCTCTCCTACGGGCAACACGGCCGCATAGGTGGTTCCCGCCTCCACAAACGAGCTGGTAAGCCCGCCATACACCGCAGGGGCTACGTTGTCGGGATGTCCCTCTATGGCCGTGGCGATGTTTAGTGCCAGCTGACGGTCAAAGGGCCTTCCCGACAAGAGCTGCGCCGCAACGACACCAGCCACCACGCAGGTGGAGCTTGAGCCCAGGCCTCCGGACATGGGGAGCGGGGAGTCTATGCCTATGGCTAGCGTGCGCGGCGAGACGTCCAACATGTTGCACGCGGTGAGGTACGACTGCCATACGAGGTTGTTGGTGGAACAGAATTCCGGTAGGCTGCCATAGATGCATAGCTCGTCAGAGAGGTGGAAGGTAAAAGTTGCCACCAGATCCAGCGCAAGCCCCATAACGTCAAAGCCCACGCCCACGTTGGCAGAGGTGGCGGGGACCCGTATTACGAGACGGGTCCCCGAAAGCTCTGTGGGACAGGGCTTGCGCAGGTCCTTGTCAGAATAGGTGAGGGGCCTCACAGGAACACCCGGGCGCATGCACTCTCCACGAATGCTTCCATCTTGTCCTGGTCGCAGACGTCGGTGTGGAGCTCGGTGGCAGTGCGAAGGCCCGAGAGCTGCTGGGGCGCCTTCGTGTTGGTGAGCTTCTCAAGCTCATCCATGCAGGCAAAGCCGTCAAGACCCGCCGTGCTGGCACCGAGTGCCGCGAGGACGTCGGACGAGAACTTGTAGGGAGATGCGGTGGAGAGGCAGACGCGTTGCCTACCCTCGCTGGCACGTGCGTCTATGACGGCTTTGCCCACGGCGGTATGGGTGTCTATGAGCACGCCAAGCTCGTTCCAGGTGGAGCGAATGGTGGCGCTTGTGGCGACGTCGTCGGCAAAGCCGCAGTCAAAGGTGGCGCGCAGTGCTTCCAGGATGGAGGCCGACACGGTGTAGAAGCCCTTGTTTGCGAGGTCGTGCATGTATGCGGCCACCAGCTCGCAGTCTCCGCCCGACAGATAGTACAGCAGACGTTCGAGGTTTGACGACACGAGGATGTCCATGGAAGGTGAGATGGTCTTGTGGAAGGGGCGGCGACGGTCATAGGTGCCCGTAGTGATGAAGTCGGTGAGGACGTTGTTTGCGTTGGAGGCTACGATGAGCTTGCCCACGGGCAGGCCGATTTGCTGCGCATAGAAGCCGGCGAGCACGTCGCCAAAATTGCCCGTGGGAACGCAGAAGTCAATGGCGTCACCCTGGCGTACGGCACCCGCGCGCACGAGCTGGGCGTATGCGTCGAAGTAGTACGTTACCTGCGGTACCAATCGGCCAACGTTTATGGAGTTCGCGCTGCTGAGCACGGTGTTGTTGGCAAGGAGGCGCGCCGCAAAGTCTGGGTCGCTAAAGATCTTCTTCACGCCGGTCTGCGCGTCGTCAAAGTTACCTCGAATGCCGCACACGGCCACGTTGGAACCGCGCTGGGTCACCATTTGCAGGCGCTGGACGTCAGACACCTTGCCGTCGGGGTAGAACACGGTAACGCCCGTGCCCTCCACGTCGGCAAAGCCGTCGAGTGCTGCCTTGCCGGTATCGCCGGAGGTAGCCGTAAGGATCATGACGTTGCGACCATCGCCTGCCGTGCTGCTGGCTGCACTCATGAGGCGGGGAAGCATCTGAAGCGCTACGTCCTTAAAGGCGCAGGTGGGGCCATGGTAGAGCTCGAGGAGCCAGTCGGTGCCGATGGGGGAGAGCGGCGTGATGGCGCTCGTGTCCCACTGGCTGCCGTAGGCGCCCTCCACGCAGGAAGCGATCTCTTCGGTGGTGTAGTCGGGAAGCAGGGTCTTTAGCACTAGGCGCGCGTTGGCATGGTAGTCATTCGCGCATACGGTGGAGAGGTCGAGCGTGTTGTTGCCAATCTGGTCCGAGACAAACAGACCGCCGTCTGGCGCTATGCCCATCAGGATGGCTTGCTTGCTCTCAAAACCTTGGGTGTTGCTGCGTGTGCTGTGATACGACGTTTCCACGGGTTGCTCCTCGCTTGGTTGGCAAAATGACATGTTGCTCGCACCAGTATAGCGATGCCGTCCAAACCCTACAACTGCCTTGAGGATGGCCAAAAGGGGCCAGGCCCCAAACGGCCACGCAATTCCTGTTGCATAATATAGTTTACGTCTCTGTCGCATCGTAGTTGGTGTATGGTTATCTGTGCACGAATTTACGACTGCAAAAGAGGTTGCCTATGAAGATTGCCCTTTTGGGACACGGAACCGTGGGACGTGGCGTGGACGGCATCATTCGTTCCAACGTTCCGCAGGTAGAGGTCTCGCGCATCCTAGAGCTTCCCGACCGCCTGAGCGACCCGCGCATGACGTCGGACTTCTCTGATATTCTTAACGACCCCAGCATCGAGCTGGTGGTGGAGTGCATGGGCGGCCTGGAGCCTGCCCACGAGTACATTCGCGCGTCGCTTGCCGCTGGAAAGCACGTGGTCACGTCAAACAAGGCGGTGGTGGCAGCGTTCTTTAGCGAGTTTGCGGAGCTTGCCGCGCAAAACGACGTCGCGTTTCTCATCGAGGCGTCGGTGGGCGGCGGCATACCGTGGATTGCCAGCATAGACAAGGTGCGTCGCATAGACGACATCCGCTCGTTCCAAGGCATCATGAACGGCACCACCAACTACATCATCGACTCCATGCGCCGCGAGGAGTTGGACTTCCACGTGGCGCTGGGCCGTGCTCAGGAGCTGGGCTATGCCGAGCGCGACCCTTCCGCAGACATCGACGGCATCGACGTGGCAAACAAGACCATCATAAGCGCCTGCGTTGCGTTTGACGTGGACTGCGTGCGCGACCTGCCGGTTACGGGCATCCGTACGCTCACCAAGGCCGACCTCGACCTCTTTGCGTCGCGCGGGCTAACCGTAAAGCTCTTTGGTCGCGGCAGGAGTCAAGACGATCGTTACGCAGTGGCGGTGGAGCCCGTGGCCATACCCGTCATGTCGCTTGAGGCCTCGGTTCCCTCCAACTTTAACTTGGTGTCGCTGGAAGGCTTTACCGTGGGTCCCCTCAAGTTCTACGGACAGGGTGCAGGCAGCCTGCCCACGGGCAACGCCATCGTGCAGGATGTCATCGACGTAACATGCGGGCGCAGGCAGCACTATGACTTCTCGCGCGGGCTCGTGTACGACCCCACCCTCCTTACGAGCGATTACGTGGTAAGGTCGTCGGCGGCTCCGGTGAGCAACGAGGCGTGGGCACCAGGTGTGTGGGTGTATCGCAGACTCACGCCGCCCCAGGCGCGCAAGATGTTTGAGGAGATTTTGGAGAAGGACGCGTCAGCCTTTATGGCGGCGCTCCCGCAGGAGGGATAGCACGTGATTAAGGTAGCAAAGTTTGGCGGCTCGAGCGTTGCCGACGCATCTCAGTTCAAGAAGGTCGCCGATATTGTAAAGTCGGATCCGGAGCGCTCGTTTGTGGTCGTATCGGCCGCAGGCAAGAGGGGGAAGGGCGACAACAAGATCACCGACCTGCTGCTGCTGGTAAACGCCCACATAGAGTATGGCGTGGACTGCACGGGACTTCTGGCCACCATAGAGCAGCGCTTTGTAGACATTGCGCTTGAGCTGGGACTCAAGTTCCCGGTAGCCGAGGAGTTCGATCGCCTGGTGCAGAACATCCAGAGCGTGTCGCCCGAATACATTGTGTCGCGTGGCGAGTGGTTTACCGGCCAGCTTATGGCAGAGTATCTGGGCATGCCCTTTGTGGACGCAGCCGACGTGATGGTGTTTCACCACGACGGCACGGTGGACATGGAGCGCACGCAGACACGCCTGCGCGAGGCCGTTATACACACGGGCGGCTCGTTCGTGCTGCCGGGCTTCTATGGTTCCACGGTGGACGGTCAGGTAAAGCTCTTCAAACGTGGTGGCGGCGACATTACGGGTGCCATCCTCGCGCGTTGCATCGATGCCGGGCTCTACGAGAACTGGACCGACGTGTCGGGCTTCTTGGCGGCCGACCCGCGCATAATCGACTCGCCGCGCGGAATTCACCGCATCACCTTTGAGGAAATGCGCGAGCTGTCGTACATGGGCGCCTCGGTGCTGCAGGAGGAGGCCATCTTCCCCGTGCGCGAGGTCAACATCCCCATACAGATAAAGAACACCAACGAGCCCGAGCACTTTGGAACCATCATTCGCGAGACGGCCAACGAGCACGCGCGTGAGCACCTGATCACGGGCATCGCCGGCAAGAAGGACTTTGTGGGCATCTATGTGCAAAAGGCCCATATGTCGAACGAGATAGGCTGCGTACGGCGCGCCCTTTCCATCCTTGAGCGCTATGGCGTATCGGTGGAGCACATCCCCACGGGCGTGGACTCGTTCTCCATTGTGGTCAACGGTGCCGACGTAAAGGACTCAATCTACTCCATCGTGGCCGACATGCAGCGCGACGTTAAGCCCGACTCCATCAACGTTCTGCCCGGGCTTGCGCTCATTAGCGTGGTGGGCCGCAACATGAGCCGTCGTGCTGGCACGTCGGGCCAGATATTCGGTGCGCTTGGCGAGGCGGGCATCAACATTCGCATGATTACGCAGAGCTCGCAAGAGATCAGCATCATCGTGGGCGTGCAGAACGAGGACTTTGAGAAGGCCATCAAGGTGATTTACGACCGCTTCGGCGACGCCGTGGTGGTAAGGCAATAAGAATGCCAAAAGGGGCTAAACCCCCCTTTGACATTTTGAGGAAGGAGAACAACCATGAGCGGAAAGACCATTGCCGTTTTGGGAGCCACGGGCGTGGTGGGTCGCCAGATGCTTCAGTGCTTGGAGGAGCGCGACTTTCCCGTGGGAGAGCTGGTGCCGCTTGCAAGCGCGCGATCGGCGGGCAAGACGATCGAGTTTGGCGGCAAGGACATAACCATCCGCGAGGCCACACCCGAGGCATTTGAAGGCGCAGACATCGTGATGTGCGCCGTAGACGACGCAACCGCTAAGCGCCTGCTGCCCGAGGCCGTAAAGCGCGGTGCGGTGTGCGTGGACAACAGCCATGCGTTCCGTTTGGACAAGGACGTGCCGCTGGTGATTCCCGAGATAAACGCCGAAGACGTAGAGTGGCACAACGGCATTATTTCCAACCCCAACTGTGCCACCATCATCGCGCTCGTGCCGCTATGGCCCCTGCATCAGGCGGCCGGGATGAAGCGGCTGGTGGTCTCTACCTACCAGGCGGCGTCAGGCGCTGGCATGCCGGGTCTTACCGAGCTTCAGCGAGAGATGGCCGTGCTGGCTGCTGGCGGTGAGGTGGGACAGACTGCCCCGTTTGCCTATCAGCTCGCCGCGAACCTCATTCCGCAGATTGGCGGGTTCAAGGACGAGGCCTACACCTCCGAGGAGCTTAAGCTGCAAAACGAGGGTCGCAAGATCTGCCATCTGCCCGAGCTGCGCGTAAACTGCACCTGCGTGCGCGTGCCCGTAATGCGCTCGCACTCCGAGTCCATCACCGTCGAGTTCGAGAAGCCCCTCTCGCCGGACGAGGCTCGTGCGGCACTTGAGGCCGCTCCCGGCGTCCGCGTTGTGGACGACCCCGCGCAGCTGCGCTATCCCATGCCGCTCGAGACCAGCGACCAGGACCTTATCTACGTGGGCCGCGTGCGTCGTGACCTTTCCGCGCCAGAGGGCGTGAGCTCGCTTTGCTTCTTCTGCTGTGGAGACCAGATTCGCAAGGGTGCGGCCACAAACGCCGTCCAGATTGCGGAACTGCTGGTATAAAGGTATACACCCCAGAAATACCCAACTAACCTCCGTCTTTGCACACATTGCGATGGCCGTGTGCAAAGACGGAGGTTTTGTTGGCAAAAGTGGCACCATAACCTCCGCTTTTGCGCGCGTCAGTAGGGTTGTGTGCTAAAGCGGAGGTGTGGGACAACACGTTACAACTCACGGCCAGGCCAGAAAACCCATCCTTGCTTGGGGGTACCCATGTCTCTTGGGTGAGGGCCGTGTGCCAAAGGCCGCTGCGCCAGGGGCACCTATGCTCACGGTCACCAGCCTGTGCCGTAAAACCGCAGGTCATGTGATGACGGGGTGCCCTGGGCATATGCTGACAAGCCCACAGATGGTTCTGGCCGCTTGGGGCCAAGTCGCGATTCGCCAAGCCGGCGAGACCGTGGGGACACGGGCTCGTGTCGCGTGCGTGCTGCAATCGCGAGCAGTGCGGTTGGCACGGGGAGATGCGTGCTGTCTTTGCGAGCAGTGTGGTTGTCCCCTGGTCTTGTGTGCTGTCTTTTCGATCAGTGTGGGTCGGCCTGCCCCGAGCGTGCTGTAATCGCGAGCAGTGTGGGTCGTTTCCGGCTATGCGTGCTGTGATTTCAAGCTGTGTGGGTGGGTGGGCCACACAGCTCGCAAATACTGCACGCCTCCGCGTGGGCGTTCCACACAGCGGGCAATCACAGCACGTCTCCGGGTGTACGACCGCGTGGACCTGCGGTTAGCGATGCGAAAGGCGACAAATCAGGTCAGGAAACATCGCAAGCCACACCCCGATTCTCTTGACAGCCGAACGAGGGCCGTCCGTCATCCGGGGCCACCACCAGTACCGCTAGCCGACCTATGGACAACAACCCCAGAACGACGGATGTGCTCCAACAGTCAATGCGCGTGTTCCAAGAGCGGTGCGTGTGGAGTATAGTGATGTCATCTGGTAAAGCCAAGACGAGAGGACAGACCATGGCAGCGATTGACGAGGTATGCGAGTTTCTTAAGAAGGTTGGCACGTACTATTTGGCTACCACGGACGGCGACCAGCCGCGCGTGCGGCCGTTTGGCACGGCACACATCTTTGAGGGAAAGCTCTACATCCAGTCCGGCAAAAAGAAGGACGTGGCCAAGCAGATTGAGGCCAATCCCAAGTTTGAGATCTGCGGCTTTAAGGGACAGTGGATTCGCGTGAGCGGTGAGCTGGTGGAGGATCCGCGCATCGAGGCACAGGAGTCCATGCTTGAGGCGTATCCCTCGCTGAAGAAGATGTATGCCGCTGGTGACGGCAACACGGTGGTGTACTACATCAAGAATGGCGTGGCTACCTTTAGCTCCTTTACCGAGCCTCCGCGTACGGTGGAGTTCTAACAAAAGACAGCAGGGACGGGGATGTTTGTCCTCATTAGCGCGGACAAACATCCCTGTCCCCGCTGTCGTGCGAAGGGGGACACCCTCCGTTACTGCGCGTTTGTGGTGGGCAGCGTGGGTGCAAAGCCGTCGTCACGCGTAAAGATGCGCATGAACTCCTCGCCGGTGATGGTCTCCTTGCGCTGGAGGTAGCGGCTGATCTCGTGCAGCTTAAAGCGATGTGCGCGCAAGGTGTCCAAGGCCGTCTTGTGTCCCTCCTCCACGAGACGCTGCACCTCTTGGTCAATGTCCTCGGCTGTGCCCTCCGAGCAGGTGAGCTCGGTACCACCGCCAAGGTAGCGGTTGCGTTGTTGACCAAGCGCCACCATGCCAAACCTCTCAGTCATGCCATATTGGGTAACCATGGCACGGGCAATCTGCGTGGCCTTCTCTATGTCGTTTGAGGCGCCGTTGGTGGCCTCGCCAAAGATAAGCTCCTCAGCTGCTCGCCCACCGCACAGCACTGCGATCTTGTTGCGCATCTCGCTTGCGGTGGTGAGGAAGCGCTCGTCCTCGTCCACCTGCATGGTAAAGCCAAGTGCTCCAGAGGTGCGCGGCACGATGGTGATCTTGCTCACCGGTGCCGAGCCCTTTTGCGAGGCGGCTACGATAGCATGGCCGGTCTCGTGATAGGCCACGACCTGCTTCTCATGCTCGGAAAGCACCGTAGACTTCTTCTTTTCGCCCGCGATGACCACGTCAACGGACTCTACGAGGTCTTCTTGGGTCACACGATTGCGGCCGTTGCGCACGGCGCGCAAGGCGGCCTCGTTTATCATGTTTGCCAGGTCCGCGCCAGAAGCGCCGGGAGTTGCGCGGGCCACCACGGAGAGGTCAACGCCGCGCTCCATCTTTACGTCGTTGGCGTGTATGCGCAGGATCGCCTCGCGACCGGCAAGGTCGGGAAGCTCAACGGGAATGCGGCGGTCAAAGCGGCCGGGACGCGTGAGCGCTATGTCTAGCGAGTCGGGCATGTTGGTGGCGCCAAGCACCACGATGCCCTTGTTGTTGTCGAAGCCGTCCATTTCGGTAAGGAGCTGGTTGAGCGTCTGCTCGCGCTCGTCGTTGGTGGTAAGGCCCGTGTCGCGCCGCTTGCCAACGGTGTCGATCTCGTCTATGAACACGATGCAGGGCGCCTTGTCGTTTGCCTGCTTAAAGAGGTCGCGAACCTTTGCCGCGCCACGGCCAACGAACATCTCCACAAACTCGGAGCCAGAGATCTGGAAGAAGGGCACCTTGGCCTCGCCTGCGACCGCCTTTGCCAGCAGGGTCTTGCCCGTGCCGGGAGGTCCCACCAAAAGCGCGCCGCGCGGGCAGCGAGCGCCAATCTCGCTGTACTTTTGCGGATTCTCCAAAAAGCTCGCTATCTCTTGCAGCGACTCCTTGGCCTCGTCCTGGCCGGCAACGTCTGCAAATGTGACGCCGGTCTCCTTCTCGCCCACGATCTTTGCGTTGGACTTGCCCAGGCCGCCCATGCCAAATCCGCCGAAGCCGGCGCTAAAGTCCATGGAGGGGTCGTCGCCGTCCATGGCTTTCTTCATGCGACGGTTGAGGCGCCAGCCAAAGAACACCATTATGCCAATGGGTATGCCATAGCTCAGCAGCATGTAGATCCATAGGTCGTTGCTGGTGTCGGGAATCTGGGCCTTAAAGTTGACCTCATGCTCCTGCAACAGCGACACCAGGCCGTCGTCGTTGGGAAACATGGACGTCTCGTACACCTGCGTGTCCTGCTCGCCAGACTTGCCGTCGGTAAAGCGAATGGTGCCCGTACCGGTGTTGAGCTCCACCTCCTTTACCTTGTTTTGCTCAACCATGGTAAGGAAGTCGCTGTAGCTTACGTCCTTTATGGCGTTTCTTTGGTATGCGGAGAACGACTGCTGGACTGCCAGCACCACGGCCAAGGCAATGATGATGTACAACACCATAGATTGGCGACGCTTCTTGTTGTTCATCTCCATGTTGTATAACTCCTTCATAACGCACGCATTGTGTCTATCCTACCCGTCTGGGGACAAAATAGACAACACGGGCATAAAGAAATGTAAGTGCTATGGACTTAGATGGTAGATTGAACGCATTGCCCGGGTATACTAGGGAGGTGTTCCACAAAAGGATAGAGAGGACCTTAATGCTGGCGGTGTATGATCTGTCCTGCAATGGTTTGCGAGAACCGCGTGGGGTTGTTGGAAATCCCAGGTTTTCGTGGCGCTTGGGCTCGGATAGGGCGGGGGCGTCGCAGGCTGCGTATAGGATTACCGTAACGTCCATGGGCACCGGCGACGTGGTGTGGGACTCGGGCAAGGTACGCTCCGACCGTGCCCAAACGCGCTATGCGGGCGCCCCGCTTGTTACGTCTGATCAATACGTGTGGTTTGTTGCCGTGTGGGACGACGCTGGCGAGCAGGCCTATGGCACGCCTTCGGCCTTCTTGTGTGGCGACAAGGGCGAAGAGCCGTGGGGCGAGTGGTTGCCGCAGCGCAGGGGAATGGTGTGGACCTCAGACGAGCGCCTAAACCAAGCCGTGGAGGAGGCGTCCCAGTACCAGCGGCTCGTAGGCACGTTGGCCATGCGCTGTGTGTGGGACGTGGGCGACGATGAGTCCGCGCAATGCGAGCGCTCCAGCAAGAGCTCGCGGACTGTGGAGCATGCTTGGAGAAACGTGGTTGGGCTGGTGGAGCATTCCGCAGACTTTGCAACGGTGCGCATTCAGCCGCCGAGCAAAAGCGAGCTTCCATGCGAACTGCAATTTGCGCAAGGATCGCTCCTCATCCCCCAAGGGCTTCTGTTTGTTCGCTGGGAGCAAGACCACGATGCAAGAAGATTACAGGTAAGCATGCCGCCCGGCGTTAGTGGTACGCTAGTGCTTGGAACCAAGCAAGTGGAGGTTGTGAGCGGCCAGCATGTGCTGTGCGAGGGCAAACAAGAGCGACAACGATAAGGAATCTGCAGATGGCAAACATTAGACTCGTCGCCGTGGACGAGGACGGTACGTTTTTGCGCGATCACAAGCACTACGACGTCGCGCGTTTTGAGAGAATATATGGCCGCATGCGCGATGCGGGCGTGCATTTTGTGGTGGCAACGGGCAACCAGTGCTATCAGGTAATGAACCTCTTTCCCAACCACGTGGGTGACATGGGCATCGTGTCGGCAAACGGTGCGTATGTGCTCGATGGTCACGAGGAGGTGTTTGCCGCACGTGCAGAGCCGGACGCCGTACGCCGCATGATAGACATCTGCCACACGTATCCGCACGTGCCGTTTTCCATGCTTGGCGTGCAGGCGGCATATGTGGAGCGCGGCACGTCGCAGGAGTTCTTTGACGACATGGCGCAGTATTGCCATCGGCAGTACTGGGTGGATGACTTTGCGAGCGTGGACGACCAGGTATTCATGTTCTCTTCGGTGGTGCCCGAGTCCGAGCTCAAGGAGTGCATGGACCTGGTGCGCCAGGCAGTTGGCGATTGCATGGACGTGGTTGGGTCGGGAGACGGGTACTTTGACGTGGTGTGTCCGGGCGTGAGCAAGGCCGTGGGCCTGAGGTATCTTATGGACAGGTGGGGCGTGGAGCCGCATGAGTGCGTGGCGTTTGGCGACTCGGACAACGACCTTGAGATGCTTCGCCTTGTTGGTCATAGCTATGCCATGGAAAACGCCCCGCAAAGCGTAAAGGACGTGGCCGATGCCATTGCGCCGCCCTGCACGGAGGACGGTGTGCTGCAAGTGCTGGAAGAGCTGTTTGGGGACTAAGACATGATGTATGGCGACTCTTTGCAATTGGCAGATGTTCGTGTGTCTAGGCTGCTGCGCGGTGCGCTGGACGTGTTGGTAGACAACGACGGTTGGATACGGCCAAGGCGTTTTGCCAATGCCCAGATGCATGCGCTCACGAGCTGCATGGCATGGCATCCCGGGCTGTTTAGGCAGATGGCTGCCACGACGGCGGGCGTTCGCGTGAGCTTTGCCACCGATGCCACCGAGGTTGCCCTTGAGGTAATGGTCGATGCAGAGCCGTCCGCCACGGCGGCGATTCTCAACCACATTCCCGAGCGTGCCGCCATGGTAAGGGAGGTGGCCCAAACAAGCGCCCCCATGGTGTACGACCTACGTGACCACTCCGTCGTGTACGGGCCATACGATGGCTTTTCCGCACAGGTGGATGGACGTGTTCTGGATGCGGTGTTTCCGCGGTTCGACAGGCTTCACGTGTCGCTAAGGGACCCGCGCACAGATCCTGGTGAGGGAATCGTGGCCCTTCCTGGGCTTGGCATGCGGCATGAGGTGGAGATATGGCTTCCCTGCCTGCGTGGATGCGCCATACGCGGCTTGTGGACAAACGGCTCGTACGTGGAGCCCTTGTCGTCTGGCCCCAAGCTCCTTGTGCTGGGAGACTCCGTGGGGCAAGGCTTTTGTTGCGGCAATCCGGCACGGGCCTTCCCGTCGCTCGTGGCCCAGGGTCTAAACTTGGACCTTGTGAACCAGAGCCTCTCCAGGCAAGTATTCCAGCCAACATCGCTTTTGGGAATCCAATTGGACGATGTGGAGCACGTGGTGGTGGAGTTTGGGTTGGGTTACAAGTACGAGCGCTGCAGTCCCACCGTGGCGGCCCAAGACGTTCGCGGGCTTATGGTGGAGATAGGCCAGAGGTGGCCCATGGCGCACGTGTGGGTGATCACGCCCCTGTGGAACGACCTAAAGAAGGCGCCGGCGGCCAAAGGCAGCTGCTACGAAGCGCTTCCGCGCCTGATCGCACAGGGCATAAGGCGCTATGGCGCAACAATGGTGGACGGCCTGGGACTTATGGACCACAGCACGACGCTCTTGCGCGACGAGCGCGATCATCCGGGCGCAAAGGGCCACGAGCAGATTGCAAAGCGCCTCATAAAGACAATGCGCCAAGTCAACAATACACAGACGGAGGAGGTCAAATGAATCCGTTTGCGCCCCACCTTACCGGCGAGCTCTCCGCAGAGGCCAGCGAGCAGGTGCGCGCACTTGTAAGCGGCAAGCAGCACAACCCCTATGCCACGCCAAACGACGCAGCCCTTAGGAGGGACCCCAAAGACCGTGACAAAGACACGGCGTTGCGCCCCGCATTCGTTCGCGATGCCGAGAAGATCTTGCACATGCCGGCATACAACCGACTTGCAGCCAAGACGCAGGTATTCTCGTTTCGATCGAATGACGACCTCACGCGCCGAGGCTTGCATGTTCAGCTGGTCGCGCGTGTGGCACGCGACATCGGGCGTGCGCTTGGCCTCAACCTCGACCTCATAGAGGCCATAGCCTTGGGCCACGACATTGGGCACACGCCGTTTGGTCATGCGGGAGAGAGGTTCCTAAACGACGCGTTTCACCGGTACACGGGGCGCTGGTTCTTCCACAACGTGCAGAGCGTGCGCGTTTTGGACGTGTTGTATGGCCGCAACATAAGCATACAGACGCTTGATGGGGTGGTGTGCCACAACGGCGAGTTTGAGCAGCAGAGATTGCGCACGAGCGACAGGTCGAGCGTGGAGGACTACGACAACATGGTGGCACGCTGCTGGCAAAACGGCGACGACGAGATTCGGCACCTCGCGCCCATGACGCTTGAGGGGTGCGTGGTGCGCGTGAGCGACATCATTGCCTACGTGGGCAAGGACAGGCAGGACGCCATACGTGCGGGAATCGCCTCGGAGGACACCTTTGCCGACGGAATGGGAGGAGCCTACAACGCGTGGGCACTCAAGGCGTTTACGGCAGACGTGGTGGAGCATAGCGTGGGGAGGTCCCGCATCGCCATGAGCGAGGAGGCCTTTTGCGAGATGCGGCGGGCCAAGCGCGAGAACTACCAAAAGATATATGGCGTGAGCGAGGTAAACGGAGAGTTCAGTCGCGAGGTGGGTGAGCTCTTCTTTGCAATATACGACAGCATACGAAGTGACTTGCTGGCCGGTCGCGAGGATGCACCGGTGTTTAGGCACCACATTCGCTTTGTCAACCAGTGGCTGGGCCACTACGGGCAGGAATACGACTGGCAGTCGGACGTGGACCTCACAACGGTGGACTACCTTGCCTCTATGACCGACGACTACTTTATGGCGTTGGCCATGGCGCTCTATCCTGAGTCGGAGCGCCTGTTTCCCCGTCGCGAGCACTTTTAGGAGCAAAACGGGCGATGTGGAGTATCCCCATCGCCCGCACGAATGCTCTGCGTCGCTATGTTAGCGTCCCAGCTTATCCTCTATGTAGGAGCGTCCGATTGAAGTAAGCTTATAGGTGCCATGGGCCTGCATGCTGCTGCCCGACTTGGAGAGCTGCTCAACCATGGGGTCGGACTTGCGCTTCTCTTGGGTGATGGTGGTGGACAGGTAGCGCACGGGCTGATCGATGCCCTTGAGCATCTTGCTGACGTCAAACGTCTTCCAAGACTCCTTGCCCTGCTCCTCCTCGAGCCACCATGCGGCCGTCGCGACCTTTTGGCGAACGGTCTTGGGGCCTATGGCATAGAAAAACTGCTCAAACGTCTGAAAACCCTCGGGCTCATCCTCTACGTCCTGCGCGTCGTCTTCGTAATCATCGTCGGACTCATAGTATTCGGCTGCGTCGGAGTCTTCAGAGAAATCGAGGTCATCGTCAATCTCGTCTTCGTCCTCAATAATCACAATTCGCTCGTCAGAGCCAAAGAAGTAGTCGTCAAGCCAGGCAAGCGCACGTCTTTTGGCCCCGTCAGAAAGAGGAAGAAGGATGTCGTACGCAGCGGCAATGGCTTCTAGCTCACTCGCAATGTTTTGATTCATTAGGAATAGTTCCTCTCTGCTCCTTAGTGTCTATTCAAAAACACCATTAACACTAATCAACCTGATTTAATTATGTGATGATAGCCTACATATATCGTACAGCTCTATGGTTCTTCACAGAATTTATATTATGTCTGCGGGTGGACCAATGTAGTGGGGGCTTCTCCTTTTTTGCCTAAGAAGCACCAGACCTGTATGGGGGCCAGGCGATGGGGACACTCCCCTTTGCCTGGCACCAAGCAAAGGGTGTGTCCCCGCCGCCTGCCTTCACGGGAAGCGCCTGTGGGAACCCTCAATAAAAAGACGAAATCTCTTGATTCAAACGGCCTTGGGTTCACGTAGAATTGTATGTTACGCATACGCACGAGTTGTTATGAACGGGGTAGAGCATGGGCCAAACCGCCTCTAGCACACAACCGACGCCTACGGGCCTGACCTCTGCGGAGGTGGCAGAGCGTGTTGCAGCAGGCAAAACGAACGCAAACACCGATGTAAAGACAAAATCCGTCGTCCAAATATTGCGGGAGCACACGTTTACGCTCTTTAATCTGGTAAACGTAGCGCTTGCGGCCTTGGTGGCCATAACGGGCCAGTACCGCAACATGACGTTTATGCTTGTCGTCATCATCAACTTGGTGATTGGCGTGGTGCAAGAGACGCGAGCCAAGCAGATGGTGGACAAGCTCTCCATTCTTACGGCCAAGAAGGTGCGCGTGCTGAGGGATGGTGCCGAGTGCGAGCTGAGCGTTGACGACCTGGTTTTGGACGATCTGTTCATGCTGCAGCATGGTGACCAGGTGCCGGCGGACGCCGTGGTGGTTGCTGGTGGTCCTCTTATGGACGAGAGCCTGCTTACGGGAGAGAGCAACCAAATAGAGAAGCATCCGGGAGACGAGCTTTTTTCGGGGAGCTTTGTGGTGGCGGGTGCCGTTACGGCACGCGTGTGTCGTGTGGGACTCGATGGCTATGCGGCAAGGATCAATGCCGAGGCGCACTATGTAAAGGAAGTGTCCTCAGAGATACTCGCCACCCTCAAGATGATCATAAAGTACTCCACCATAGCCTTGGTCCCGCTGGGCGTGGGCCTCTTTATCAGGACCCTCAACATGGAGGGAACCACCACCACTGACGCGATCCTCTCCACGGTGGCGGCGGTGGTGGGAATGATTCCCCAGGGGCTGGTGCTCCTTACCTCAAGCGTCCTGGCCATCGCAACCACGCGCTTGGGTGGCAAGAACGTGTTGGTGCAACAGTCGTACTGCGTGGAGACGCTTGCGCGCGTAGACACGCTCTGTCTCGACAAGACGGGCACCATAACAAGTGGCGCCATGGAGGTCACAAGCATGCGTGCCGCAGGCGAGGACCCTTATGACGAGGCTGCCTGCAGAGACATGCTGCAGTGTGCCACCACGGTAATGTCGGCAAACGGGGCCGACGCAAACGAGACTGCCCTGGCAATGCTCGCGTTTGCCGACGAGATGGGCTTTGTTGCCTCCCCGGTTGTGCGGGAGGTGCCGTTCTCGTCGGCGCGCAAGTACTCGGGTTGCGTTACGGACGACGGAAGGTGCCTGGTGGTCGGTGCCGCCCAGTTTGTGCTGCGCGAGGCATACGAGGACCACAAGCACGAGGTTCAGACGTTTGCCCCCACGGAGCGCGTGCTCACCATTGCCGAGGTAGAGTCCTTTGGCAACAACGACGACCTTGTGGGAAGGCCTCACGTCTTGGGCTACATCGGCATTCGCGACGAGGTTCGCGCCTCGGCCCCAGAGACCATTCGGTACTTTGCCGAGCAGGGCGTAAACCTCAAGGTGATCTCGGGAGACGACCCCGCCACGGTGGCGGCCATAGCTCACGACGTTGGCATTGAGGGGGCAAAGAACTACGTTGACGCCTCCACGCTGGTCACCGAGCAAGACATGCTGGATGCCGTGCGCACCAAGAGCATCTTTGGCAGGGTGACGCCCCAGCAAAAGAGGAGCCTGGTGCGCGCCTTGCACCAGGACGGCCATGTGGTCGCCATGACCGGCGACGGCGTAAACGACGTCTTGGCGCTAAAGGAGGCGGACTGCTCGGTGGCAATGGCGGCAGGATCTGCGGCCGCGCGCAACGTTGCCGAGATCGTGCTGGCCGACAACGACTTTGCGCACATGCCCGAAGTCGTGGACGAGGGCCGCAGGTCGATCAACAACCTCCAGCGTTCGGCTTCGCTCTTCCTCGTGAAGACGGTGTTCTCGGCGCTTCTTGCCGTGGTGTGCATCGTCCTTCCCCCGTATCCCTTTATTCCCATCCAGATGACGCTCATCTCGTCGGCAATAATAGGCATCCCCTCGTTTGTGTTGGCGCTAGAGCCCAATCACGACCTGGTAACGGGCGACTTTTTGGAAAACGTGCTTCGCAGGTCGCTGCCTGCTTCGGCCGCGATCGTTGTGGCGCTCATTTTGGTGCAGTTTGTTGAGCGCATCTTTGGACTTACGCTTGAGCAGGGGTCCACGCTTAGCATGTACCTCACGGGCATCGTGGGCGTGGCTCTAATCGTAAAGATCTCTCAGCCGCTCACGCCCCTGCGCTGTGCTCTGGTTGCCTTTGTGGTAACCATGCTCTTGGGCGGGAGCCTGCTCTTTAGGGATTTCTTCAAGCTGGCACCTATTTCGGGTAACATGATGTTGTTCCTCGTGGTGGCTGGCGCAGGCGCGCTGGCATTGTTCCTGTTTTTGTATGGGAGGCTCAACGGAGGGTCTGGTAAGGACGATTCCGTTACGAGCCTTGTGGCAACGTTGAAGGAGAGAGCATAATGTACGACACTTCGTTTGCCGATGCGGTTGGTGCCGCACGCAGGCCCAAGACCTTGGTTTCTGGAAGCATCAGTCGTCACGTGTACGATGTCTCGCAGATTCCCGGAGCGGAGAGGCTTCCACGTGCCCTGGTGGTGCTGTTGGAAAACGTCGTTCGCAACGCCAAGACGGACGAGGAGGCAACGCAGGCGGCTGCCCGCATTGTTGAGGCAGGCACGCAGGCTCGTCAGGGAGAAGAGATTGAGTTTATGCCCGCGCGCGTGCTCTTTCAGGACTTTACCGGCGTGCCGGTGTTCGTGGACTTTGCGGCCATGCGCGATGCGATGGTCGAGCGTGGCGGTGACCCTCGCAAGGTGAACCCGCGCATTCCCTGCACGCTGGTGGTCGACCACTCGGTGATCGCGGACTGCGCAGGCACCTGTGACGCCGCATCCCAAAACGAGCTGATGGAGGCAAAGCGCAACCACGAGAGGTTCGCGTTCCTCAAATGGGCATCCAAGTCGTTTGACAACGTGGAGATCGTGCCGCCAGGTGGTGGCATATGCCATCAGCTCAACATCGAGCGATTCTGCAGCGTGGCAACGCGTGATGCCTTGGCACAGGGCGAGGCCGAGGTTGGATGCTTTGACACGTTGGTCGGCACGGACTCCCACACCACCACGGCAAACGGCCTCGGCGTGCTTGGCTGGGGCGTGGGTGGCATAGAGGCAGAGGCAGCCGCCTTGGGACAGCCCATCTCCATGCTTGTGCCTCCCGTAGTGGAGCTGCGCCTTACCGGCGAGCTGGCCGATGGTGTGTCGGGCATGGACCTGGCGCTCACCGTTGCTCGTATGCTGCGCCAAGAGGGCGTGGTGGGTACGCTCGTGGAGGTTACGGGCCCCGGTGTAAAGACGCTCACGGCCACGCAGAGGGCCGCCGTGGCAAACATGACGCCCGAGTATGGCGCCACCACCACGCTGTTCCCGGTCGATGACGTGGTGTGCGACTACCTGAGCCTTACGGGTCGCGATCCCCAAGAGGTCGCCTTTGCCAAGGACTTCTATGGGATGCAGGGCATTTGGGGCGAGGTAGAGGGGCGTACGTACTCTCGCACCCTTGAGCTCGACCTGTCCTCCGTGCGCGTATGCCTCGCGGGTCCCTCGCGTCCCCACAACTACGTTGAGCCGGCTGGCCTTCGCGAGCGCTTCCGCTCAAACGCTGCGGAGCACGGGCATGGCGACCTTTCCCAAACGTTCCCCATCTCCTGCGGCGACCAAACGTTTGAGCTTGGCCATGGCACCGTTGCCATAGCCGCCATAACCAGCTGCACAACCGCCACCGACCCCGCCATGATGGTTGCCGCCGGCCTCTGCGCAAAGAAGGCCACCGATCGCGGCCTTAAGGCCAAACCGTGGGTAAAGCGCATTCTGGCTCCCGGCAGCCGTGCCACCGAGATGCTGCTCGAGCGTGCCGGCCTTACCGACGCCCTCTTTAAGCTTGGCTTCTACACGTGCGGCTTTGGCTGCATGAGCTGCATTGGCAACTCCGGGGACATCCACCCCTCGCTGCATGCCGTGGCCGATAGCATGGAGCTCACCAGCGTTCTTTCGGGCAACCGCAACTTTGACGGTCGCATCTCGCCCGACGTGGCGCAAAACTACCTCAGCCAGCCCGCCATGGTGGTGGCCTACGCGCTGGTTGGCACCATGGACGCAGACCTCTCCAGCGAGCCTGTGGGAACTGACGAGCAGGGCAGGGATGTAATGCTGAGCGACCTGCTTCCCACGAGTGCCGAGATTCAGGAGGTCTTGGACAAGGTCCTTACCGCAGACCTGTTTGCAAAGGGTGCCGAAGGCCTCTTTGACGGTTCCGACGCGTGGAAGAGCATCGAGTCCGAGGAGTCGAGCACCTTCCCTTGGGATCCGGAGTCCACCTACGTTCGTCGTCCTCCGTATTTTGATCAGGCGGTACAGCAGGAGTCGCTGTGCCTCAAGGATGCCCGCGCGCTCGTGATGCTGGGAGACTTTGTGACCACCGATCACATCTCGCCGGCCGGAAGCATAGCCATGGGATCTCCTGCGTCGCGCTATCTCGAGCAAAACGGCGTCTTGCCCGAGGACTACAACACCTACGGCAGCCGTCGCGGCAACCATGAGGTAATGATGCGGGGAACGTTTGCAAACGTCCGCCTACAGAACCTCCTTGCCGACGGCAAGAACGGCGGCTATACGCGCGATCTCATTACAAACGACATCGTGGCTGTATATGACGCCGCCGTCGACTACCAAAAGAACGATGTGGAGCTCATTGGCATTGCGGGCAAGATGTATGGCTCGGGCTCAAGCCGA
This sequence comes from Coriobacteriales bacterium, assembly GCA_030529665.1. Taxonomy (GTDB): domain Bacteria; phylum Actinomycetota; class Coriobacteriia; order Coriobacteriales; family Atopobiaceae; genus RUG440. Next base: position 68,421 of record JAUMWL010000001.1, read on the forward strand.
GACTGGGCTGGCAAGGGTCCGGCTCTGCTGGGCATTCGCGCGGTGATTGCGGAGAGCTTCGAGAGGATCCATCGATCCAACCTTGTGCAGATGGGCGTAATGCCGCTGGAGTTCAAGGATGGCCAAAACGCGTCGACGCTTGGCCTCACTGGCACCGAGACCTTTGACATCGCCATAAAGGATGGCAAGACCGCGACGGTGGTTGCCCATGGCGTGGACAAGGACACGAGCTTTGAGTGCGTGGTGCGCGTCGACACGCCCATGGAGGCCGCGTTCATGCGCTCTGGTGGAATCCTGCCGTACGTGCTTGACGGATTGGTCGGTTAGTTTGTCGGACCGTATGACTCATTCGCACAAATCCTTATTGTGCGAATGAGTCATACGTGGCAAACTAGGATAGTATGGGATGGCTGTGAAAAGCGTCTTGGACTGATAGAATTCCTATCTGAACCATATCGACTTTCTGGAGGGAAGCATGGGGTTGTTTGGCGAGCCGCTATATACTCCAAAATATAAGGTTGTGGGCGACGAGGTCGCTGTGTTTCAGACCTCAAAGGGATGCATACGCGTACGTCTGGATGGCGCAGGTGCGCCCATTCACGTGGCGAACTTGTGCGAGCTGGCGGAATCCGGCTTCTATGACGGCACCAAGTTCCATCGCTACGTTCCTGGCTTTGTCATTCAGGGGGGAGACCCCAACACCAAGGGGATGAAGCCGACCGACGTAGCCGCGGGCAGACGCGGCCCAAAGGGAATGCCTGGCACGGGCGGCCCTGGGTACCGCATTCGCGAGGAGTATACGAGCAACCCGCGCAACAGCCACGTTGACGGCGCGCTGGCAATGGCGCGTTCGCAGGACCCCAATTCGGCTGGATCTCAGTTCTACTTTTGCCTTGGGCCACAGCATGGTCTAGACTCAGGGTATACCGTATTTGGAACTACGCTCGACGGCAAGGATGTAATCTCAGCGCTGCGCGCAGGAGACGTATTGGAATCCGTAACCATTGAGCACATTGGGCACTGACCACCTAAGGCATCGAGGAGCTATCGTGAACCAACAGATATTTGAATCGGGATATGCGGCATATCAGGCTGGCGACTGGGCGGCTGCGGCGATGACGTTGTCTCAGGCCAAGGAGAACGGCGAGGTGTCTGGCAAGACAGATCACCTTAGGGGCAATGCCCTCATGCAGCTTGGTCGCTATGCGGAGGCGAGCGAGGCCTACGAGGACGCACTCAAGGACACGGAGTATGGCATGGTAGGTGCGCTGTGCACCAACCGTGGTCGTGCGCTGGTAGCTTCGGGTAAGCTCCGCGAAGCCATCGAATCACTCAACACCGCCACGCAGGACGAGTCTTATGCGACGCCGTACAAGGCCTACATGTCAATGGGTAGTGCCTATCGTGCGCTTGGCGACACGCGTAGCGCGGGCATTGCCTATCGCAATGCGGCCATCGACGAGGCCAATCCCGATCCCAGCACCGCGTTGCGCAAGCTGGGCAGCTGCTTTATGGACCTAGGCAGGCCTGGCGATGCCGTGGAGTCCTACAGGACCGCCCTCGACTTCTCGTCGAGCGCTCGTGAGCAGAACTCCATCTATTGCGAGCTGGCCTTGGCCTATGTGGCTGGAAACCAGATGAGCGAGGCCGTGGATGCCTTCAACCACGCAACGGCCGACGGCACCCTCATTCTTACCCCCGAGGCACGTGCCACATACGATGCGGCACGCAATGCCGTGGCGGCACGCGCAGGCGAGAGGCGCAGCTCCGAGACGGACATCTTCCTTGCCGCCGCAGGATACGGTTCATACCCCGTCGACCCCTTGGATCCCACGGGCGAGGCATCGGGCAACCTCATGCCCAGCCCCGAGGACACTGGCTTCTTCTCCATTAGCGAGGAAGAGATCGTAAACGACGACCGCAAGCGTCGTCGCGGTCGTGGTGGCAAGATCTTTGTCGTCATCCTCATCCTCATACTGCTTATTGCCGGCGCCTCGTTCTTTGCCTACAGCCAGGGCTTTGGCTGGCCCATGCAGGAGGCTGTGGTGGAGGACCTGTTTGCCGCAAAGACCAACGGCGACGACCTGGACGGCTATATCTCCGACTCCTTGGACGATGGTGCACGCGGGCAGATTGAGGCCTTGGTGCCCTCGGGAGCAAGCATAAACATTACGGGCGTGGAGCGTGCCATGAGCACGTCCTCCGTGCAGGTGAGCGCAACCCTGGAAGAGGGTGGCGAGCGTAGCTACGAAATCTCCCTGGTGCGTGACGGCATTGGCTGGAAGGTAAGCAACTTCGAGCCGGCGCTCATAAACAAGACCGACGAGACCAAGACGGAATCGGACTCCAAGACCGAGGAGGCACAGGCGGACGAGGAGCAAAGCACTGAGTCTGCCGAGCAGAGCACCGAGGCCACGGAGGAGCAGGCTCCCGCCGAGGAGGCCGCGCCTGAGGAGCAGCAAGCCTCCGACACTGAGGAAATCGTTGTCGACGAGTCCGCATCCGATGAAGGCGAGGCCCAGTACACTGAGGAGGCGGCTCCGCAGGAGTAGCCAAAACAGAATCTCTTCCGCATACACACAAGTATTTCGAAGGATAGGAAGAAATGGGTTTTTTTGACGCTCTGTTTAGCGAGTATGGCGGTGACCTTGCCATTGATCTGGGCACCGCCAACACGCTTGTATCTGCCAGGGGCAGAGGAATTGTGCTCAACGAACCTTCGGTTGTGGCAATCGACAAGGCGGAGGATCGTGTGCTTGCGGTTGGAGCGGATGCCAAGCGCATGATTGGTCGCACGCCGGGATCGATCATTGCCGAGCGCCCGCTCAAGGACGGCGTAATCGCAGACTTTGACGTTACCGAGGTAATGCTTCGCTACTTCATAGAGAAGGCGCGAGAGAGGCAGTATCCGTGGACGCCACGTCCGCGCGTCGTTGTGTGCGTTCCCTCGGGCGTCACGTCGGTCGAGAAGCGCGCGGTGTTTGAGGCCACCATTCAGGCTGGTGCACGACAGGCGTTCTTGATCGAGGAGCCAATGGCCGCCGCCATTGGTGCCGACCTACCCATCGAAGACCCCACGGGATCCATGGTGGTGGACATTGGTGGCGGTACCACCGAGGTCGCCGTTATTGCCATGGGCGGAATCGTGGTATCAAAGTCCATACGAACCGCCGGTGACGAGTTTGACCAAACCATACTCGAGCACGTGCGCGACGTATACAAGCTATCCATTGGCGAGCGCACGGCCGAAGACATAAAGATAAAGGTTGGGTCGGCGGCGCCTTTGCGCGAGGAACTTGACGTGGAGGTAAACGGGCGCGACGTGATGAGCGGCATGCCCAAGACCGTGCGCATAGAGAGCGAAGAGATTCGGCGCGCCCTCGACAAGCCCCTGGATGAGGTTACCAAGGCGGTAAAGGATGCCTTGGACGCCACGCCCCCCGACTTGGCAAGCGACCTCATGTATTACGGCATACTGCTTACGGGCGGTGGCGCCTATCTGCGTGGTTTGGACCAACGCCTGCGCGAGGAGACGGGAGTGCCCGTTAACGTGAGCCCCACCGCATTGGAAAACGTGGTCAATGGGTGTGCCCGAGTTCTTGAGGCCAACGCCTTGTCCGGAGGCTTCGTGCAGAGTGCGGGTCTTTAGGAGAGGGATTCATGCCCACAATGCCTTCGATGCCCACCGGCCGCAACCGAAAGACGCCATCTAAGCTCATAAAGAACGAGTCGGGTGGCGGCGCTGGGTTGCTCACCATGGTGCTCGTTATCATATCGCTCGTGCTCTTTACGCTCAATGTTGGCGAGGGGGGCGAGGGCTTCCTTACCTCCGTGGGTGGCGTGGCCCAGACCATAGTGTCTCCTTTGCGCATGGCGGGCGCGGCAATACTGTCGCCATTTGTCGGTGTGGGCAACGTGGTTAGAAACCTAACCGCCGACGAGAAGTCGCTTACTGACCTTGAGGACGAGATAGAGAGGCTCAGTGCCCGCAACGTGGAGCTGGAGGAGGCGGAGGTCACCGCACGCCAGCTTCAAGAGCTCCTAGACCTCAGAAGCGCGTATAACCTTCAGTCTACAGCAGCCCACGTTATAGCGGGTGCCACCGACTCATGGGTTTCGTCTGTAACGCTCGACAAGGGCAAGGGTGCGGGCATCGAGGTGGGTATGCCGGTAACGGACAGCGCGGGAGCCGTCGGACAAGTAATGGACAGCTTTGCCACGACGTCAACCGTGAGGCTCATCACCGACGAGGGCTCGTCCATTGCCGCCATGATTCAGTCCACCAGGGCGCAGGGAATGCTCAAGGGCTCGCCCGACGGGACGCTCTACCTCTCGTTTATACGGACCGACCAGGCGGTTGAGGTTGGCGACATTGTGGTTACCAGCGGCCTTGGCGGCGTGTTCCCAAAGGGGCTGCCCATCGGCAAGGTCTCGGTCGTGGACAGCACGCCGGGCTCCACGTACTATAGCATTGTGGTTGAGCCCTATGCGCATGTGGAGAACTTGGAAGAAGTGCTAGTCATAACGTCGCTCACCAAGGAGCAGCGTGCCACGGCTGAGGACTTGCAACAATCCGATGCCGCCGACATGGATGCGGCGTCGGGCAGCGCCAAGACCGTGGAGAAGCAGGAAGACAAAGAAACTGTGGACAAGACGGATGCCGACGATGCCAAGACCACGGATGGGTATGCATCTAATGACGACCGATACAAAGTTGATGACACGACTGCGGCGTCTGACGAGGATGACTCGGAGACACTTGAATACGAGTCTCCTCATTCGACCTATGGGGGAGGGGAATAGCCGATGCAGATTAACGATGCTCGCAAGAGCAAGAAGAACCACATCGCCTTGGCGCTCGTGTGTCTGTTGCTGCAGGTTATGGCTTCTCCCAACATTGGCATGGGTAACGGAAGGATCAACTTTGCCCTCATATATGCGGGTGTGTATGCGCTCTCCGTCGGTGGCAGGCGCGCGGTCGTCGCTGGGTTCTTTGCGGGTCTTTTGTACGACGCGCTATCAACCGGACCTTTTGGCGTGATGTCAAGTCTGCTCACCATACTCTCGTTTGCCTTAGGTCTGGAGGAGCGCAACAGGTTTATAGATGGGTTCGTGCCGTCTTTGTCTGCATTTGGCGTAGGGTCTCTCTTAGTGCAGCTGTTCTATCACATAACCTTGTCTATGCTTGGTGACGGGGCCAGCATGGTGGACATAGTTCTTATGCGCGTGCTGCCCGCCTATGCCATAACCTTTGTGTGCTTCTTGCCGTTTGCGTACTACGAGGTGCGCAAGGGATCCGGAACACGCGGCAAGCACGCTGGAGGAAAGTCTGCCGGCTTGCGCGAGAACTACTACGATCTGAGAAACCTCTAGGTGGAGTTATGAACCTATCCACCGTAATCATCATATTGCTGATCATTCTGGTGCTCGCGCTCATTGGCCTGTACGTGTTCTATAACCGTGGGGACGAGCGGCTTCAGCTTGACATTGGTGGGCAGACGCCGCGTGCTGCAGGCGGGTCGGACGGTTCTGCCGAGCGCACGGTGCGCATGCGCATTGTGGGGTTTGGCCTCGTTGCCTCCACCGTCGTGGCCACGTTGCTTGCCAGGCTCTGGTCCATGCAGCTGCTTTCTCATGATGACTACAAGAAGCAGGCCGAGTCCAACCGCACAAGAAAGATCTCGCTCGCCGCGCAACGCGGGCGAATTTTGGATCGCAACGGCAACGAGATCGTGGGAAACCGCCCTAGCCTTACCGTAATCTCAGAACCCGAGGTAGCCGATAACGCCATAGAGGTTCAGTTGTTAGGAAATCTGATAGGCATGCCCGCTGCGGCCGTGCGCAGAAAGATCCAAGACCAGACCGAGGGTGCGCAGTCAAGCAGGACCGTGGCCTCGGACGTGTCAAGGCGTGTGGTTGCCTTTATGGGGGAGCATCCGTACCTCTTTGAAGGCGTAAGCGTGGTGGAGAAGTCGGTGCGCTCGTATCCCTATGGGCGTCTGGCCGCGCATGTGGTGGGTTACACAGGTACCGTAACGCGGGAGCAGCTGGAGGAGAGCGCAAAGCATGCGGACGACGAGGGTGCAATCGTCTACGAGACGGGGGACACCGTTGGTCAGGCTGGTGTGGAGTACACCTACGAAAACGTGTTGCAGGGGATTCGTGGCGAGCAAAACGTGCACGTGGACGCCAATGGGTCGGTGCTTGAGTACTCAACGTCCATAGAGCCGCAGAACGGCTCCGACGTAATGCTCACCATTGACGCCAGCCTGCAGCAGGCTTGCGAGGACGCCTTGGCAAACATAATTGGTGCGGTGAGCAGCAAGGTGAGCCCTGAGTGCTGTGCGGGGTCGGTGATCGTGCTTGATGTTACCAATGGCGAGACTCTTGCCATGGCAAGCGCGCCAACCTATTCTCCCAACATCTTTGTGGGCGGCATCTCAAACGACGACTGGACGCTGCTGCAGTCCGAGGAGAGCTCCAACCCCCTGATGAACCGTGCCATATCGGGCCAGTACCCCTCGGCCTCCACCATAAAGCCCTTCTCGGCATTTGCCGCGTTGGACAACGGCATTGCGGACGGGTCGAGCGAATACTACTGCACCGGTTGGTGGACGGGATTTGGCGAGGCGTCGGGGCAATACTGCTGGGAGCACAGCGGACACGGGCACGTAAACCTTAGGTCCGGCATAACCTATTCCTGCGACGTGGTGTTCTATGAGATTGGCAAGGGCTTCTATGAGTCGGATGACCCAGAGGCGTTTCAGGCAAAGATTCGCGAGTGGGGTCTGGGCGAGCTGACCAACATAGACCTACCAGGCGAGAGCCAGGGAAGGATTCCTGACGCGCAATGGAAGTGGGACTACTACACAAACGCCTCCGACCTCGATAGGTCGTGGAAGGGCGGAGACTTTACCAACCTTGCCATTGGGCAAGGAGACCTGTTGGTTACACCGATTCAGATGGCATGCGCCTATGCGGGCATTGCCACAGGTGGCGAGGTGTGGCGCCCTCACGTGCTAAAGAGCGTGTGCTCGCGCACGGGCAGCGGTTCTGTGGTGGAGTACAAGCCCGAGCTGTTGCGCAAGGTGACAGAGGACGAGGCGTATTGGGACATCGTAAAAGAGGGTCTTATTGGCGTCATCTATGAGGAGGCCGAGTGGCTTGCGGAGCACTTTAAGTCGCTGCCCGTAACCGTGGCGGGAAAGTCGGGCACCGGAGAGCGTGCAGGTCACAATCCCACGGCGTGGTACATTACCTACGCGCCAGTCGATAAGCCAAAATACGTGGTTGCCGTTACCGTGGAAGAGGCAACGTGGGCAAACAGCTCGGCGGTGTATGCCAACCGTGACGTGTTGGGTGCCATATATGATGCGCCAGACACGCTTCCGGTAACGGTTACGGGCGTAAACGACGTTGGCGACTAGGGGGTGAGCGGTATGGCAAATGAGCAGAGCGTGCCAGAGGCTTCGTCAAGAGGCTTTATTGACGAACTCTTGTCGCGGCTGGGTATCAACCTGTTGCGCATGGGTGGTTCCAAGCTGCAACGCAAGGGTCCTTTGAGCAACGTGTATCTTATGGAGTTCGTGCCCAACATGCTCCTGGTGATGTTTGGCGCCCTCGTCATATGGTCGGCGTCGCTCACCATTCCCGAGGCCTCGTTTGTTCGCCACCTTGTGGGCATAGTGCTTGGCATCGTGGCCGCCGTCGCCATGTGGCGATACGACTACAGCGTATTTGCCGACAAGACCACCACGCTGCTTGTATTGGACATCGTGCTCATGCTCCTGCCCTCCGTTCCGGGTTTGGGATACAACGCCATGGGCATGACGGGATGGATACAGATTCCCCTCATAGGCTTGAGGTTCCAGCCATCCGAGCTCGCAAAGCCCGTAACCATATTGCTCATGGCGTCGCTTACCGCGGCATACAACGGAAAGGTTGACAAGCTCACGGACTACCTCAAGCTCTGCGGCACCCTGTGCGTCCCGTTTGTTCTTATTCTCACGCAGCCCGACTTGGGCACGGGCCTCATAGTGCTGGTGTCCGGTGCCACCATAATAGTGTGTGGCGGTGCCAAGCGGGAATGGGTGCTCATTACCGTGGGAATCATTGTGGTGGGGGCGTTTGCGGTGGTCGCGACGTCCATGAGCGAGGGAATGCCGCACATCCTAAAGCAATACCAGCTCAACCGACTCATTGTGTTTGTGGATCCATCGGTGGACCCCTCGGGCAACGGATACAACCTGCAGCAGGCAAAGATCGCCGTGGGCTCGGGAGGGCTCTTTGGCAAGGGCATAGGCAACGCCTCGCAGGCCGGCAGCGGGTTCTTGCCCGAGGCGCATACCGACTTTGTGTTCGCCCTGCTGGCCGAGGAGTTTGGCTTTGTGGGCTCTTTGGTGCTGCTTGGGCTGTTTGGTTGGATGATCCTTGCCACCGTAGCGCTTGCGCTAAGGGTGGAGACCCCGTTTGCCAAGCTCGTGTGCGTGGGAGTGGCGGCCATGTGGACGTTTCAGCTCATGCAGAACGTGGGCATGTGCATAGGCATCATGCCCATTACGGGTATACCATTGCCGTTTGTGAGCTTTGGGTCCTCGTCCATGGTCTCGCAGCTCTTGTCGGCGGGACTGGTGCAGTCGGTGTGGCGTCATAGAAAGAAAGCCGGGTAGCGATAACGTCGTGCACAATTATGCGTTTTACGCTAACGTTATTGCAGAAGGCTCGTAAAGAGGAGATGGCATGGCAAAGAAGAATGCGGCAAAGAAGATACCAGTTGACAAGCTGCGCGGTGTTATGAACATGGGCCGTGAGGCCGAGGAGAGCATGGAAGAGGCCCTGCACATATCCATACATGTGGACACCACGTGTCCCCGCTGGTTGGCCGAGGCGGTGCGCGACGCGTTTGTTCCCATGCGCGATGCGGTGGTGGACGTGTTTGTGCTCGACGGCCATCCCAGCGTAAAGGGTGTGGACGTTGGCATAATTCTGTGCGGCAGGTCCGAGTCCCTCATTCGTGGTGCCATCCGCTCGTTTGCTGGCGTGAGGCAGCATGTAATAGTAATGGCCGAGACGAGCATCGACATACCCGAGACGCATCTTCCTGCCAAGCTGGGCCAGTTTATTAGCGACGTCGTGGCCTCGGAGCATGGGCCGCTCTATGAGCGCCTGGCAAACGCACTGCTTGACTCCACCGAGAAGGACGTATCGTGTGCGGCCAACTTTGCGTTTTGCAGGGATGTGGCCACGGCGCGCCTGGTGAGCCGCGTTGCCGCGCGCAACGCCGTCATGGGCGTGGCGGACTTCATTCCGGGCGCGGGCATGCCGCTTATGACCATGAACCAGCTCAACATGGGGTTCGACATTGCGGCGACCTATGGCAAGGGCCTCTCGATTGCCCGCGTGCCGGAGGTGGCGGTAATCCTGGCGGCAGGTTTCGTGTACAGGGACGTTGCGCGGCTGCTCCTTCGCGCCGTGCCAAAGCTGGGTCTGGTAACACGCATACTTATTGCCTACGGCGGAACGCTCGTTACGGGCAAGATGATGGCTTCTCACTTTATGCTGCTGCCGGAGGGGCCTGACGATCTGCGCAGGGCCATTGAGGTCACTCCCGAGGCTGTGGAAGCATGAGGCCCAGGCGAGAAGACCGCTTTGAGGAGATAGAGCCCCTGCTGGGCATGGTTGAGCATCCCAGCAGGTATCTGGACCACGAATGGGGCGCCTGCCCGGATCAGAGCGGGCCCTTTTATGTGTGCCTCATCTATGCGGACGTGTATGAGGTGGGCCAGCCCAACTTGGGGCTTGCCATCCTGTATAACGAGCTCAACGCTGCGGAGGGCATCTCGTGCGAGCGTGCCTATTTGCCTTGGGTGGACATGAGCGGGCTTATGAGGGAGCGCGGAATTCCCCTGCTTTCGCTTGAGAGCTCCTCTGCGGTGGCGTCCTTTGACATGGTGGGCATTACTCTGGCGCACGAGCTCGTGGCCACAAACATTGTGGAGACGCTCGATCTGGCGGGCATTACCATTGAGGCCACCAAGCGTGATGAGGACGAACCGATTGTGGTGGCAGGAGGCCCTTCCGCATGGAACTGCGAGCCGGTGGCACCCATGTTTGACGCGGTGCTTTTGGGAGACGGTGAGCACGTGGTGGTGAGGATGGCGCAGTGCGTGCGCGAGGCTCGCTCGGCAGGCGCATCTCGTGCGGACATCCTCCTCAGGCTGTCCCGGATTCCGGGCGTGTATGTGCCCTCGCTGTATGACATAGTGGTGGACGAGACCTCCACCAGATGGGGTTATGCCGTGCCCCGCAAAGGAACCGGCGCCCCTGAGGTGGTGTACAAGCATTGCATAGGTGACCTTGCGTCCACCGACCCGTTGGCGCAGCAGATCGTGCCCTACATGAGCGTGGTGCAAGACCGACTGGCGGTGGAGGTGCTGCGTGGCTGCGCACGGGGGTGTCGCTTTTGCCAGGCGGGCATGACCTACAGGCCCGTGCGCGAGCGACCCGCGAGCCAAGTGATAGATGCCGTGCGCGATGGCCTGGCCATGACGGGGTATGACGAGTGCTCATTGTCCTCGCTCTCCACCACCGACCACTCCGAGTGCGCCCACATGGTGCGGGCGCTCAACGACGAGTTGGGCAAGGAGGGCGTGCGGGTGTCAATTCCCTCCCAGCGCCTCGACAGCTTTGGCGTGGACATGGCAACGGCCGTGGGCTCGTCCAGAAGGGCAGGGCTCACGTTTGCGCCCGAGGCGGGCTCTCAGCGCATGCGTGACGTTATAAACAAAAACGTTACCGACGAGGACCTGGAGCGTGCCGCACAGAACGCGTTTGCGAGCGGCTACAGGCGCATGAAGCTCTACTTTATGATGGGGCTTCCCACCGAGACCGACGACGACGTTGTGGGCATACCCCAAACGGCCCTTAAGGTCATTGAGGTGGGCAGACGCATGCTTGGCCCGCGCTCAAAGGTGAGCGTGTCCATCTCGGTGGCGGTGTTTGTTCCCAAGCCGCACACGCCGTTTCAGTGGTCAGGCCAGTTGCCGCTGGAGGAGGTTCACAGGCGCCAGCAACTGCTGCTTCACTCGGCCTACGACCGTTCGGTGAGGATCTCGTACCACGATGCCGAGACGTCGCTTTTGGAGGGAGCCCTCTCAAAGATGGGGCGCAAGGGGTTTGAGCTTGTGTATGAGGCATGGCGTGGTGGCTGCAGGTTTGACGCCTGGACCGACCAGTTTGACTTTGACGCTTGGCGCGCGGCGGCAGCGCGAATTGGCGTGGATTTGGAAGACGTGGCGTGCGAGGAGTTTGACGTAGATGCGCGGCTTCCGTGGGACCATACGTCGCCTGGCGTCTCCAAGGGCTATTTGCAGCGAGAATGGCGCAAGGCAATGCGGGCGGAGGTTACGCCGGACTGTACGCGCGAGAGCTGCACCGGCTGTGGCGTTTGCCCCACGTTGCATGTGCAGAACCAAGTGGTGGGAGAGCGACAATGAGCACGTTGCCACCAAACGCGTGCCGGCTCCGTGTGCGCTATGCCAAGGACGGGCGGCTGGCCTATTTGGGACACCTTGAGGTCATGGAGACCATCATGCACAGCGTGCGCAGGTCGGGCCTGCCCTTCGAGGTGGGAAACGGCTTTGCAAAGCGCATGCGGATTCAGTTCTCCCAGGCGTTGCCAGTGGGGGCGTCGTCTGCGGGGGAGTACTACGACCTGCTCTTGTCGGATCCGCTGGATGCGGACGCGGCGCTAGAGGCGCTTGTTGGTGCGACGCCTGCGGCGCTTGCGCCGAATGCCGCAAAGATCTTGCCGCGGCGCGTGGCTGCGCTTGAGGCGTGGGCCAACCTCTCGTGCTGGGAGGTGCAGGTGCGAAAGCAGGGGCTTGAAGCCGCCGCATTTAGCGAGTCGCTCGAGCGCGTGCGGGCGGAGGGTGTGATTCACTTTATGCGCGGCACCAAGCCGCGACAGATTGAGCTTGGGCATTCGCTGGGGGAGTGCGAGGTTCGCGACGTGGACGGTGGGGTGGACCTCACGCTCTTTACGCGCGTAACCGAGAGGGGCTCGCTTCGCCCGGCAATACTGGTCAACGAGGTGTGCGGCTGCATGCCGCTGCGTACCTGTCGTGTGGGCCAGTGGCACGAAAACGATGACGGAACGCTTGTGGATCCCCTGTGTCAGGCATAAACTGTGCCTATCGCCTGGCACACTGGTTCCCAGAAAGGGTGTGCCACTCGCGTTAGCTTCCACATTTGGCCGAGAAGTGAATGGAAGCTTTTTTGTTGACGCGGGGGTTTCGTCGCGGTATAGTGTCTAGCTGTTGCATCAAAGCGAGCAATGAGGAGTTTTCATGTACGCAATCGTTTCCACCGGTGGCAAACAGTACAAGGTTGCCCAGGGCGACGTTATTAACGTCGAGAAGCTCGACGCGCAGCCTGGCGACAAGGTAGAGCTTGACGTCCTGATGCTGAATGACGGAGCCACCAGCATCGTTGAGCCTTCCGCGCTTGAGGGCAAGAAGGTCGTAGCTGAGGTTCTTGACCAGTTCAAGGGCCAGAAGGTTCTTATCTTCAAGTTCAAGAAGCGCAAGCGTTATAAGCGCACCAAGGGCCATCGCCAGAACCTCACCAAGCTTCAGGTCGTGGAGCTTCCTGTGGAGGAGGCAGCTGTTGCCGCTTCTACGGAGGACGCAGAGTAAGTATTTGTTGGAGCGTTAGCTCATTAGAAGATAGGTAGGTAGCATAATGGCTCATAAGAAAGGTTTGGGTTCCTCCCGTAATGGCCGCGACTCTCGTGGTCAGCGTCTTGGAACCAAGATTTATGGCGGTCAGGCCATCAAGACCGGCCAGATTATCGTTCGCCAGCACGGCACCCACATCACCGCTGGTGAGAACGTAGGTCGCGGCAAGGACGACACCCTGTTTGCTTTGGCCGACGGCGTGGTGGAGTTCACCAAGGGCGCTAAGCACTACGTGCACGTTCGCACTGCGTAGTACCGAGCGTTACAGATTGCAAGTCGAAGCCCCCGGCGTAGCCCGGGGGCTTTTTTGGCCGAAAGGGGCCTGGCCCCAAACGGCTATTAATCCGCCAATGCGTCCATGTGGTTGAGGTACGACGTGATCCGTACTTGTCGGCGTTCCTCGGACGGCTCGGCGTCGATGCTCTGTACGAGCTGTTCTGCGGATCGGGTTGCTGCGCGAAGCGTGGGTTGCGTTGCCAATGCCTTTTGCGGGTTTGTGCTCGCTTTGGACTCCGCGCATTCGCGCTGGAATCGTGCGGCGGCGCCGTCCTTCCCGGCGATGCTGTTGCATTGACCCGTAACAAGATAGTCGGCCATCGTGCAAGCGGCGCTCATGTTGCGAAGCGTTGGGGGAATGGGACCGGCCTCGTAGCGCTTGCTAAGCGCGTTGCCAACCGTCACTTGCGCATCATCGAGCATCTTTAGCGTCTCTTGCACAAGGCCCTTCTGACGTGTGATGCCCTCCAGATCTGCGGCCCACTGCTCAAGCGCCATGTTGTAGGAGATGTAGACGTGGTTGTTGTGCTTCTCCACAAGTGCCGTAAGAAGTGCCCTCTGGGCGTAGTTGCGCTCAAGCTCACGGTCCAGGCGGCGCTTGTGCCTGATGATTCGCCAGACGGGTATGAGGATGGCAAATGACATGAGCAGCTGCCCCACGATTCTGCATGCGTTTGTTATGGAGCCCTGGGGAACACCCAGCACGGCCATCGCGCCGGCCGCATCGATTTGGGGAACCTCTTCTGACGAGAGCCCAACCGCCTTCATAATCGCGCGTATGGCCTCCTCAACAGGTGCCATTACCTGCGGCAACAGCTTGCCTGGACCCATGGCGATCTGCGAACCCGCAGCAAAGAGAAGGACTCCAAAGGCAAGGTAGAACACGGCTCGAATGGCGAGCGAGCGTGCGGCCTTGGGACTGTCCGTCAGCCCACGCGCGGACGCCTTCTTGGTTTGGAACTGCTCGTCTTCTGGGCTGGGCATGTCCTTCTCGGTCTTTGTGCAGGCCTCCTCCAGCTCTCGTTTTCTGCGGTTCGCGGAGACGATGAGCTTGTGGATGGTGTAGGCGACTTCCTCCAGCTGGCAGATTGCCCGGAGGTAGTTCGATTCTTGATTCGTGCTACCAGTGGTGTCTTGCTCGCCCTCCACGTGCACGCGGGCATCGAGCTTTGTGGACGCGCCTTCCACAGCCCCCTCAAAATCGGGAATCTCTGCAACCGCCTGCGTCGCGTCGCGTTTGCAGAAGAGCACCGTAAAGTCGCCCTCGTTGCCGCGTAGCGAGCGAAGCCGTAGAGCAAACCTGCACAAGAGGTGCTGCAGGTTGGGGATTCCGCGTGCGAGCCGCTCATCGTAGCGAATACGGATGGTGGCGTTGTCCACAGGCTCGACCACAAGGGGATGCGTGCCACCCTGCAGGAGAAAAAGCCCCATGCCGGTGAGGTCGCCTTCCGGGAGCGCACATCGCAGCGCTTCGGCGATTTGGGCCGCGGGCACGCGCAGGCTCTTATCTGCGTCAAGGGCATTCATTATTCCAAGGACCTCGGGAACGATGGCCTCCACATCGTCGTGACGAACCCGGTGCATGCCAATTATGTCGTCGTGTATTGTTGGAGCGCCAATGTGGTGGGCGGTGCCATCCCACGTAATGCTGTCCAGGCAAAAGCTCATGGCGCCCGACCACAACAGCATGCAAGCTGCCAGCGAGTCGAGCCTTCCGTTTGGTCCTCGGCCAATAAGATCCATGGACTTCCTTTCGTCGGCGATTATGGCTTTACGCACTGCGATGAGGCAAGAAGAGCTTTGCCACCACAGTATTCCACAACATCATTGTACGGCTTGGGCGTTTGCACGGCGCTTGAATACC
>JAUMWL010000063.1 GCA_030529665.1 Coriobacteriales bacterium
GCGGCGCGCCCCCGGCGGTGGCATACGTGCTGTGATCGCGAGCAGTGTGGCCCGACCCGCTCCGGGTGTGCTGTATTTTGGAGCTGTGAGGGCCGACACACCTCAAATGTGCTGTGATCGCGAGCAGTGTGGCTCGTTTTCGTCCGGGTGTGCTGTCTTTTCGACCAGTGTGGATGGACGGGCCACACAGCTCGCAAAGACAGCACACATCGTCCCGCATCACCCACACAGCTCGCAAAGACAGCACGCCTGGGGCAGCCCGACCCACACAGCTCGCAAAGACAGCACGCCTCCCGGTGCACGTCTCACCAACTTGCGATTCGTGGTGCGAAAAGCGACGTTTCTGGCCTGAATATGTCGCAAATCACACCACGGTTGGTGGTCGGACAGGCGCGCGTCAAAGCGGAGGTTTGCGGCCCGAAAAGCGCCCCGAAACCTCCGGATTAACGCGCGACGCAACCCAGCGCGCGTCAAAGCGGAGGTTAGTGGGGTGTTTTGGCCTATTTAACCTCCGTTTTTGCGCGCAATTACTTGATGTGTGTCAAAGCGGGGGTCTGTAGTGAGACTTGGCCGGCAGAGTCTCCACTTGGGCGCGCTTGTCGAAGTGTCGTTTTTTCACTGTGGGTTGACGCATGGTGCGAAGTGCGACACGTCTTGATGGGACATGTCGTAAATGGCGCAACGATCGGCGCAGTATCCGAATGGGGCCATCCCGGTGTGCAACGGCGCCTCCTGAGCCTGGCCTGTCCAAGCAACTCGGGAAGAGCCCCGTAGTAAAGAGCGGCCGGTAAGGAGCGGCCAGGAGCGACCAGCGAAGGTTGGACACATTTTTTCAAAAATTACCTGTTGAAATCGAGACAAGAACGTAGTAGTATAAGAAACCTACGCGGGCGTGGCGGAATTGGCAGACGCGTACGGTTCAGGTCCGTATGGGGGCAACCCCGTGAAGGTTCAAGTCCTTTCGCCCGCACCACGATTTACCAGCGGCATTGCTTCGGCAAGCCGCTTTTTTTATGCCAAAAGGCCGTGTTGGCGCAGGTTTGGCGCTCGTCCGTGCGGTCTTTGGGCCACCGGCCTCACATCCCTGACGTGATCAATTCGGACAGCGCTTTGGCGTCCAACCTAACTCGCCCTACAGTACGGTGGATTAGGGAGTGGATGGCAAAAAGACGCGCGAGCAGCTCAGGGCATTTAACGACGGCCTCCGGGAGTATGGTTGCGGACAACGCACGATACCGAAGGACTGGTCCGAGGCTTTTGCACGGCTGCGCGAGCTCTTGCGCAGCGGCGCTGCCGTGCGCGAGCTGGGTACCGGCAGACTCGTTGTCTTCCTAGACGAGCTGCCATGGATGGACACGGCGCGCTCCGACTTCCGTACGGCGCTTGACCACTTCTGGAACACGTGGGGTTCCGCGCAGCGGCCTCACCCGCAGGCAGGTGGTCGAGTGCCACATGGTGTTTGGGGGTATCCCGTACTACCTCAACCTCATCGATCGCAAGTACAGCCTCGCCCAGAACATCGACCAGCTTTGCTTTGACAAAACGGGGCAGCTGCATTACGAATTCGACCGCCTTTACGCATCGCTGTTCAAGCACTCCGAGCGGCATATCGCAATCGTCCGTGCCCTGTCGGAGCGCTCAGGAGGCCTCACGCGCGCCGAGCTCGAGCGTAGGGAAGCCATCGGTGGTGGCCAGCCCCTCACCAAGGCGTTGCGCGAACTCGAGCAGTGCGGCTTCCTGCGCAAGCACCGCGACTTTACCAAGGCAAAGAACGGGGAAGTGTACCAGTTGGTCGATCCGTTCTCCCTCTTTCACCTGTGCTTTATTGAGCCGAACGAGTTCGACTCATGGATTTCGTTCCAAGGCATGGCCGCGCCATACCGCATGGCGCGGCCATGCGTTCGAGCTCGTATGCCTGCTGCATGCCGCTCAGATGAAGCGTGCGCTCGGCATCTCCGGCATGCAGACGAGCGAGTGCGCCTGGCGAAGCACAAAAAGCAGTCCAGCTGCCCAGATCGATCGGCTCATCGACCGGCGCGACGACGTGATCAACGTGTGCGAGATGAAGTTCGCTAGGGGAGAATAAGTCATTGACGCCGACTACGAGAGGGTGCTGCTCAACAAGCTCGAGGCCTTCGAACGCGAGGTACACCCCGGCAAGGCGCTGCACCTTACCATGGTGACCGCGGACGGCCTTGCGCGAAACGCTCATGCGGACATCGTCCAGCGCGAACTCACCTTGGACGAGCTGTTCGAAAACTAGATCATTGCCAAGATGGGCGCCACCACGTGCTCGTACCCGTCGACAATCTTCGCAGTGGCTGACGCGCCGACGACGTGGCTGGCTACGGCCTCCATCACCCCGTGGGGAGCGAAAGTGGCCGTTTGGGGCCAGACCCTAATCCGCCACTTTGCGAGCCAGGTCGATGACGGCTCGTGCCGTCTGGTCCTGCTGCTCCTCCGCAGATATTGTTGCCGTTCCGTCGTCGCCTTGGATGCCGTAGTTGCCGTAGCCTGAGTGGTTGCCACCCTCGATTACGACCTCGCGGGAATCGGCGGGCCAAAAGGCCTTTCCGTCCTCATAGCGGTCGGCTTCCAGCACGGTGTCCTCGCTTCCGTAGATCGAGAGAAGGGCGACGTCTCTGCCAACCTCGGAGGTAGGGTAGGACGCGAGAAGGACGATGCCGTCGACCACCTCGCCAGCATCGTCCGCAAGGCCGCATGCCGCGACGCCTCCCAGCGAGTGCCCGCCCGCGATCCAGTGCTCGTACCCGAGCTCGTCGAGCGCGCGTGCGCCTTGCCCAACGCCGAGCACGGCTATACGGGCGGGAGGGTCAACCAGCACGCAGTCCACGCCTCCCTCGGCAATGCGGCGCATAAGAGGGGCGTACGCCTCCGTCTGGACCCGCGCACCCGGAAAGAACACGAGCGCCGTCGACTCGCCCGCTCCGTCAAAGAGGATGCCCGCGTCTATGGCGCGGACCTCAACGCGCTCGTCGCTATCAAGCACGCCGAGCGCCAAGGGGTCAGCGCGGTGGTACGTGGCGAGGTACGTCCCAGCAGCAGCCAGCGCGACGGCGACCCCAAGGGCCGCAGACGTCGCGACTCGCCGACCCGGAGCCCACTCCCTGCGCATGACCCTTTGCAGCAAGGCGCACAGTAGTGCGCCGACGCCCAAGGACGCCGCCAATGCCAGGGCCGATAGCAGAGTGTACTTCATGGCACTTCTCCTCCCTTTGGTGTGACAACGGGGACGGGCTAGCCGTCTTGCCCGCCTGGGCATACGCTGGTCCCGTCGTCGGGCGCAACTCTTCGCAGGCGATTTGCTTCGCCTTATGGTGTCGCGTACGGGTTTTGACCTGTCGCTCTTGGCCACTGCTCGTCTACGAGAAGCCCGTCGGGTTCCCGTTGAAATTGGGCCGAGCTTCCGGTTATTCTATCCATATTGGCGCGCCGTCTTGCCGGGACCAAGGGGACTCCGGCGACGCGTCGATGTGCGGGCCGAGAGAGGGTCGGGCGATTGGGAGCCGTGGGTGCCTGGGGGAAGGCGGTGCCTTTCCAACTCCGTGCTTATCTTGCCAAGTCGAGCGTGCCCGCGGGCAAGACCAGCACCACCGTAAAGGGCCTGAAGGCCGGCAAGAAGCTCTGGGTCGAGGTTCGCCCCGCGCGGAAGTCCGGCGGTAAGTCCTGCTCCGGCATCCTTCACGGCACCTGGGCCAAGCAGCGAAGCTGGCGGATTGGGGCACGGTGGTGAGGGAGAACGGCACGTCAACCAATGGCGTGTCTCCTGCCCGATTTAAAGATGTCTTGAAGATTTCCCACGTGCTCAAGCGTTCGGATTCGTCGTGATTCGGTCGGCCTTGCGCATAGGGGCGAGCGTCTTGGCGTTCGGGGCACCCCGCATGGGACGGAATGACAGACCTTGCTCGCGCACGTCTTGACGCAGGAACATGCTCTCCGCGGTGGAGAAGTTCATAACAAGCGCCATTTCGGCATGCAAAACTAGCCAAAAAAATGGCGTTTTGGGTAGTTCTTTGGTCTCGTAAAAAACGGGGTTACATTTTCACCCTTGTTTATCTGCGGCTTTGCGGGGCAGATTTTCCGTCGACGGGGAAATCCCATCAAAAAACTACCCAAAACGCGGTAAAAGTGGCCAGTTTGGCATGCCGAAATGGCGCATCGAGCGTGCGGACCTCGAACCCGCGCATTTAGGAGCCGCCGGCGCCGGTATGTGGCGGAGACCTTGTCGGAAACAGGCAAAAGGGGTTTGGCCCCTTTTGCCAGCTCAGCCTTTCTTTCTTCAGTTCCCTTGTGCTTAGCTCACCCATTCGCAGTCCAGGCACACATCTCGTTATTCGCTCCAAGATACGTGATGTTTGAGCTGCCGCATATCGGGCACACCGGTCCAAAGTTGCCACCCGAGACCTTCTCTAACTTCTCGTCGTCGAGGGTCCTCGCCTCCTCGGCCTCGGTAGCCGTCGTGCTCTTCTCGTTCTCCATGGTGTCTCCTATCTTCTTCATTTGCAAGACTATACGCCCCCTCACTCCGGGAGGCTCCAAAAGTCCGTGCCCGACCGCGAGGCGATGCTCGTCGCCCTTGTCGAGTCGGATGTAGTATGCGTCCCCGAATCCCTGTACTCCATGCCCGCTCTCCTTAGCTCAGGTCGTCACAGCCTTGGTGGCCTGGGCAGGGGCCCTCGTCCCAACTGTCGTAGACCCTCAGCTTGAGCAAATTCTAGCATCTACCCGGGAGTCTTGCGCTTGCCCTCGAAGTAGGCGCGCATGGTGGAGGCGAGCGGGCTCCTGCCGAACTGTCAAAAGGGGTTGGCACACCGTTTCCCGGAAACGATGTGCCACTTCGGCTACCACGCGGGGCGACCGGTGGCAAGGAGCGACTCGATGTCCATGAAGGCGTTTTCGATGGCCTCCTGATGGTACATCTCGTACATGTCGTATATAAAGTCGGTAATGCCATGCTCGTCCCACTGCGCGAGAATCTCCGCGGGGGACGCCTCCTTGTGTTGCGAGTAGCTCTCCAGCAGGTACGCGAAGAACTGAAGCTGCCTATCCAATCTCGTCACCCCTCAGATAGAGCGAGTTCCTTGGATCGCCCGTGGCGAGCTCGGTCTCCCACATGTCCAACAGCGCGAGCGGGCTGAAGTACCACATCTTCAGGCTGTCGTCCTCCAGCATACGGTGGGTCTCGGAGCCAACAAAGAGCCTGAGTGCGTCGAGGCCCGAGATGCAGCGGTCGTGGGCGATGAGCTCGCTCACGGCGGCGTCCACCGTTTGCAGGATCGCCGGGCTCACATAGTCATGACTCAACGCTCGCCACCCCCTCAAAGGTCAGGCGTTGAAGGGCGCGGTGAGAGAGGAACGCGTACTGGTCGTCGAGCTTCTGGGGAAGCAGGAGCACGAGCGCGGTCTGTGCGTCTATCTCTCCTGCCATGTACGAGCCGATGACGGCCATGGTACGGTCGTTCGCAACAGGACCGGCTACGATGTCGTGCCTTGGCCCGCGGTATGCATTCTTCCTGTTTTGGGAGACGAAGACCAGCCAGTCCTCTGTTGCGGACTCGAAGGTCAGGACGTCAAGGTCCAAAAGGTCGTCGTCAAGGGAGAAGGTCGTTACGATGGGGGAGCCTTCCCTCCTGCGGCGCGTGGTGAGGACGGACCAGCGTTCTGCCTGCTGCATGCTGGACGTAGTGTAGAAGCCCGGGCCGAAATCGAGCGCCCGCGAGGGCGTCAGGATTCTGGGCGTTCGCACCACCACGTTGCTGCCATGGTAAAGAAGCATGAGGGTCCTCTTTCTGCGTGTTCGTAGCCATGTTAGCACAGGATTTGGCACACCGTTTCCCGGAAACGGCGTGCCTAGAGCGTGGGCCAGAGCTTCGTCCACGCGTACCTTGGCTCGACACGCCGCGCTCCGGATTCAAGACGGCGCTCGAGTACTTCTGGAATTCCTGGGCATGCGCGCAGGGGGACCTCGTCCTCATCTCCTGCGCCACGAAGGGCAGCATGTAGAGGGGGATGTAGTGCACGACTCCGCCCTCCCGCTCCTCGGCGCCCACGTTCGCCTCGGAAAGCACGTACGCCCGGCCGATGCCGTACTCGCGCGTCCTCAGCAGGTTGTTGAGGGCGACGTGCCTGCGGTAGCCCTTGCCGCTCTTCACCTCGATGGGCAGGGCCGAGCCCTTGGCCTCGCCCACGAAGTCCACCTCCCCCAGGCGCGTGTGGTAGTAGCCATTACCTGCGCCATTGTCATGAGTGCCACCAGAACTGGCTTCTTGGCCTGCAATACCTTTGACGTGTCGTTTGGTGTGCATTAAGCACGAGGGCCCGAGGCAAGCAGGTGCTGCCTCGGGCCCTTCTTGGGCGGACGACGGGGACGGGGACGTTTGTCCGCGCTACGCTACGTCGTAGCCAACAATGATTCCGGACATATCGGCGTAATAGCTGCACAAGACTCCGCACGCATGGATGTAAACCTTTGCGTCGGGGAAGGCCTCCTCTATGGCGTCCTTAAGCTTGTTTGCGCCGGCCAAGTTGATGCTGTGGTCTATGTGTACCGTACCGCCCGTAAAGCCGCGCGCGCCCATCTCGTTTACCATGGCGTTTATGGTGCGCCGTTCTCCGCGGCACTTGCGCAAGAGGTTTACCTGGCCGTCTTCGCTGGCGTCACCAATAATGCGAATGTTGAGTGCGCTCACCACGCGTGCGACGGTTGCGTTTACGCGCCCGTTGCGCGCGAGGTTGTTGAGGGAGGCCAGGGCATACAGAATGCGCAGGCTCTTTTGGTACGCTATGGTCTCCTCCTTTATCTGCTCAAAGGTCTTGCCCGCCAGTATTCCCTCGCGCAGCTTATCTATTATGAGCTGGAGCACCGGCCCGGTGGCGAGGCTGTCAAAGATGTGGATCTTTGCGTCGGGGTGAGCGGCCTCGTACTCCTGCTTGGCCATGACGGCGGTGGAATAGCTCGCCGACAAACCGCTGCTAATGGTTACGCCAAAAATCTCGTCGTAACCCTCAAAGGCGTTGAGCCATTCCTTGAGGTTGGGGCACGACGTGGTGGAGGGACCGTTGTGGTTCTGAAGGTCCAACATCATTCTCTCGCAGTCCACGCCCGCCTCGTCCACGTATTCCTTGCTGCCAAACATTACCTTTAGCGGAACTGTTGTGTAGTCAACGTCGGGCACCCTAAAGACGTCGGAAGATGAGTCGGAAACAATTCTAATAGCCATAGTGCCGCCTCGCTTTGCGTGGTCGGGTTGCAGATAAGGACATGGTATCACCAAAAGGTCAAAGGGGAGCGCCCCCATCGTCCGGCCGCGCAAGGACCGTGCCCAGCGGAACGGGCGTGGAAGACGCACCACATTTGTTGACTCTAGGACTCGTTGGAATCAAACAGATCCCAGTCGTCGGGGCTTTTGTCGTGGTTATAGAACTGCTGCCGCATGCGCTTCTCTAGCAGCCAGGCAACGAGCAAAAACAGAACCACGCCGCCACCTAGCAGCACAAGTACGCCAACGCGGTCGCCAAAGAGCCATGCAATAATGTTGTTTAAAGAATCCACGAGTCGCGCCTTTCCTTAGGTGTGCGCTCAAAGCAGCACGCACAAGTATATACTTATACGAGTTGCGTGAGGAGTCTCGCGCAATGGTCCACAGCGTTCCCCAAGGGACGCTCAAAAGAAAGGCACGCAAATGCTCGACATCAAATTCGTACGAGAGAACCCCGACGTGGTGGATGCCTCATGCGCGTCTAGGCAAAACGCGCACTGGGATAGGAGTCGCTTCTTTGAGCTCGACGAGCTAAGGCGTGCCACCATTACCAAGGTGGAGGCCCTTCAGGCCGAGCGCAACGCCGCGTCCAGGCAAATTGGTCAGCTTATGCGCGAAGGCAAGCGCGACGAGGCCGAGGCGGCAAAGGCGCAGGTTGCGGCAAACAAAAGCCTGATCGCCGAGCTGGAAGAGAAGCGCAAGGCTTACGAGAAGGACCTCTTTGACCTCGTGGCCGGCATCCCCAACATCCCCGACGAGTCGGTTCCCTATGGCGCCGATGACTCCGACAACCCCGAGGTGCGCCGCTGGGGCACGCCGCGCGCGTTTGACTTTGAGGCCAAGGCGCACTGGGACCTAGGTCCGGAGCTGGGCATAATCGACTTCGACCGTGGCGTAAAGCTCGCTGGCACACGCTTCTACGTGCTTGGTGGCCTAGGTGCCCGTCTGGAGCGCGCGCTCATTAACTTTATGATTGACTGCCACAACGAGGCGGGCTTTAAGGAGTGGTGGCCGCCCGTCATCACCAACCAGGCATCGCTCTTTGGCACGGGCCAGCTGCCCAAGTTTGACGAGGACCTCTATCACGTGAACCCCGACCTCTACCTTATCCCAACGGCCGAGGTCCAGCTCACCAACCTGCATCGCGACGAGGTGCTCGATGCGGACAAGCTCCCCCTGTGGTACTGCGCCTTTACGCCATGCTTCCGCGAGGAGGCGGGCAGCGCTGGCCGCGACACGCGTGGCATAATTCGCGTGCATGAGTTCGACAAGGTTGAGATGGTAAAGTTTGCCAAGCCCGAGGACTCCATGAACCAGCTTGAGTCCATGACGGCCGAGGCCGAGCTGGTGCTGCAAAGGCTTGGTCTGCCCTACCGCGTAGTTACGCTGTGCACGGGCGACATTGGCTTTAGCGCCTGCAAGACCTACGACATTGAGGTGTGGCTGCCCAGCTACAACGCCTACAAGGAGATTTCCAGCTGCTCTAACTGCGGCGACTTCCAAGCGCGTCGTGCAAGCATTAAGTATCGCGATCCGGCGGCGTTTAAGGGCACGCGCCTGGTCCACACGCTCAACGGCTCCGGCCTTGCTGTTGGCCGCACCATGGCCGCGGTTGTTGAGAACTACCAAAACGCCGATGGCACCATAACCGTGCCCGAGGCCTTGGTGCCCTACATGGGCGGTGTTGAGGTCATCGCTCCCGAGGCATAGCTTTTCACGAGGGCCAAGCGATGGGGGGTGTCCCATTTTGCCAAGCAAAGGGGACACCCCATCGCTTGAAAATCTAAAGAACAAACGTTTGCATTTTGTTTTGACAGGTGCTACTATGCTTCTTGTAAGAACAATAGTTCGGTAAGGAGCAAAGTATGGAGCAGAAGTGTGCATTCGAGACCTTGGGAACCACGTTGGTGGAGGACCGCGTTGGCAAGGAGTATAGGCGCGTGTTTATGGTCGACCGTAAGTATGCGCTGGATGTTGGCGAGTATTCCTATGGGCCGCAGACGCAGCTGGCGTATGAGTCACTGACTCACCACCATGTTGTGCACTTGACCAATCGGGGTCTGGCCGAACTCGTGGAGTCGTGCTTTGCCGCTGGTGCGGAGTATTTGACGGACCTTATGGACGAGCTTGACGCCAAGGGCATACCCTACGGGTATCTCAATACGATTCCCGGCAAATACGTCGCGTTTCGTCCCCGCCACGGTTGCGTGCAGGCTGCTCAGGCTTGCCCTAGCTCGCGTGATGCGCCGTAACCTTCAAAGCGTGTGGCGCCATAGCACCTTTTAACGCCACACGCTCGCTTTGGCAGTCCCTCTTGCTACGATTCTGGGGAGGCGTCCACGGGCTCAAACAGGCCAAGTTCCTCGCAGGCGTTCCATATGCCATCGGTAATAACATCGGTGGTAATGTGGTCTGCCAGAGCCTTGACCTCGTCACAGGCGTTGCCCATGGCCACCTTGTACCAATCGTCAACAAACATGGACACGTCGTTCTTTGCGTCACCAAACACAATAACGTCGCCGTAATCAGCCCCAAAGTGATCCATGATTTGGCGTATGCCAAATGCCTTGTCGGCGGGCTCCACAAAGAAGTACTCGTCGTGGAAACGGCACCATGGTACGGCGCTGAGCTTTGTGAGCTTCTCCTCGTCGGGCGTGTAGCAAGCCACATAGGCTTTGTAAATCTCGGGATAGTCCTCTGGGTCAAGCCCGGGTACGACGCGCGTCT
The DNA here is from genome assembly GCA_030529665.1 of Coriobacteriales bacterium. GTDB lineage: Bacteria > Actinomycetota > Coriobacteriia > Coriobacteriales > Atopobiaceae > RUG440. The sequence continues at coordinate 10,008 of JAUMWL010000063.1, forward strand.
TTGTGTATGTGTCGTGCGTAAAGTCCAAAAAACTATCATCGGGCACAAGACGTGTGTCGGAGTTGTCTACCTGGAGCCCCCAAGGAAAGCCCTTCTCCTCGCACTCGCGAATGAGCTCGATTACCTTCTCTCGATCAAGTGGTGTTATGCCAAGCAGCTCGCCGTTTATGGTGATGCCGTAGCCACCGTCCGACACCATGTTCTCAAACCCCATGTCCTGCATCATGTCCACGGCTAGGGCCTGGGCGCGTCCTGTGGAGATGGCCAAAAAGTGTCCGGCCTCGCGGAGCTTGTCTAATGCCATCCTTGTTGTGGTGGGAATAAAGGTGTCGCCATATCCGCCTGCAGCAAGCGTGCCGTCAATATCAAAAAACAAATAGTGCTTTTTTGCCATGAGAACTCCTCAAAAAGACGATTACTTGTTACATATATCTTATGTTACGCGCGCGACGAATGGTCTGTATTCATGGTCATGGACTGGAAGCGGCTCTCCATAAACTCGTTGTCATAGTTCTTGTTGCAAAACGCAACTATGGCCGAGCAATCCTTGTAGTCCATGGTTCCGGCCTCGCGCTCATACCAACAGTCAAACGCTGCCAGCGTAAGGCCACCATCTATGAGCATGAGTGCCGTGGCCACCGTGGTTACGCTGTAGCGCCAGTTCCAAGGAATAAGATTCACCAGCTTGAGCATGGCATGCAGCATATAGCGTACCCACACCAGGCCAAGCGTGCCCCAAATGCAGAAGAACATAAAGTTCGTGCGCCCGTTTATGTTGAGGAACGTGCCCGTGTAGTCCCAGGCAACAATGCCAAAGGCCGTCTCCAAGAACCAGCTCACAAAGTACTCAAACGCCGAGCCAATAAGACCCGCGACCAAAAAGACAACAAGGGGGTTGCTCTTGTAGTAGCGATTGAGAGCCGCTGTCATAAGCACGGCGCCAAAGCCGTAGATTGGGCTAAACGGACCATACAGAAGCCCCGCGCGGTTTTGGTACACGCCGAGCTCCACTACGGTCATATGCCAGATGGTCTCAAGAATGAGGCCCAGTACCGAGCAGATCACAAACACCCAGAACACGTTAAAGAAGTTAAGAGATATGTAGCCCTTGCCCGTGGTGTCTCGGCCGAGAGTCCCCTCCTCCTTCGCCTCCTTGTCGGCCAGCTTTTGGTCTCTGCGCTTTTGCTGTCGTTCCTCCCTTAGCGAGGGGTCGGAGTAGACCTCAAGTGCAAACAGGATGAATAGAGAGACAAGCGAGGTGATGATGTGGGCCTTCATGCCAACGAGCATAAAGCGGCATAGGAGGTCTATGGCACCAAGGATGATCATGGAGTTGCAGAGCGTGGCCGCCTTGTTGCGCTTGTTCTTTAGCAGGCGTATGCCCAGCACAAAGAACATGACGGCCAGCGCAAAGGAGACAATTGCGAGCACGGCGGCGATTGCGATCGTCGTTATGGAGGCGTGCCCCTTGACCTCGAGTTGCGATAGGTCAAACCCGTCTTGCAGAAGCGCCACAATCAGCAAGGCTGCCAGAACGGATGCGACAATTTGCACGCCGCCGCCAACAACGCTCAGGATGCCATAGAGCCGTATGAACCATGGGTACTTGTCGGGCGTATCTGCCTGTGACTTCATGTGCTTTGGTCTTGCTCCAGCCGACATCGTGCGCTCCTCTTTTGTGGTTTGGCCCGTAGCGTGCCGCAGTCGTGGGGTTAGGATACAGAAATCATAATAGCATGGCATGTTTGCATGGACGCGCGAAACGGGCCTTTGGCCTGCAGCAAGCGGATTGTGGCTTAGTCAAAAACCCATGCCAGCGCATACAAGGAACGTTTGCCGTGTTCATGCGTATAATAGTGTGGTTTTTGTCCCCCAACAAGAAAGGAACCCCATGGAACAAAACAACAAGGCTGTTCCCAGCTGGTGGCGCATTGCGGCCATAGCGGCAATTTGCGCCTGCGTCGTGCTTGGCGTGCTGTACGCAACCAAGTCAGACGCGAGTTCGCAGGCGACAACGGAGGCCACGGAGGCTGCGGCCTCCAGCAAGGAGGCTGAGTCCAACGAGGCGACTGGTGCCAACCTTAGTCTGGTAGGGGACGGGGAAGACCCCTTAAGCCTCTGGAACGATGACGCCCCGCTCAAGAAGGAGCTTATCAGCTACGTCGAGGCGGTCACCGACGAGTCGTCGTCCGACTTTATCCCCGTGGAGGATCGCGTTGCCACGTTTGACTTCGATGGCACGCTGTTCTGCGAGACCGACCCCAACTACTTTGACTACACCATGTATCTTTGGCGCGTAACAGAGGACCCGGACTACAAGGACAAGGCCTCCGACTTTGAGAAGTCCGTGGCAGAGAAGATCCAGGACCAGAACCAGAATGGCACCAAGTACGACGAGCTCGCCGTGGAGCATGGCCAGGCCGTGGCCTCGGCCTTTAAGGGCATGACCATAGACGAGTTCTACGACTACGTGCACGAGTTCATGAAGCAGCCCATGTCCAGCTACGAGGGCATGACTCGCGGTGGCGGATTCTACCAGCCCATGGTGCAGGTGGTTCACTACCTGCAGGCCAACGACTTCGACGTGTACATTATGTCGGGCACCGATCGCCTCATCTTGCGTGGTATCTTTAGTGACCCCAGCTGTCCCATCGACCTGCCGCTCACCCACATCCTTGGCTCCGACGAGTCCCTCGTAGGGTCTGCACAGGGCGAGGAGGACGGCCTTAACTACACCTTTGGCCAGGACGAGAAGCTCGTCACGGGTGGAGACTTCCTCATGAAGACCCTCAAGGAGAACAAGTGCTACATAATCCAGCGTGAGGTTGCCAAGCAGCCGGTACTCTCGTTTGGCAACAGCTCGGGCGACTTTGCCATGGACAACTACGCGCTCTCTAATTCCGCCTACAAGAGCGCCGCGTTCCAGCTCTGCTGCGACGACGTTGAGCGCGAGAACGGCAACGAGGAGAAGGCCGCCGAGATGCTGGCAGACTGCGAGGAGAACGGCTACGTGCCCGTATCCATGAAGAACGATTGGAAGACCATTTACGGCGACGGCGTCACCTACACTGGCGCCGAAGATGCCGAGCTTGCCGAGGCTGCATAGCCCCGTCGCACCCTCCGTTCCCGCGTGGCAACGGGGCGGAGGGTGTTGTCACATTGCAATCCAGCGGCCTGCTGGACGACGACCAAGGAGTGTCATGCGCTTGACTGAAGAGGACCAACGTATCTACCAGACAACACTGGCGCCTTATCTCGCCTCTCCGGTAGTGCGACAGATGGCCTCCTACACCCAGCACGGCGCCGTGTCGACGCTGGGGCATTGCCTGGCCGTGGCCAAGATATCCCTATGGCTCAACCGCGTGCTGAGACTCCGGGCGAACACCGACACGCTTCTGGCCGGGGCCCTGCTCCATGACTTCTATCTATACGACTGGCATGGGTCGGGCTGGCGGCACAGCTATCGTCACCCGGAGGTGGCTCGTCGCAACGCCGTGAGGTACTTCCATGCGGACGACGAGGTCCAGCACGTCATTCGCTGTCACATGTGGCCGTTGGGCATCACGCACACACCTCACACGCGCGAGGCGATTCTGGTAAGCGTGGCAGACAAGTGCGCGTCTTTGTACGAAACGCTGTTCAGGCGAAAGGACGTGAGACGCTCGTGTGGATAAGTCGCTACGTTGTCTGGTTCCTGTTGTATAGCGTGTTGGGATGGGTGTACGAGAGCGCCTACTGCACGATCGTCGAGCGCAAATGGGAGAACCGAGGCTTCCTGTATGGCCCCGTTTGCCCCATCTATGGGTTTGGCGTCATCGGTATGATGGCTGCATGGCAGTTGGTGCAGCGCGAGGGCATTGTCGTGAGTGCCTGGCAGGTCTTTGTTGCCACGGCATTGGGCAGCGTTGTACTTGAGTACGTGACCAGCTGGGCGTTGGAAAAGCTCTTCCACGCGCGTTGGTGGGACTACGGCAACATGCCCCTCAACATCAACGGGCGGGTTTGCCTCCCCGCCACGATCTTGTTCGGTATTATGGGGTTACTGGTAGTGTACGTGCTATACCAGCCCACGATTGACATTACCAGCGCTCTGCCTCCCGAGCTTATCGAGGCTCTATCGCTTGTGCTTGTGGGACTTGTTTCGGTTGACGCGACTCTTACCGTTACGGCGCTCACGCGATTTGCGCAGATTGCGGCCTCCACGAGCGATAGCGTTAACGAGCACATGGACCAGTTTGTAAACGGCGTCGTGGAGCGCTCCTCCTTGGCTGCCGACACGCTCGCTCAGGAGCGCGAGAAGTTCGAAAGGCGCCTGCGCTCTTCTAGGATGGGGGAAATGGGCGTCGTGGTGGCCTCCGCGGCTCGACGCATCCGACTCGTAACGCCGTCCGAGGGCAAGGCGTCAGGTCCCGCGCGCCAGCTCGAGAAGATGTGGTATGAGCTGCGCCATGGCAGCGCGCGAAAAGCATGATCAGGTGGCGTGTCAAGGGCTGAACCATCACGCTGACGGAACTCAACTAATGGCGTGCCAGCGGCCAGATCAACGGATTCAAAGACCCACTATCGGCCTCCTATTTTTAAGCTGATTGGCCGCATCAACGTCTTTGACTTGGACTCAATTGCCAGCCGGGAAGAGGAGTCGTTGCAAGGACTCCTTTAGCACGGTCCCCGTCGGCGTCATTGGGGTTCGGGGCGATGCCGTACGCTGCGTACGCAGCAACCCCTCCTATCGGGAGTTCGTGAGTCGCTACCTTGGCGTTAACATACAGTTGATGACACGGGAGTACGCGCGGATCAGCGCGCCGTTCATCGACAGTATGATAAAGAACTGCAGCGAAGAGGGCGGCAGGGCCATCCTTGACCAAACGATGCTCGACGGCTCCATCGTGCAGCAAATTAGCACAAACGATTCCGATCCGGATTCCGTGGACTTGCTCCCCACCGACGTTCATAGCCGCAGGCAAGTCCTTACCCCACCACCCAGCATGCGGGGGCGGTGGGGCGTTGGTGCAGGCGGCGCGTCGTCGTCGGCGCAACCTCCGCTTTTG
>JAUMWL010000064.1 GCA_030529665.1 Coriobacteriales bacterium
CACACAGCTCCAAAAGGCAGCACATTTGGCGCCGCCTGAGCCACACAGCTCGCAAATACAGCACGCTGCTGGGACTCTCACCCACACTGCTCGCGATCACAGCACGCCAGCCCCGTCCCGGCTCGACCTGCACTGTGGAAATGTATGATGTACTCTGATACGCTCTACGTACGAGTCACCAACCTGTTGTGCGTGGCAGAGGAAAGGGAGTGCGGGCATGGCGGAGCAGGGCTCCTCCATATTCAACAAGAAGGCAACGGAGAAGCTGCGTAGTCCAGATGCTCTGGATAAGTACGTGCGGGTAACGACCCCAAGCGTGTGGGCGGTGCTCGTGGCCTGCATCGCGCTCCTTATGGGGCTTCTTGCATGGGGCGTCTTTGGCTCGCTGTCAACGGGCGTAACAGGGACGGGTGTGGTGCTGGATGGCCGTGCGGTGTGCTTTTTGCCCGCCGACGACGCGGCGCGGCTCCACAAGGGTGACGCGGCTCTCGTGGGTGGCGCCAAGATGCATGTCGCCGAGGTCGCGAGCATACCGCTCTCCCGTGACGAGGCCTCATCGGTGCTGAGGAGCGACTACCTGGTTGAGTCGCTTGTGGAGGGCAACTGGGCCTGCGAGGTCACCTTCGACGGAGACGTCTCCACGCTCGCCGAGCGCGTGCCCCTAACGGTCAACATTACTTGTGAGCGCGTTGCCCCCATAACGCTCGTCTTGGGCGAGTAGGGAGTTACCGTGGCGCAAAAGAGGGTGAGGAACGTTCCCCAGGTCATGCAGATGGAGGCACTGGAGTGCGGCGCGGCCTGTCTCACAATGATACTGGCGTACTACGGCAGGTGGATACCGCTAGAGCAGGCGCGCGCGGACTGTGGCGTCTCGCGTGACGGCTCCAAAGCCCTAAACATCCTTAAGGCGGCACGCAGCTACGGCCTTGCGGCCAAGGGCAAGACGTTTGGTGCCCAGGCCATACGCAAAAAGGGAAAGTACCCCTGCATCCTCTTTTGGAACTTCAACCACTTCGTTGTGCTCACCGGCTTTGGCCGCGACTGCGCCTACCTCAACGACCCTGCGCGTGGTCAGGTAAAGGTGCCCATGAGCGAGTTCGAAGGGTCGTTTACCGGTATCGCGCTGGAGTTCGAGCCCACCGACGCGTTTAAGAAGGGCGGGCAGCCGCCCGACACCGTAGCGTTCATGCTCAGACGCCTAAAGGGGATGGGTTCGACCATTGCCTTTGTGATGACATGCGCTGCGGTCGTCTCGCTTGCGGGCATCATGAGCACCTCGCTCGCCAAGGTCTTTATGGACAGGATCCTTAGCGGCAGCGACTACGAATTGCTCTGGCCGCTCGTTGCGATCATGCTTGCCCTTGCGGCGGCGTGCGGTGCGGTGTCTGTCGTCAACGCCCTCAGCCTTGCCCGTATCGAAGGCAAGATTGCGGTGGTGAGTTCGAGCCGCTTTATGCGTCACCTTCTGCACCTGCCGGTGGGCTTCTATGCGCAGCGCATGGTGGGCGACCTGCAGCAACGGCAAAACAGCAACGAGTCGATTGCCTTTGCGTTGGTAGGCCAGCTGGCCCCCGTGGCGGTGAATGCCGGCATGCTCGCGCTATACCTCGTGGTGATGCTTCGCCAAAGCGTGCTGCTTACGATGGCGGGTGTCGCCACGGTGGTGCTCAACGCCTTCGTGGCGCGTCATACCTCGGGGAAGCGCGTAAACGTGTCGCGATCCATGTCCAGGGACTGCGGCAAGCTCTACGCTACCACCGTGAGCGGTGTCGACATGATAGAGACCATCAAGTCGGCTGGCGCGGAGGTGGGGTACTTCCAACGCTGGGCCGGCTACCAGGCGAGCGTGAACGAGGGGCGCGTGCGCCTCGCGCACATCAATATGCGGCTGGGTTCCATCCCGCTTCTGCTCACCGAGCTGGCGAACACCTCCGTGCTGGTGCTTGGCGCCTGGCTCATTGTGCGGGGGGACCTCACCTCCGGCACGCTTTTGGCATTCCAAGGGTTCCTTGCGGCCTTCATGGCGCCGGTGACCCAGCTCATCAACCTGGGACAGACGATTCAGGAGACGCATACAAGCATGGAGCGCGTGGAGGATGTGCTGCGTTATCCAGCGGACGTACCCGAGGAGGCTGCGGAGCCAATCGCACCGGGCTCCTTCCAGAGCCAGAAGCTCGTTGGCAGGGTCGACCTTATGGACGTGACCTTTGGCTACTCGCCGCTTGATCCGCCGCTCATACAGGACTTCTCCTTGCACTTGGAGCCCGGTCAGTGGGTGGCGCTCGTGGGTCCCTCTGGATGTGGCAAGTCGACCATAGCCAAGCTCCTGAGCGGGCTATACAAGCCATGGGGAGGCCAGGTCCGCTTTGACGGCACGCCGCTTGACGAGGTACCGCACCCCGTTTTGCGTGGGTCGCTCGCGGTGGTAGACCAGGATGTCGTAATGTTTGACGCCACGGTATCCGACAACGTGAGGCTCTGGGACCGTTCCATAGAGGACTACGAGGCTATACTGGCCTGTCGTGACGCCCAGATCCACGACGTGGTTGTTTCGCGTGAGGGCGGCTATGGCTGTCGCATCCTGCCGGGAGGCGACAACTTTAGCGGCGGACAGCTGCAACGACTGGAGATTGCCCGCGTACTTGCCCAGGACCCCACGGTCGTCGTGCTCGACGAGGCCACGTCTGCCCTCGACGCCCAGACCGAGGCCGAGGTAATACGCGCCATACGGCAGCGCGAGATAACCTGCGTCGTTGTGGCCCATCGCCTCTCCACCATCCGCGACTGCGACGAGATAATCGTGCTCGACGAAGGCAAGGTTGTGGAGAGCGGCACTCACGAGGAGCTCATGGCCGCCAACAGCACCTACGCCGAACTCGTGAGGAGCGACTAGCATGAATCCCATGGATGGCGGGTACTTCTATGAGTCCCAGGTAGAGGCACGTACGAGGCTTGACTCGGCCATGACCGACGCGGCCTACGCCAAGCTTGCCGCGAGCGTTACCGCCCCGGGTGCCGCCCCGCGCGTAGTCAAGGACGACCTAGAGCTTATCGACGGTGCGGCGCGTGCCTGCCTGCGACATATGGGCGTGGAGCCGGGCGAAGTCCCGGAGGGGGTCGTCGACGCCGAGGAACGCTTGGAATGGCTTTGTCGTCCCACGGGCACCATGCGGCGCGGCGTACGCCTGGATGGCGAATGGTACAAGGATGCCACTGGCGCGCTCTTGGGCAAGCTGGACACGGGCGAGCCCGTGGCGCTGCTGCCTCGTGCTCTGGGCGGTTATGCCTTTAGCGATCCGGCAACTGGAGCGCGCGTGCGCGTTAGGAAGGCGACGGCTGGTCGCATACGTCCGCAGGCAACCTGTTTCTACAAGCCGCTGCCCGCCCGCCCGCTGGGCACGCGCGATCTCCTGGCGTTTATGGTGTCCGTCTTTGAGATAAGCGACTATTTGCTGGTGTTCGCTGCCGCGATCGTGGCCACGCTGGTGGGATTCCTTCCTGCCTGGGCCAACCAGGTGGTCTTTAGTGTGGTGGTGCCGAGCGGCCAGGAGGCGCTCATCGCTCCCATCGCTGCCCTGCTTGTGGGCGTCTCGGTCTCCACCGTAATCATAGGCGCCTGCCGCAACCTCGTTACGCAGCGCATTTGTACCAAGCTGGAAGTCGCGGTCGAAGCGGCATCCTTTGCGCGCATGCTCACCCTGCCCACCAGCTTCTTTAAGGGCCATTCCGGCGGCGAGATGGGCTCCCGCGTGTCGCAGATTCCCCTGCTCGTGCAGACGCTCTCATCCGTGCTCATGGGATCAGGCCTTACCACGTTCCTCTCGCTAACCTATCTGGCACAGATTGCCATCTATGCTCCGAGCCTGGTGCTGCCGGCGTTCTTGGTGGTGATCGCCCAGCTTATGGTCGCGTGTGCGTCCTTGTACTTCGATGCGCGGTACAACCTGCTGACCATGGAGTCGCAGGCGACGCTCTCCGGCATGGAGACGGCCCTGCTAAACGGCATACAAAAGCTCAAACTCGCCGGCGCGGAGGACCGCGCCTTTGCGCAATGGGCCAACGGTTACGCAGATTACGCAAGGCTGGCATATAACCGCCCGGCTTTTGTGCGGGCACTTCCCGCCATAAGCACCATTGTGACTATGTTGGGGACCGTTGCCATCTATGCAAGTGCGGGCGCCGCCCACGTGGATGTTGCGGACTACATGTCGTTTAACGTGGCATATGGCCAGCTCATGGCTGCCGTGCTCTCGCTCATGGCCATGGGGGCGCAGATTGCTCAGATAAGGCCCATGCTTCGGATGACAGCCCCTATTCTTGAGGCCATCCCGGAGATTGCGTTGGACAAGCCAAGCGTGAGCGGGCTTACGGGTGCCATCGAGGTCTCGGGCGTGTCGTTCCGCTACGGGCCGGACGAGCCCTACGTGCTCAAGGACCTCTCGTTCCACGTGCGCCCCGGCGAGTACGTGGCGCTCGTGGGCAAAAGCGGCTGCGGCAAGAGCACCATAATGCGCCTGCTCCTGGGCTTCGAGCAGCCCGAGCGTGGCACCATCACCTTTGGGCCGCACGATGCCTCCAAGGTGGACGCAGGGTCGCTGCGCCGCCACATAGGCACGGTGACGCAGAACGGTCGGCTCTTCATGAGCGACATCGCGTCCAACATTACCATTTCCACGCCGTCAGCGACGCTCGACGACGCCTGGGAGGCGGCCGAGCTCGCCGGTATAGCCGACGACATCCGAAAGATGCCCATGGGCATGCAGACCATGGTGACCGAGGGTGGGGGCGGAATCTCGGGCGGCCAGCGCCAGCGCATCATGATTGCGCGAGCCATCTGTGGCCATAAGCGCATCCTCATGTTTGATGAGGCCACGAGCGCGCTCGACAACGTGAGCCAGCGCCATGTGAGCGACTCGCTCGACGGCCTGAGGTGCACGCGGCTGGTCATTGCGCATCGTCTTTCCACCGTACGGCACTGCGACCGCATAATGGTGGTGGACGGAGGTCGCATTGCCGAGGAGGGGACGTACGAGGAGCTCATGGAGCGCGACGGATTGTTTGCCGAGCTTGTGGCTCGTCAGCGCCAATAGTGACGCAAACATTCCAAATGTAACTTCCTGGCTGCGGTAATCGTGCGTACGTCCTGCCTTTTCCCCATAACGCTTGCGCGGAGTGGGTCGTTTGTCCTATTCTGTCATACAGGTTTGTGCAACAGAAGCGAGGGAGTCATGGGTAAGTCCTTTAAACGAGTGGCGCCTTTGTGGTTTACATACTTGGTCTTGTTTGGCCTGTCTGCCTTGGGACCGCTGCTTTCGCGCTACGGTGGGATTGGTCGTGGGCATTGGGTCTTTTTGTTCCTAATGCCGTTTGCCATTGGCTGCGTGCCCTATGGGTTCATCATGGGCGAGGTCCTGCAGCATCGCACACGCGCGTCGGGACGCTTGGCTTGGCGCTGGGGGCTGTTTCACATCGTGGTCATGTACGCGGTGTTTATCGTTGGCATATTCGATATGCTGTTAGAGACGAGCGACGTCCTGTATTACGCGCTGTGGCTGGGGCCATCAATAATGTCGGGGCTGTTCCTGGTACTGGGGATGTTTGTCATGCGCGTTGAGCAGGCGCACTCCGACGCAAGGTATGGCGTGGAGGTGAGCAGGGGTGACCCCTGGGCATCGTTCTTCGACTTGGAGTGGGAGGGTGACGCCCCTCGCAGAACCGTTGCCCGTCCTTCCGGAGAGGGTGGCAACAAGTCAAAGACGCGATCGCTCTTCTCGCGGCGCAAAAAAGAGGCATAGCAGCTGTGACATAGCATGTGGCACACCGTTTCTGGAAGAGAGGTGTGCCACTTTTTTTGCGAAACTGCCGTATAATTGCGTGCTGTAGGAATCCACACTCGCATGGGAGGTCATCAAATGGCAAACCGTTTCGTACTCAACAACATAAGCTATCACGGCAAAGGCGCAATCAACGAGGTCCCCGGCGAGATTAGCCGCCGCGGGTTTAAGAAGGCCTTCGTTGCCTCCGACCCCGACCTGGTGAAGTTTGGCGTCACGGGCAAGGTGACCGATCTTCTTGACGAGGCCGGCATCGCGTGGGAGCTCTTTAGCCAGATTAAGCCCAATCCCACCATCCAGAACGTAAAGGACGGCGTGGCGGCATTCAACGCTTCCGGCGCCGACTGCATCGTGGCCGTGGGCGGCGGCTCCGCCATGGACACCGCCAAGGCCATTGGCATCATTGCCACCAACCCCGAGTACGCCGACGTCGTCTCGCTCGAGGGCGTGGCCGACACAAAGAATCACGCGGTGTTCACCATCGCCGTCGCCACCACCGCCGGCACTGCCGCAGAGGTCACGATCAACTACGTGATCACCGACGTGGAGAAGGAGCGCAAGTTTGTGTGCGTGGACGTCAACGACATCCCCGACGTCGCCGTGGTCGACCCAGACATGATGGCCTCCATGCCCGCAGGCCTTACCGCCGCTACCGGCATGGATGCGCTCACCCACGCAATCGAGGGCTATACCACTCGCGGTGCCTGGGAGCTCTCGGACATGTTCCACTTTAAGGCCATCCAGCTCATTAGCCAGAACCTGCGCGCGTCGTATGCCGAGGCAAAGTCCGGCGAGCCAGGCGCGGGCCGCGAGGGCATGGCGCTTGGCCAGTACGTGGCTGGCATGGGCTTCTCCAACGTGGGCCTGGGCATCGACCACGCCATGGCACATACGCTTTCCGCGCACTACGACACCCCGCACGGTGTCGCCTGCGCCATGCTGCTCCCCATTGCCATGGAGTACAACAAGCCCGTTGTGGCCGAGCGTCTGGCCGAGGTCGCCGTGGCCATGGGCGTTGACACCGCTGGCATGAGCACCGACGAGGCAGCCGATGCCGCCATCGCTGCCGTGCGCCAGCTCTCCGAGGACGTAAACATCCCCAAGACCTGCGACGGGCTTGTGGAGGCCGACCTTGATCAGCTCGCGAACGACGCACTCGCCGATGCCTGCTATCCCGGCAACCCGCGCGAGGCCGATCACGAGACCGTGAAGGAACTCTTCCGCAAGATTATGGCGTAACAAATCCCGTAAACGTGGGACGGCCCCCTTGTTGTTGCTTGCTGAGCAACAACAAGGGGGCCGCTTTAAATGGCGAAAAGGGGCCAAGCCCCAATCCGCTAGTCGTCGTCGAGGCCGACGATCGAGCCAACGATGGCCGAGACAATGGAGATGACGATCGATCCCCAAAGCGCCGCCCAAAAGCTCTCCACGTACACGCCAACGTGGAACAGGTTGAGCGAGAGCCAGCTGGCAATGTTGAGCGCGATCGCATTCACCACAAAGTGGAAGATGCCCAGCGTAAGAATGGTGATAGGCAGCGAGATAAAGTGCATGATGGGCCGGATGCTCGCGTTCACCAAGGCGACGGCCAAGGCAAACGTAATTATGCCCATGTACCCTCCCAGAACCACCAATCCGGGAACCAGCCAACAGGCAGCGGCCGCCGCAATGGCCGCGACGACCCACGTTAGGATAAAGCTCATGAATCCTCCTTCTCGTATATGAGTGCAGACGTGCAATAGTTATACCTGTTTTTTGCCATATCGCAACCGACAGGTGTGCGTTTCTGAGTTCTTGTCTCGTGCGTGGGGTACCATGTAACCTAATGATTCGTCGGCAAAAGAATCGTAGGCAACACGTGCACGAACGAAAGAGGGGAGCGCATGTCGCTAACCATCCAAACAACAACAGACGAACACCTTGCTGGGAAAACCGTCCAAAGGCTCGTGGGCAAGCTGGCGCGCAGTGGCAACGTTTTGTTGCTGGCCCCCTCGTTTGCCGAGGTGCTGCAAGTGCAGACCACCCTTGCGGATTCGGGCTTCTCGCTGGGAGTGGAAGTGGCGACGCCAAGGTCATGGGTACGCGACCGCTGGGACGTGTGGGGAGACGGGCGTCGCATGGCGGACGGCCCCGCACGCACGCTCCTTATGTCGCAGGTGCTCAGACAAGCGCCGGAGCGAGATGTCCTGGCGCTTGGGCAGACTCCCGGTACCATAAGGCTCCTGTGCTCGCTAGCCGAACACGGGTTGCCGTGGATGCAAGACGCGCTGCGCAAGCATGCGGAAGCGCTGACCCCTGCAGAGGTGCGTGCGGCATCGTTGCTGCCCGCGTATGAGGAGCTCCTACACAAAAACGGGCTTGTTGAATACGCCACCTGTGCATGCACGCTGCCTCAGGTGTTGGCCGAGTCTGAGGTCGCGATTCCTCCCGTCGCGCTCGTGGGGTTTAGCGAGCTTGCGCGGGCTGATCGCGAGCTTGTGCTGGAGTTGGCGCTGCGCACGGATGTCACGCTGGTAATACGCACGGGTGCGGCGTCGTATGGCGGTCAAGCGCAAACTATGGCGCAGCAGGTTGAGCACGATGCGCGCAAGCGTGGCGTGGAAGTGCGGCATGCTTCGCAAGAGAGCCAAGATGACCTGGGGGAAAAGAGCGGCGCACGAAGGAACGCCGAGCTGGAAAGACTGCTCCACGCGCTCTTTAGGGTGCAGGGGGCGGTGAGCCCCACAGGTGCGGTTCGTCTCCTCAAGTCCTCGGGACCCTTGGCTGAGGCGGAGCTTGTTGCGCGCGAGCTGGAAGCGCTTGCGAGCGACGAGTTGGGCGAGGCCGTGGTGGTGGTTCCCGACGTGCGGCGCGCATGGCGGGAGCTTGCGCCAAAGCTTGTGGCACGAGGACTCACGGTGCGTGCGAACCTAAGCGTGCCAGTGCTGCACACCGAGTCTGGCCGTGCGTTTATGGGCTACGTCCGTACGGTTGCGCAGCTTGTTGAGCTAGGCAAGAGCTGGCCCGCGCCAAGGGAGGGCGTTGACGGTACATACGTGCAGGTGGGCAACATGGATTGGTGGCCGCCGCGCGAGCTTGCTGACTTCCTACTGAGCGATATCGCTCACGTGGAACCCGCCAAGGCACGAGCTCTGGACATATCCTGGCGCACCGACCGCCTGCTCTCGCCCGCAGACGTTCTTGCCCAGCTGCAGAGTGCCAAGGCGACCTCGGGTCCCGTGGAGCGGGCGACGCGCGAGCTCTTGCGGGGACGCATGGGCTCTGCGGCCTCCAAGTTGCTCGCCCCCTATGTGGAGTCCGGGTCTGGCGCAACCCTGGATGCGTCTGCGCGGCTCACGTCGCTGGCATACGAGGAGGCTACCGCCGTGCTCGCGTCGTTTCTCAGCGTGGCGAGCACCCTCAAGGAGCTGGGCATAACGGCCGACCCGTCGGTCGAATCCTGCGTGTCCCTGTACGAGTTGGCGAGTATGGTGGAGCTGGCGCTGGGAGCGACGTCCGTTGCGTTGAGGCCGCAGGCCCACGCCACGACCGAGTGCGGTTGCGTGCTGCTGGTTGGCAGAGGCGCTGCGGCATCGATGCCCCCAGGGTCGTTTGACGTGGCCGTGCTGTGCGGCCTCACCTCCACGGACTTCGCGGTGCCCGCGGGCGATGGCGAGCTGGAGGGCATGCTCGGTGACCTTTGCATCGAGGGGGAACCCGACGCTCTGGCATCCCAGCGCACGCTCTTCTTCAAGCTCTGCGCGCTTCCCAGGCGGCGTCTGTTGCTGGAACGCCCGCTCTTCTTGGCCGATTCGCACGAGACGTACGAGGCAGTTATGCTCACGGAGCTGCTCTCGTGCTACGAGCAGGAACCACCGAGCGTAGGCCTTGCGGAGGACGATGCCCGGGCAAACCTTTCGGCTGCGGGAGGGGCTCCCTCGTCGCTGGCGAGCGAGGTGGTAGCCCCGGCTGGCTGCATCGACGATTCTCTGCGGCGCCTGGTAACGGTGCCGCAGGAGGGTCGTGCCGAGCTGCCAGGTGGGTTGCCGGTGCTCTCAGCATCCCAGCTGGAGTCGTACCTGGAATGCCCGCTCAAGTGGTTCAGCCTGCGGCGCTTGCGGCTGGGAGACAACGACGCGGGGTTTGGTCCGCTGGAGATGGGTACGTTTGCCCATAGGGTGCTCGAGCTCACCTACGCACAGCTCTTCTTGGAAGGCGCGGCACGTCTGGACGCCCAAGACGCCAAGGGCATGCAGCACGCGCGTGAGGTGCTGAATGCCCAGTTTGCCGCTCATCGCGAGCATCAGCACATGCGCTCGGGATCGCACCCGGCATATCAAGCACTCATTCCGCATGGGGCCCAGGACGAGGCTGCCATGGATCGGCTGCATCGCGATCTCCTGTCCACGCTGGACTACACGGCCGAGCGTCTGGTTGGCTTCGAGCCCAAGGCGTTTGAGTGGGAGTTTGGGCGTGGTCGGGTAAAGGAGGACCAAAACGGCTTGCCCGCAGTGGCATATGCCGAGTATGCGGGCGTGCGCGTTACCGGCACGGTGGACCGCATAGACATAAACGGCCAGGGGCAGGTCGTGATCATAGACTACAAGCACAAGGGTCCGACGGGCTTCTTTGCGGAGTATTCGTCGTTGGCGCGCAACAATGCGGCAGGTGATGGGGCTTTCGTTCTGCCACGACGCATCCAAGCGCTTCTGTATGCTCAGGTGGTGCGCAGGGCGTTTGCGGACTTGCGCATAGTTGGTGCGCTGTATTTGGGTACGCGTGGGAGCCACGAGCTCGCTGGCGCGGTGGACGAGGCGCAGGCCAATGCCATATATGGCGGCACGCTGGGGTCGCGCCGTGCCAACCAGGTGGTCGTGGATCAACAAGAGACCTTTGGGCAAGATGGCGAGCGCGGCATGAACGCCCTGCTTGACGCCACGGAACAGGCAATCGCGCAAAAGGTACAGCGCCTGCGAGAAGGGCACATAGAGGCCGATCCCATTGATGCGGCGGCATGCGCGTTCTGTCCCGTTGCCAACTGCGAGAGGAGGCTGTCATGACTGGTATTGACCTCTCTACCTTAAACGACGCCCAGCGCACCATTGCCACCACGCTTGACGAGCCGCTGTTTGTGGAGGCAGGCGCGGGGTCGGGCAAGACCTTTACGCTCACGAGGCGCGTGGCATGGGCACTCTGTCCGGGCTCCGGCAAGGACGGCAAACCGTTCTTGGACGACTTGTCGCAGGTGCTGGTGATCACCTTCACCAATGCGGCGGCGCGCGAGATCAAGGAGCGCGTGCGCTCGACGCTGCGCAATGCGGGCATGCAAGAGGCGGCCCTTGCCGTGGACTCGGCATGGATAAGCACGATTCACGGCATGTGCCAGCGCATCCTAAAAAGAAACGCGCTGCAGCTTGGCCTTGACCCAAGCTTCGGCGTGTGTGGAACGCACCAGCAGGAGGAACTCTTGGACGTGGCGCTGGAGCACGCCGTTGGCGCGGCTCGTCGCAACGCGCGCCGCGACTCGCCCGTGTGGCAGGCGTTTGAGGAGCTTGACTATACGGGTGTGGTTACGCGCGTGAAGTCGTTGCTGAGCCTTGCCCACGCGGCCAGCGACGGGTTTGCATCGTTGCGTGTGATACGGGCGAACAAGGGCGCTGTTGGTATGGCGATGGCAGATCTCACGCGCAGCTTCGAGGCGCTTGGGTCGGCTAAGCTCAGTGCTGCGGCTCAGAAGGCGGTCTTGCCCTCTCTCGAGGCGTTGCATGCCTTTGACGAGCTTCCGATTGGGTCGCGCACGGCCGAGCGTGCCAATGTGGCGTTGGAGTCGTGCAAGGTGCCGCGCTCGTCCAAGGCGATTGCGGACTTGGTTGCGGAGGCAAAGGACGAACTCGCGCATGCCAGGGCCATGGTGCAGCTGGCGGGTTCGGCCGAGCTGGCGCCGGTCCTGCTAGAGATCGCGCTTGGTGCGGAGGAGTGCTACACGCAGCTCAAGCGCTCTCTGGCACTCTTGGACAACGACGACCTCATCACGCTGGCACTAGGCGCGGTACGAGGTGACCCCGTGGTGCGTTCGCGCTATGCAGGTCGCTTTAGGCTCGTCATGGTGGACGAGTTCCAAGACACCGACTCTAAGCAGCTGGAGCTTATCTCGCTCTTGGCGGGTGGGGGCGGGCTTCACGGATGCGAGGGTGCGACTCACGAAGTGGAGCGAGCGAAGCGAGCGCGGAGCACCATCACATCCGGGAAGCTCGCCCCCTCAGGTGGCGAGACGCACTCAGCTGACATGTCGGGGTTGGATGCCTCAGTTAGCCAGGAGCCGCGACATCTGGCCACGGTGGGTGACGCGCAGCAGTCCATCTATCGGTTCCGCGGTGCCGACGTGAGCGTGTTCAATGCTCGTGGCACGCGCGTTCCTGCCGCCGGGCACGTTCGTCTTGACATGAACTATCGCAGCCATGCCGACATCCTGGCGTTTGTGGATGCGGTGTGTGGCGGGCCGTCTGGCGTGCTGGACGACTTTATGCATCTGGATGCGTGTCCCACGCGAATGGACGGCTATCGAGCGCAATCGTTGCCCCGCGTTGCCGTGGAGATGACCACGGGCCAGGGCAAGGATGCGAATGCGCAGGACAGAACGGCGCAGCTCGCGACTCAGGTGGCGGAGCGGCTGAGCTCTTATCGCGATGCCGGAGAGGCTGCCGGAGGCATGGCGCTTCTGCTGGGCTCTACCACCCATGCCGACGTATACATAGACGCTCTGCGTTCCCACGGCCTGGAGTGCGTGGTAACGGGCGGATCGACCTTTACCAAGGCACCCGAGGTAGGCGTAATGCTTGCCCTGTTGCGCACGCTTGCCAATCCGCGCGATACCCAGTCGGGCCTGTTCCCACTCTTGTCCAGCCCAATGTTTGAGCTGGACGCCAACGATTTTCTCCAGCTTGGGTCCCGTGCGCAAGAGAAGCTTGACGCGCCTACCAAGCGCACCATAGACCGAGGGCTGGCGGACTTCTCGTTCTTCCACGATGCGGAGCCGTCGCAGAGGTTGCGTCACGCGCACGACGTTTTGCAAGCCGCACTGGACGCCGTTGCCACCAAGCCCGTTGCCGACGTGTGCCTGGATGTGGTGCGAAGCTCCGGTTGGTTGTCTCGTTTGGAGGGGCAAGGGCCGGCCGGTACCGCCGTCGAGGCCAACGTTCTCGCTGCCATACGCTACATACGCGATCTTACGCAGGAGCTGGGGCTTGGTCCCGTGCGCGCTGCGGCCGAGTTCGCCCACTGGCTTGAGGTTAGCAAGGTCGCCCCGGCGTCCTTGGCCGGCGAGGAGCAAGACACGGTGCGCGTTATGACCATTCACGCTTCCAAGGGGCTGGAGTATCCCGTGGTGGCGGTTGCCGAGTGCTGGGGCAACCCACGCATGGACGGCGGGCTCTTGTCGCGCAAGGACGATGACGGAACGGTCCGGGTGGTCGTTACGCCAAAGGGCGGTGCAAAGCTGGACGGCGCAAATGAGGCCAGTCATTTGGGAGACCTCGTGGACGAGGCTTGTACCATGAAGGAGGAGGCCAAACAGGCCGACGCGCAAGAGAAGGCGCGCCTTCTGTATGTGGCGCTTACCCGTGCGCGTGAGGCGCTGGTGCTTGCCATGAACGTTCCCACCACCAAGCAGGGTATCTCGTCGGAGCTGGCTGCGGGCGTGGTGAGGGCCTTGTTTGGGGGAGAGGTGCCGCCCGAGGGAGAAGGCTTCGTGACATACGGAGGCTCGGCTCCGGCAAGTGTTCGCCACCTGGTTGCCCAGCACGCTGATGCCGCGTGCGCACCATCTGAGGATGCGCGCGAGGTGGATCTCTTTGCGGCCGAGGACGTGTGGTGCGACCAGGTTAGCATGAGCCGGGCTCGCGAGGACGTGTTTAGCTACAGCTCCGCGCTGGCTCACGCGCCGGAACATGCGTCTACGCCATCAACGTTGCCCGCGCCAATGCCGCGCAAAGAGGAGCGCGAAGCCGTTGCCGCAGGCGAGCCCGTTACGTCGGACGAAGACAAGGCCACAAACCTTGGATCCGCCTTCCATGCCATCGCCCAGTCCATGGTGGAGGCGGCGGCCGATCCCGATTCCGCACGTGTGGATAAGATCTGCCGTCGCTGGGGCCTCTCGGCAAGGCAGCGCGCGCGGCTCGATGCGGCGTTGGAGAATTGGTGCAAGAGTCCGCTGCGACAAGAGGCCTGGAGCTGGGAGCTTGTTCGTGCGGAGGTGCCGTTCTTTGCGCTCTCGGGAGGGAGTCCCCATGGACGCTATGTGGAGGGGGCTATCGACCTCTTGTGCACCAAGGGGGCTGCATGCGAGGGTCCTGCGCTTGTGGTGGACTACAAGACGGGCGACCTTGGCCTGAGCGAGGACCAGGTTCGTGCGCGCCACGCCGCCCAAGCCGAGCTCTACGCAAGCGTGCTCCTCTCGTTGGGGTTCTGTTCCGTGGAGTGCGCCTTTATCTGCGTGGAGACCTCTCTCGTCGTCCGTTATCAGTTCTGATTTGGCTCAAGGGGCTAAACCCTTTGGCGGATTAAGGAGAGTCGCCGTGCTGCCAGCTGCACCAGACGAAGTGCTTGCCTGCATAGTTGCCTTTGTACGCTTCCTTGTGCCTGTTCTTACGGCAATCCTGCTCGGCTGCCATTTTCTCAAGCCTCCCCAGGAGGTCCGACGCAAGCTGCTCCACATGGTCGCGTTCTTCCTCGCGCCTGTTATGATTTGGGCCTCCGATCGATGGCAGCCTGTGGTAGTGACGCTTGTGGCCATGGGTGCGCTACTGTGGCCCCTGCTGGCGGCAGGCGAACGCATACCTGGATTCGAAGCGTTCTTCGTACAGCGGCGGGCGCACGAGGTTCGTCGGAGCATGCTGCTGCTCATATGGGGCGATGCAGTTCTTGTAGCCTTTTGCTGGGGCCTGTGCGTACAACCCAGTGTTGCGGTGGCGTCTATCCTCATGTGGGGCTGTGGTGATGCGGCAGCCGCCCTTGTGGGCAAGCGGTTCGGCCGCCATCACGTGGCGATTCCCTTGGCAGATCACAAAAAGACGTGGGAGGGCAGTGCGGCCATGTTGGCGACATCGGCGCTGGTGGGCTTTGCGTTGCAGGGTCTTAATCCAACGGTTCTTGTTGCTGCGGCAGTCGGTGCGTACGTGGAGCTCATTACCCACTCTGGCTTTGACACGATTACCGTACCGTTTGCCGTGGCCATCGTGCTGCT